>CAJUMA010000003.1:0-78871 GCA_910587065.1 uncultured Bacilli bacterium | reverse complement strand
CATATTATCACCATTTTGTTTAGTATACAATGTAATTAGGTAATATTTCGTCAGTATAATATATTTGACAAATATTCTTTTAAAATTTATAATAAACCTGTTTTTTTAAAGAGGAGAAAATAAATGGAAAAATAAGCTTTTTTAAATACTATGGACATTGAAGAGTTATTTGCATTAATGAAGGTGACAACGGATAACGAATTAAAGGAAAATATCTCACTTGTTTTAGGAAAAAACAGTAGTAAATACTCAAGACTTAATTATAGCAGTGAGAGAAGTTCATGTATTACCTCTTCTTTAGATGAATATTATAGACATTTAATTGAAGAGTTAAAAATATCTGATTTAGAGTTTTTAGAAGACTTAGTTTTTAAAGGCTTAGGGAATAATATAGGATATCAAACTGGCTTAGGCAAAGTTTATGAAACTAATCTAGTATATGGTGATAAAAATGTTCAAAGTTTCTTAAAAGAAAATGGTATTGATAAATTATGGAAATTCATAAATATATGCGAGCTTGGATATATAAGAGAAAAATCACAAAAAGAAAAAGAGTTAGCAAATAAAGTTAGAACAAGTGATATCATAAATAAAACAACTGAGGAAGCATCTTACTTCAGATATCTTGATGCATTTTTTGCAAATGAAGAAAACAGAGTTTTATATGAAGGAACATTTAATTCATATATGTATATAAAAGATTACTTATATAGATTGCTAGCATTAGATAAAACTATATCTATCACTCAAGTATTTGATGAGCAAAGAAAAAAGGTGAGTATTGCAAAGCAATATATACAAGAGATAAGCATTTACCTTCTTGGTATTAGATCAAGAATTACAGATAGTAGATTATCGGCATTTAACAACAAACTCAAGTTTGTTGCAAAATCAAAACCTAGTGAACTAACAAGATTTCAAAGGCAGTATATTGAACTTGTGTCATTTGGTACATCTTTAGATAAATTAAAGAATAAAGATTTTTCTGATATAGAACGCTTAATATATATACCTAAAAAGAAAATTTAAAAAAGTAAAGAATGATCTTTACTTTTTAGTTTGTCTTACAATCGTATAGTTAGAAAAATCTAACTTATTTAAAAACTCTTTATAGTCTTTAAGAGAAAATTCTTCAATATCTGATATTTTATCAATATCATTATAGCCGAAGGTTAACACATTTTCTAAAAAAGCTTGACCTGATGAATAAACACGATTTTGTCTTATAATCATTTTTATTAAAGTTTCTTTTTTCCAAAGTTCAAACATTTCTTTGTCGGCATATTTCTTTTTTATTACATCAAAAACAATAGATTTAAATTTTTTTAAATTAGTTCCATACATACCAACATCAAGTAAACATATATCTTTTAGAAAATATGATGTACTAGTCGTTATGCTATAAATAGTGTCTTTATTTTGGGATAAAGTTTGGTAAGCAGATGATGAATCATTAAAATTATAATTTAGAAAGTGTGATAGATAAAATGTTGATTTAACCTTCTCTTTTGGTGTAAGCTTACTTAAATCTATTTTAAATGTGATATTAATAAATTCATCAACGTTTGGATCAATAACATGACCTTTTCTCTTTTTTACTTTAGCTATTTCAGGTTTATCTAATATTTTATAATCTATATGTTCTCTTTCTATTTCGCCATAAATCTTTTCAACTAATTTTGCAATTTTTTTTGTGTCAAAATTACCTGCTATAAATATAGTTTGATTCTCGACTTGATAAAATAAATCATGAACTTCTTGTAATTCTTTTACAGTTATACTATTTACATCTTTTGATGAACCAGTAGTTTCACGACATTTCATTCTTACATATGTACAGTCATTAATCTTCTTAGAAAACTTATTATATAAACGATCCTTATTTCTTTTTATCTCTTCGATTATTGGCTTTTTTGTTTTTTCTAAAGATAAGTCAGCAAAAACTGGGGTATTTACTAATTTGATTAATTCTTCAAGACGCATATCAAAATCAAAAACTGTATCAATATAAAATCTCGTTTTATTAAAATTTGTTGTTGCATTGAAAGTTACAAACTTTTCTTTAAAATAATTAAACATACTTCCATAAATACTGTTTTCAACTAAATAGTGTTCCATTAGATGTGCAAGCCCTGGAGTTATTTTTTTGCATTCTTTATTTCGTTTATACTTTTCTACTGCACCACCGAAATTAACTATTAACTCGGCATATGTTTGATTCTTACTTTTATCTTCTGCTAGTACTAATCTTACTTTATTTGGTAAATCGATTATTTCATGTTTTATCATATTTATTCACCTCTAAAGAACATCTCATTTGTTAATTTAACTCGATCGATAAACTTAATTAAGTCAGCAACTTTAACGGATGCGGTTCTTTCTAATAATTCTTCTGTTGTTCTTATTCCTAAATCGTGATTAACTGTATCATTTAATAATTTTCCTTGTCCATCTTGTTCTTTAAGTAAATCTATTTCTAATCCTTTTATTAACTTATTTAAACAATTTGTTAAGTATTCTTTATTTTTTAGACTTGTGAAAACAGACTTAATAATCTTCTTTGTTTCTTTATATTTATCATTAGGAATAAACGCGATAATAACGAACATGCCACGTGATGAAAATGATTTTAGCATTACATCATATACTAGATTATGCTTTACTCGTAAAGCTTCAAATATTAAATTATTTTCTTGAGCATTTAAAATATTTATTAATGTTGATAAGTATTTTGTTTCACTCTCTTTGATATCTACTTGGTATTCTAAAAATAATTCTGACTGATTATACTTAGTTATCTCTTCTTGATATGTTGGTTTAGAGATTGGTAATAATTTAAAATAACTTGTATTAAATGTTACACTTTTTTCTTTTTGTGGTATATATTTATTAAATAGTCTTTTTGCATCACTTACAGCAATGTTACCATAAGCGTAAGGAATAAATGTATTTTCTAAAATGTTCTTTTTATAGAATTCATATAGTTTTTCAGGGGTCATTTGCTTTAACACTTCACCACTTTTTTCATAAGAGTTTCCTAAGCAATCATTTGGGTCAATATAGTCATAAAACTTTCTTGAATTAGCTGAATAGATATTATTTAAAGATCTCATATGGTTACTAAGTAAAAATTCTTTTTCATAGTTAAATTTTTCTGCATTAAAAGCACACCCATCAAGATATGGTTTTAATAAGGCATTTATAGCAAATTCGAATGATTCATCCATGTTAAAATTCTTTATTATTCCTTCTCTCGGTAAACCAAAAGAATAAATAATATAAGTTGTTTCAGCAATTGTTAGTTCGCTTATTCCAAGTCCAAGTATCGTATGTTTTAAACTTTCTTTTTTGAAGTCTCTTTGATTGTGATATTTTTGACTTGTTGTTGATACAAATAAATCTAGCATATTTATATAATGTGAATTATCATTATGATGTTTTATGGGAAATACTAATCTAAATTCTAGTGTATCTATTATTTTTGTTTTTATTACTTTGACATCTGTAGTTATGGTTCTTTTTTTCATACAATTTCTCCTTACTCAAAACTATCTTCTAAAATAGTTAATTCATCTATTCTTTCAAGTTCAAATAATCTAAGATCTCCTCGAAGTTCACAGTAAGCTGATAAGCACCAACCTTTTTTAGTATATAATAAATCATGTGGATGAATTATTCTTTTAGTTAATCCTTTACTTAATGAATAATAACTAAGACTAACCTTTTTGCCTTCTTTAATTGCCTTTGCAAGTGTATTATAATATACTTTTGTTTTATTTGTTAAAACGTTTTTGGGCGAAAGTGGCGTAAGACCTCTAATCTTATCAGCAACCTCGATTAGTTTTGCTTCTTTTTCTTTTGAAACATTTAAACTAATAAGAAATTCATAATCTTCCTTCTTAAAAGTTGTCTTTGGTAACTTTACTTTCCTATTTAAAATATAACCACCAAATGGTCCATAAATAGTATCAATATATATACCAGCATTCTCAAGTTCTTCTTTATATAATCTGATCATTCTCGGAGTTACTTCTAAAATAGTAGCAAGTTCTTTTAAAGAATACTTTCTTCCAGAATTAAGTAATTCTAACATTGTGAGTGTATTACTTAATTTTCCCACATAATCACCTTTAAATTATTATAACATACCTGTGTGACTATTTGTGACAATTTTTGCAGAAAAAAAGCTAAGTTCATAAACTTAACTTCTTGCACAGCCATCTACACTTAAAATAACACCAGTTATGTATTCAGCTAAATCACTTGCTAAGAATAAAAAAGCATTAGCAATATCTCTTGGCGTTCCAATTCTTCCTAAAGGAATAGTTTTAATTAATGGTTCAATCATTTCTTGAGGGAGTTTTTCAACCATATCTGTTTTTGTAATCCCAGGAGCTACAGCATTTACTCTAACACCTAATGGTGCAAGTTCACGTGCAAGAGATTTTGTTAACCCATTCACTGCTTCTTTACTCGCTGGATAAAGTATACCTGATGGTTGACCATAAATACTTACCATTGATGAAGTGTTTAAAATAACACCTTTAGTTTCTTTAAGATATTCAGAAGCAACTTTTGAAGTTATAAAGACAGCCTTAATATTTAAATCAATAATCTTATCAACTTCTGCTTCTTCATAATCTAGTATTTTAGTTTTAGATGATACTCCAGCATTGTTAACAACAATGTCAATCTTGCCAAATTCTTTTTTTACTTGTTCAAAAACATCTTTTACTTCATTTTCTTTAGTAAGGTTTGGATAGTAGCCAATTACTTCATAACCTTCATTTAGCTTTTTTAATTCTTCTAGGGCTTTAGAAACTGTTTCTTCTTTAGAACCAAGAATACACACGCGAGCTTTATTTTCTAAAAAAGTTAATGCTGTTTCAAAACCTATTCCTCTTGTTCCACCTGTTATTATTGCAACTTTTCCTTCTAACATTTCACTTACCTACTTTCATTTCTATTTTATCATCTTGCTAGGACCTTTTTCATTACTTTCGTTTTTATCTAAATGATTGATGACTGGATAATTTTTCACAAAAACAAGATTTTCGGGAATTTCCTCTTCATTATTTAGGCTCACAACGATTATATAAGTATTTCCCTCGTTTTTGGTTTTTTCTAAATATGTACTAAGCCCATTAAATTCTTTTATTACGGGATCCCCTTCAATATTGTAATATACTTCAGCTAAGTATCCATCTTCAAAATTTTCTGGCGCCTCAAAATAAAGCATGTCTATACCATCTACATTCATTTCTTTAAGACTAACTGTTGTACTTACGACCGTAGAATTATTATAGTAACCAGTTATACTAATTGGTTTTTTACCCCATTTTATATCTATCTCGTCATTAATTATTCTCGATATACCTAAATCATTATTCTTTAAAATAGAATCTATTTCAGTAAAATATTTATCATAATCAACATTATAAAAGCGATAATTTTCTTTAACGAATGAAACATATTTTAAAGCTTCTTCTTTTGGCATAGAAGGTATAATATCTCGCATACTTCCGTAATCTACATTATCAAAATGTATTGTATTAATTTCATGTTTTTTAACTAATTTTCGCAAAGCTTCATAGCGCATAAAATCCGTAATATCAATATCGTCTTCTTGTAATCGTTCTTTAAAGATTTCAAAATAACGATTTAAGGCATCTTCATCACGATTAAAAAGTTTAAGTACGAAATTATTAAAGTCATCTAGGGAATTAAAATAATTTTTTAAATCAGCGTATATTTCGCATCTTATTTCATCTTCATTAATAGTGTCTTCTAAAGTACAATTTGAGGATAATAAAATAGCAAGTAAGGGCATACCTTCTAAATCATATTTATCATTATAATAACTATCGTATGCTTCTTTAATATAATCATTTGCTTTTATCGCTTTTAATTGCCATAATTCTAATTCTGTTTCATTAAGATATTTACTATCAAAATCAAAAGATATATCTTCATTATCCTCTATTAAAATATGTGCTTGCTTACTAATCAAGCTTGGAGTTAAGGTTACCTGTTCAAAGTATCTTTTATTATTAATAAACATTCGAGCGTAGAAAGTTTTAGCAAATACTTTATCTTCTTTTAATTTTGTATTTGTAATTTGTTCTATTGTAAAGTCAATGTTTTTTTCTATTTCTTCTTGAGGTCTATTAAAATATCCTGTTTTTAAACCGATATAGTAGTCATCAAAAAAGGCGACTAAAGTAGATGCATCAATTTCTTCACATCCTGTGCTTTTAGCTAATAGTTTAATAAAATCTTCAATGTTCCCAGAAAACATTGCCTTATAAAATGCATCATCATCATTTATAAGAAATTTTAAACGGTTTATTTGTTTATAAGTTTTATTATAAAAAACTGTATGTTGCTGAAACTCTTCATATAATAATTCTCGATTGAAAGCTGAATATATGCCCTTACCGCGCGAGCTATCAGCAAATAAAATAGCATCTAACATATTTGCTATTGCTTCATCATCGCATTCTTCTAAGATATCGTAAGAGGTAGTTAAATCTTCAAATTGCTTATATTGTTTTTTTGACATATAATCACCAAAAGTATTTAAATAAGTTCGATAAAATCCTCCATAATATTCGGCATTGATTTCTGTAGTTCTTGACTCTTTATAAAAATCTTCTTCTAGAGTTTCATTTATTTCATTCAATGCATTTTCTTGGTAATTAGTTCCCCATCCTGTAGTTCCTAAAGATAAAGCAAGAATAGATAACATAATTCTTTTTTTAGTTTTAAGATTCATAATTTCACATCCCAACTTAATTATTATATAATTAAACATAATTTAAAACAAGAAAAAGAGATTTTTCTCTTTACTAAATTATTATGATTAAATAATTCTATTATTTCTCAGTTATTACTAACTCTTTATAACCGGTTTTTTCATCAAACTCTCTTGTGAATGAGTAATTTGACAATTCTAGTATTACAAGTTCACATGTAGTATTAATGATCGTTCCATTACTTAAATGTCCGCCTACTGTATTACCTTCAGTATCGGATGAAGATATGTGTAAATGTAGACCATCTTTAGAAATTGTACCTGTTATACTAACAATTTCGTAATCAGAATCAACATCTAAAAATGAAATAGTTTTTGCTAAGCGAATATGAGCATGTTTTACACATCCAGCCTCAATATTATTTTCTTTAGCATACTCCATAATAGACTTTTTTAAATCATCATTTTCTTTTAATCTTAGTGCATGATACTTAATTTTTATCCTTATCTTTTTATTTCTCTGTTTCTTCTGCTTATAGCTTTTTCAATTGAACTATCTATTTTAATAGAATTGTCTTCTTCTAAAGTTTTTTCTATCTTTTCTAATTCTCTAATAATAAAATCTTTTCGTTCTTTGTGTGAAGTATTATAATCTTCAAGCAATTTATCAATACCACCGTAAGCTATAATAGTGCTTTCTTTATAAATCTTTAATTCAGGTGGTAAATTGTATTCATTTTGTGTGAACGAGAAAAGACACGCATATTCATCAATGAAATCCCCTTCACATCCTAAAAGTGAAGAAAGATTTATCTTTAAATTACGCTTAAGCCATTTCATAACAAGTAAAGTTTTTTCTGGACCAATATCTAAAACTAATTGTGATAGTATAGATTCATATATATGTTGATAATTTTCAATAAAGGTTTTTAATCTTTTTTTGAGTGGATAAGAATAAGTGTCCCAACATAAAAGAATAGCTACTGTGTAAATCCATAATTTAATATAAAGATTATCCTCATCTAAATTCGGAAATTTATTCCTAGAAAAAGGAATTATTTTCATTTCTTGAAAAAATTTATGTGGTAAATCAAACAATGATTCTGGTAAAACATTTTTATAAATATCTATTGTGATATTATTGTTAAAGTCTAATTGCAAAAGATAGAGCATATCCTTAGACTTTACATATTTATCATATAAATAAAAGACGTTGGGCATTATTGGTAAACTAATCTTGACAGTTTTTAGATTATAATATTCGTATATACCTTCAATGGTATTTTTTCTAAAGTCTGGCATTACTCTCAAATTACTTAAAAAAATCAGTGGAGTAGATTTATAGCCAACCGTCCTCTCTTTTGGATATGGATTTGATATCTCGTCTTGCTTAGTCATAAAAACGTTTTTTTCTTTTGGTATATATTCTATTAATTTAATAGTTGCTGTTCCATTAAATAGCATATGTTCTCTTATTTGATATTCAGTTCCGAAACTCGAATTTGTAACAGATTTATATCCTTCTTTAAAACCCTTAGCGTTAATTAAATATTGTTTAAATAGTCCAACTGGCAAATCTCTTAAATCATTTGTTTCAATTTTATATTTTAAATATTCACAAGAATCGCTTATTGGTTTCCTTTGAACAAAGGATGGTAAAGTATTAATATCTTTTCCGAAAACACTGTTGTTTTTCACATAAGAAAATTCTGATATATCATGAATATCAATATTTCCATCACGATCAATTGCTTTATATAATAGTGGTTTATGATTTTCATCCTCATAAATTTCAATTATTTGAAACTCTTTAATTCTATTAGATGCATTATTTTCAATTAGTAATCTTTTTACATCATACTCACCCTTTAAATATTCTAATGGGTTTTGTTTAGCTGAACAAAAGTTACTAACATTAACATTTAAACATTGACCAAGAAGATATGGATTAACTAATTGATATTCGCTAATTGAGCCTTTTCTTTCTAAATTAGCTACTTTCATGTAATATTTCTCATGCTTTTTTTTATTCCTAGTAACCATAACATTATAATTCCCCCCCAGTTTTATATAGATATTTTGATTCGATTAATTTGTATAGCATTTGTAGTGCTTTAATTTTTCTTATTATAACATAGAAAATATATTCTTTGTATACTGTAATCTCTTTATACATTAAAGATTTCTTCAAATACCTTTTTTATATTATAACCTGATGTTTTGTAGCAATTAATTCCATTACGATTTGCTGCAATAACATTTCTTTCATTATCATCAAAGAACACTATCTCACTAGGTTTACAATTACAAGATTCTATAACTTTTTTGAATATCTTATCATCAGGTTTTAGGGAGTTCATTTCATAAGATAAAAATAAGTAATCAAAGTCTATTTCTTCTATTTTTTCTTTATACCTATCATAATCCATTAATCTTAAATTTGATAATAAACCAACTCTATAGCCATTTGCTTTTAACTTATTGATTATCTCTACTGTATCTAAAAATAAGGAAGTATCTAAGTTATTATATACATTATAAAAATCTTCTACAGATAAATTAGTTTTACAATAATTTAATAATTCTTTTATTGAAATATCATCGGAAACTAAACCCTTATGAGCTTTTATTATTAAATCATTTCCTAACCAATATTTTTCAAATTCTTTATAAGGTATTTTACAATTTAATTTTTGGTATAATAGTTTGCTGTCTATAGGATATGCTAAAACATTTCCTAAATCAAATAAAAAAACTTTTTTCATGATTATAAATCCAATTCATTTTCTATATATTTGTAAACATCATTATAGGCATTATATCTATCTAGCGAAGTTTCAAAATAAGGAATATTATTAAGTGTACATTTATCATATAATGATTTACTTTTTCTTATTGTCGAATTAATAAGTTCTAATAAATCTTTATCACTATAGCCATATGTCCATTCAAGTTCAGTATCATTCTCTTTTATTTTTTCTACCATTGATTCCGGTTTAGCATCTTTACATCCTAAACCAATTATTAATGAATCTTTAAATACTCCTTTTGCATTCTCTATGGAAATGTCTGCAGAATCAATTACGTAATAAATCTGCCTCTTTAAATGAATACTATTTTCATTAATTATCTTTTCTATAAATTGACAAAATTCAATTTTATCGATTGTTGTTTTAGGCGAATAACCTAGCTCTGGATAAATTTTTATAAAAGCATTTCTAATACTATCTCCACTTATATAGCTAAGATTATATTTTTTACATACTAGAGATGCTAATGTTGATTTCCCTGTCCTAGATGGACCAATAATTATTATATTTTTCATACATTTTTAATTTCTTTTCTTTACTAGGCTTTTAGGCTAAGTAACACCACACATTCAACGTGATAAGTTCTTGGAAACATATTTAAGACATTTACTTTTACAACATTGTAGTTAGATAATATACTAATATCTCTTGCTAAAGTCATAGGATCACATGAAATATATATAAGTGTTTTAGCATTTATTCTTTTTATATGTTCGATAGTTTCTTTATTTAAACCACTTCTTGGTGGGTCAACTATCACTGTATCAAATTTCTGATTTATTTTATCCAAAATTTTAGCAGTATCCCCAGCATAATAAAAAGCATTACTGACATTATTTATCTTGGCATTGTATTTAGCATCTTCAACAGCATTCTTAACTTTCTCAATCCCATAAATATTTTTAAAGTTATCTTTTAAGGATAAACCTAAAGTGCCAACTCCACAGTATAAATCAAGTAAATTTTTACCCCTAATATTGTTTCTTAAAATCTTAAAAATATTTGATGCCATAAAATTATTCACTTGAAAGAAAGAATCGTAAGAAACTTTAAATTTCATGTCATCTATATAGTCATAAAAGTAGTTGTTTTTATAGATACATTTATTATTTAAAATTATTCCGACTATATTAGATGCTATTTTAGTTTCATCTAAAGTAATAGCATCATCGGTGCTAATAATAAGTAATAGTTCATCTTGATAATTAGCTCTTATTGTAATAGTTCCTTTTTTGATAGGAAATATTTCTTTATTTTTAAGAAAAGCATTTATGGCGTTATTAGCAATTAGACATTTATCTATCTCACATAACTCATGAGTAGATTCATTATAGTATCCCCATCTATAATCTTCTATTTTTAAAGTTACTTTATTTCTATAAAACATTTCTTTATCATTTTTGTTGTATTTTAAAGTAGTATTAACAGATGCGTACTTAGTTAATATTTCTTTAACTTTGTTTTCTTTAAATTCATCTTCATATTCAATTGTGATATGTTCTAGATTACAACCGCCACACTTATCATAATAAGGACATTTTGGTAAAACACGGTTAGGATTTTCATTGGAAATATTCTTGGGAATTGCCGTTTTAAATTTTTTAGATTCATGTATATTTTCTAACTCTACAACTTCTTCTGGCAAAGCATTTAAGACAAATGTAATTAACCCATTATGGTAAGTTATACCTCTACCCTTGTTATCTAATTTTTCTATTTTCATTGATTCTTATATTCGTATAGTTTTTTTACTTCTTTAATAGAAAGTTCCCTATACTCTCCACTTTTCATATTATCTAACTTTAAAAATCCATATTCAACACGTGTCAATTTATCTACTAAATAACCAAGAGTTAAGAAAACATTTTTTATAATGTGATTGCGTCCTTCAACTATACTTATTTCTACAATACACGTATCTTTATTATAATCGACATCTCTTACTTTAACTCTCGTTGGAATACATTTTATTCCATCAACGCTAACACCACTTTTTAAAATCATTTGATCCTTTGGTGTCATAGCTTTATTTAATTTAGCAACATAAGTTTTTTCTACACCTCTAGATGGATGCATTAAAATATTGGCAAGCTCTCCATCATTTGTTAGAATTATTAATCCAGTCGTATCATAATCTAATCTTCCAACTGGATATATTCTTTTATCTGTATCAATCAAATCTGTTATCTTTTTACGATTTAATTCATCACTTACAGTTGATACGTATCCACGTGGTTTATTTAAAAGATAATAAACTTTATCTTCTCTTGTAATACTTTCACCATCTACTTCTATATAATCTCCAAAAGAAGCTTTTGTACCAAGTTCAGTAATCTTTTCTCCATTGACATAAACAAGACCTGATTTAATATATTCTTCAGCTTTCCTCCTCGAACAGAAGCCCGATTCTGCTATAATTTTTTGTAATCTTTCCATATAATTCACCTGTACATATATTTTATCAAGAATCAAATGAATAGTAAATTAATACTGAAAGTTTATCGCAAGAAAAAAATCACATAACGTGATTTAGTTTGCTAGTTCAAATTCAAGTTTTGAATAATTAGATAAGTCTCCGCCAAATGAACAACTTATTATTCTTTCGCCACCAGCCTCGATGTTTTCATTAACATTTCCAAATAAATTTGCTAAATCTTCACCATTAGCATCTTTTACATGCATGATAAATTCATTTATGTATTTTTCGCTGTCGCTTGTATTCTTTACTTTAATGTCAAATATTGAATTACCATTTTCAAAGTTAACAGAATTTGTCTGGAATTCAAAATCTTCTGTGCGAACTGGTGCTGTTTCTCTTTGTGCCTCAGTTGTTTTTTGTTTTTCATCTTTGTTTTTACCACATCCAGCCACACAACTTAAACATACGCATATTACAAACATTGCTTTTAATATTTTCATAATTACCTCCTAATTAAATCTTCTATATAATTCGTCTATTGCCTCTTGCATGGTAGTAACACTTGGTGCTAAAGAATTTTGATATTCAAAATCTCTTGCATAGAATGCAATTTTTCCAATAGTTCCAGTTGATTTTCTACTATAGTTTACTCCATCAAAAGTAATAGCTAATAGTTCAGAATATTCATCATAAGACTCTTGGTATGTTATATTAATGTCACCACTTACTAAATACCAAACATTTGCCTCAATTGTTGTTGTTTGTCCGTCTGTACATTGTTCTGGGAAATCTCCTGTTCCACATGTACCAACTACATTTACATTAGCAATTCCTTTTCTTGTTGATTTAATGTAGTGTTTAGGGGTAGCAATGCCTTCATTATTAAAGGCTACTTTGGCAGTTTGGCTAAAGAAGTACCCGCCTGTGTTACCTGTATCTTCAAAAGTTATTACTGGATTTTTAACTTCGTTAGTTCCAGCTTCGCCTTCTTTACAAGCTTCAGGATTATCGACATTATCTATTGCACATATTTTATATTTATAGATATTATTACTTATCAAGTTATTTAAATGGCAAGTATTTCCTTCGATAGTTCCCTCGGTTTCATAGTTATTACCGTAATAACATTTTAAGCTCTTAATTCCAGAATAAATATCAGTTGCCGAAAACTCTATCTTTATACTATTACTTGTTGATACTGTTTTCTTTATTTCAATAACAGGACTCGATCTATCTAATTTGACTACTTCAACTTCACTCCAAATACTTCTTGTATCGTTATTAGAAACAGTTCTTAAATAAACATAATGTGTTCCTTCATCAGTTACTTTTACGTCCTCTTCAAATACATTTACATCAGGAATATTTGTAAAGTCTGTTATTTCATTTTCCGATACAATGTATTCATATTTACTAACTCCCGATGTTGCAGTTCCTGGAGTTTTAATTGTTACACGAGCATTTTCAGCTAAAATATAAACGTCACTTCCACCAGTTAGTGTTGGAGGAGTTGGCTTTTTATTTCTTATTTCAACTTTTATAGGGGTTCCAGTCGCATCAGGTATATTATACGTACTATTTTCTCCAGTAAGATTTACTACTCCATAAGAAATTATTTCAACTGTACTTGAATTAGTGTCTATGTTAAATACAGCTTTTCTTTCACTATCTACTTCTTTTCTAAATATCTTATTATCAACTTTAATTTCAACAATAGTGGTTGTATTTGTTTCTCTTGAAGAAATGTCATTTAAAATCATTTTAGATCCAACTTGTCTTCCAACAGTTGATGTAGTTATCTCGATGTTTCGATTAGCAGAAGCTATTATTTCACTTTCTTTCATGTTTAATACTTCTTCTTTAGTAATCTGATCAAATACATAAATTGTCATTGTTCCTTCTGGAATATTGTCTTGATAGAAGTACCCATCATAATCAGTTCTATTGTATCTTAGTCCATTTGCTGTTTTTAATACGATAACTTTATTGATAAGTTTTACTTCATTTTCATCTGTAATTATAGCGCTAGTACTGTAATTATTGGCTTTTGGTTGATTTGGATTATAATCATGGTCTACAGTATCTAGTTCTTTTTCTTCGGCATCAACGCCTAAATTTAATTTAAGATCTACATCTTTATCGTCTTCAACTGGTTTTAATAATCTAATTGTTATAACACCTGTTCCATTACTATGTGCTTGAATAAATCCATCATAATTGTCTTCTTTTGTTATTTCTAAGTATTCACTTGTTGTATTTAAATTATCAAATAAAACTCGTACGTCGGCATCATACTGACTACTCGCATTAGTTATTTCATAAGTTAAGGTAACTTCTTCACCTTTATTTTTTAATTCTTGAATTCCAAAGTCAATATTTTTTCCATTAGATGATATAAATTCATCATGTTGTACGCCATTAAGATATACTTTTGAAAAATAAACATCAAAATCTTCTTGGTTTCTCCTAACACTGGTTCTACTTATTATAACTAAGACTGTACTTACGCTAGCAAAACCTATAGCTAATAAAACAATAAGAATACTAATATACTTCCTTCTCAACGTACTTTCCTCCTCATTGTAATATATTCTAATATAAGCATACTAAAAATTTACATAAATTTCAAGTTCTACTTGATATTGTCATTATTCCCAATTTGTAAATTATTATTATTTTACATATCTTAATAATTTCTTCATACAAAAACACCTACAATCTTTATCCGTTTTTTAGCGAACTTATCTACTTTGATTATAGCAATTTTTTTTAGCAAGCTCTAATCGTCTTGTCAAGTGTATTTTTTTACATGTTTACACACAAAAAAACGAATAATATTATTCGCCTATTTTATCAAATTCTTCATTTATTGATTTTATTAGTAAGCCTATGTGTGACCCATCAATAAAACCATGATGTGCCATTATCATTGCATTTATATAAACATGTCCTTCTACTATTTCAAACTGATCCCATATAATTTGTGGAACCGTTACTTTAGCATCATATGGTGGCACTACTCCAGTAAATTTAAACCAAGGAAGGCAAGAATACCAAATAGCCCCTTTTTCTGGATCATTTAGTATTACATCTTTTTGAGTATTTTTTAATTCTTGTTTAGCAAGTTTACAAGATTCAATAAACTCTTCTTTCGTCCATTCAACTGGCTCTCCCACTGATTCTAAAACTTGAAAGCCAAATATATTTTTATAAAAAATCTATTGATTTATTAATATCATAACTAAAAGTTCATTAATAATTTTCATACTATCACCTACGAAAATTATACTATAAAACTCTTATACTAACAATTAAAAGATATGAAAGAAATCGAATATTTTGGTTAATATTCCTTTGCTTTTCTTTCTTTTGTAAATATTTTCTTTAAAATATTCTTTATCATTTAAAGAAACTGTGACATAACCACTTCTTGCTAACGCATCATCAAGATAAGTAACACTAACCTTGACTTTTTTTATTTCATCTTCCGTTAGAAGCATATTAATGTCTTCTTTTACTTCATATCCTTCATTTTTTAAAAATTTCTTTTTATCAACAACATTTACTAGTTTATACTTTTTAAAAGTTTCTTCGTATTTATTTTTATGTTTTAAGAAATCATCTCTTTCATTTAAGGTAACAACAGCTAAGTTCTTATTATCCTTTGTTGCTGATGTTACTAATGTCCTATAAGCTTTTTCTGTATAACCAGTCTTTCCACCTGTAGTATACTTATACTCTGTTAGTAACTTATTTTTGTTATACCAATCATAGTATTTATAATCAGTTTGTACTCCATAATGTTTAGTAGACATAATTTCCATTAACTTTTGACATTTAGTTGCTTCCGACATAAGAAGTGCCATATCATAACAAGTTGATGTATTTCCCTGTCCATTTTCATCTTCTAAACCTGATGGATTAATAAACTCTGTATTTTTCATACCAAAAGAAGTAGCTGTTTCATTCATTAATTTAGCAAAGCCCTCAATTGATCCGCCTACATGAACAGCTAACATAATTGCTGCATCATTTCCGCTTCTAAGCATAAGACCATATAAAAGATCTATTACTTTAATATGTTCTCCAACTTCAATATAAATACCTGAGCCAAAACTCTTTAAAACATCGTCGGTTACTTCGATTTCTTCTTCTAAGTCATCAACATTATTTATTACAACAAGAGAAGTCATTATTTTAGTAGTGGAAGCAATTAGTCTTACTTCGTGTTCACCAGTACCCGTTAGTAATCTTTTTGCATCAGTATCCATTACACAGATTGATGCCTTAACAGAAGAAGGAATTAATAATAATAAAAACAATAATATAACTTTTTTCATATTAAAGTATATTATTGTTTATTTTTTTTATAACTCTTTTTAAAATATCACTTTATCTTCTATATTTTCTTTAAATCTGTATAATTTAGCAGGTTTTTTCCCATCAAAGTTTAAGTATTCTCCTGTATCATAAACAAGATTTAAACTAAGTAATTTTCTTCGAAAGTTTCTTCGGTCCATTGTAATACCAAGAATTGCTTCATAAGTCTTTTGAATCTCTGGCATTGTAAAGCCGGACGGAAATAAAGAAACTAAAATATTACTTTTACATATTTGGCTTTTTAATTCTTCAAATGTTCTTTTAATAATCTCTTTATGATCATACGCCAAACTCATATTTAAAACATCTTTTATATTAAACCATTCGGCATCATTTGTCTTAAGAGTTTTCTTTAAAACTTCTACTCGATTTATATCAAGTACACCCATATAAGACACAGCAACCATACGCATTACAGGGCTTCTATTAACTTTCCCATGAACATCAACTAAATGTAAATCAATATTTTTAATACCCGTTTTTTCTTTTATTTCTCTTTTTAACCCATCTTTTAAATCTTCATTATTATAAAGAGCTCCACCAACTAAAGCCCATGAATCTTTAAATGGTTCATTGTCTCTTTTGATAAGCAAGACTTTGACAATTCCATGGTCAACCGTAAAAATACTTGTTAAGAGATGCACTCCTTGATTCTTATATAAGGGATTATTAACTTCCATATGTATCACCTGTCTTTATTATATCATAAACATGTTTTGTAAAACTCTTTAGATCAGAAAAATTATTTACATATTTTTCTTTTAAGAATTCAAGTGTTTTGTAGGCATGCTTTAATAAAGTCTCATCAATTTCTTTATTATGATAAGCTGCTAACAATTCATCTTCATCTAGGATAAAAAACTCTTTCGTTGGTAGAATTACCATATCTAAATATAAATCATTTTGATATGGTATACCATTTTCAAACCCAACAGATGATGACACATCAAAATACCACTCAATTAGTTCTTTTTTTTCATTATACATGATTGTAATAGAGTAAGTTCCGTCTAGCGGATATAAAGTAATACGTTCGTAGTTTTCTTTCTTTATACAGACATTAGTTTTTCCATTAAAAACTATTACTGGTTCTTCACTACTATCAAAATCTACATAACAAGCAGTTCCCTTAAAAAAATCCTCATTAACTTCAATTTGTTTATAATTGTTTCCAGATCTATTGGCAAATCTTTTTCTCATTTTTTCTCATTCTTCTTTTCAATTAAATAAATATTAACTTGTTCTTTAAGTAAACTATTAGCCTTTATTACAAAAACAACACAGAAAATTAAAAGGCAAGCATCAAGAATATAACTAACAAGTAAGTTATCAAACTTATTTAATCCAATATCAAATATACCAAATTCTTTAAGAAAATCTAAGGCAAACATGACTAAAGAGTATATGATACCGATTATTCCTACTGTTTTTAATCTTTTTATTCTGCTTGTTATGGCTGCATTAGTATCACTTGAATTTGCATATTCTTTAATGGATTCTTTTTTCTCTAATTTACTTAATCTTTCATATTTATTCTTCATCATCTAACTCCTTTATATCAAATACATAAAAACCCTTACGGAAAAGCCTTTCTCTAATTTTATTTTCAAGGGTTGTCCCCTCATATTTACTAGATAAAAGACGCTTAGATTTTATATACTCTTTTTTTAAGGCAAACTCATCATTAAGGTCTTTTTTATTTAAAATACTTATAATATCTTCTTTCATAAACCCCAAGTTTATTAAATCATTAGTTATTTTTATCTTTAGCATATTGCTTGAAGATGTATGATTAGTTTTTATCTTTTTATCAATATATTTTTCTAATTTATCTTTCCAAACGCTTTCATCAATACTGCTAAGTTTTTCTTTTATTATATCTTCTCTAAATCCTAGTTTTAAAAGATTGACTTCTATTTTTTTAGGCCCATTATTAGTTAAATTTATTTGGTCCTTAAAATAAGCATTTAGATATACATCATCATTTAAGAATTTCGAATCTCTAAGTCTTTTAATTGTTTTTTTAATAGTACTTTCATCAATTCCTTTTTTTTCTAAATATTCGTATATCTCTTTTTCGGATCTTAACTTTCTACTGATATATTTAATTGAATCATAATAACTTTTTAATTCATCATTTAACCCAAACATTTCTTTAAATGTTTTATTGTCGATTTCTTTTATTAATAATAAATTATATTTGATTATTACATCATCATAGAGAATATATTCTTCATCATCAATTACTACTCTATACTTATTCTGTTTATCTTTTATGTATTTTTGTATTTTCATAGTTTCTCCTCAATATGATTATACCATATTTGCTCAACATATGTTATTATATAATTAGGGTGATAAGGGTGGCAAAAAGAAAAGTTAGAACGGAAATAAAAGTTTCATTTTTTATAGTGTTATGCTTGTTGGTTGGAATTTCTGCAGTATTTTCTAATAGTAACAACAAAATTAAAAATAATGATAAATCAGGTGAGATAAGAAGTTCTACAACGAAAAAAGTTTTAAAAAGGTCTGCAAAGTTGACATTAGTTGGTGATTTTTTATTTGAATCTCCCTTTTACCAATCTGTTTCTAATGGTTATAACGAAAATGATTATTTTAAATTTGTTAAAGATTATTTTTTAGATGATGATTTAAGTATAGCTAATATGGAAGTGGTTATTGGAAATGAGACACTTCAGGTAAGTGGAGATGGGTATAACTTTTGTGCTCCCGCCTATATCGGTTCTTTAGTTTCTTCTCTTGATTTAGAAGTACTTTCAACGGTTAATAACCATGCTTATGATAGAGGTTTAGATGGACTTGTTTCAACTATTAATTATTTTAAAAATACTGATATAAAAACAGTTGGAACATACTTAAATGAAGAAGATAGAAATACCCCGCGTATAATAGAAATTAACGGAATAAAATTTGGTTTTCTTGCTTATACGTATGGCACAAACGCGAAAGTTAATGAAACTGATAAACGTTTAATTAGTGTCTATAGAGATACAAATACTCGCACAATTAATAAAGATTTGTTAAGTAAAGAAATTGGTTCTTTAAAGGAACAAGCTGATGTTACTATTGTTATGATGCACTGGGGTGATGAATTTACCTTTAGCGCTAATAATGAACAAAAAGAAATAGCTGCGTTTTTAAATGAACTTGGTGTTGATATAATTTATGGAAGCCACTCTCATTCTATTCAACCAATTGAAATTATTGGCGATGAGAAAAAAACTTTAGTTTATTATTCTTTAGGAAATTTTGTTTCAAATGATGATGATATTGCAAGAACACCTAAAGGGCAAGAAACATTTGATAATGCTTACCAATTTGGTTTACTTTCAACCCTTAATGTTCTTGTGGATGAGAATAGAAACGTTAGTTTTGAAAACATAAAAGCTAAACCAATCGTAAATTATTTTGATAAAAATATGGACAATTGGCTACTTATTCCTTACGAAAAATATACAGAAGAATATGAGAAAAATCATTTTAGATATAACCTAGGATTAACTAAAGAATTTATAAATAATACCTACACTTCTGTTATAGAGGAAAAGTATAAATAAGATTTTAAAACTCTAGAGAATTATTCTAGAGTTTTTTTGTTGATAATACTTTCTCATACTGGCTCATCAAATCATTGAAGCCTTCCTTTGTTGGAAAAAATCGTTTTTGCTAAATGTTCAAAATTTTCCAAACTTGTTTCATCGGGTGCCCCATTTATAAAAATTTTTTTCTTTATACTAAGATTTTTTCTTTTTCCATTTTGCAACTAAAGTAAAATCTTTTTTTACTTTTTTATTGAAATCATACTTTTTACCATCTAATTGCCATTCAACAAATATGTAGCCTTTTTTGGAAGGATTCTCTGGCTTTTTTAGTTTACCGTCCTTCTTAACAATTACTTCTTTTACTTTTTTACCATTCTTGCTATCTAACTTAATTGTATATTTTGTTTCCTTATTGTTTTGTTCAATGGAAATATTTTTTATTTCAACTGTAATATTCTTTTTTTCAGTTTTTATAAGAGATTCTAATTCTTCCTTAGTAAATCTACTATTCCAATTTGTTTGAATTATAATTATATTATCTTTGATATTCTCTATAATATTTTTGATAGCATTAATCGCATTTTCATTTTCATAATTACTTAAATCTTCTTTTTTTGTCAAATTGCTAGCATTTGTAATTGTATTTTTAATTATACCACATCTTTTAATTTTATCGCCGCTTTTGCAGGTATTAAAATTCTCCTTTATTGATAACCTAATTGTATCAGTTCCTTTAATATACATATCATAATTTTGTTCAACCCGCTCTACTACTACTTCTTGAGGCTCATAAGTTTTACTTTTAATAAGTGCTGTGCCAAAATAGATTGAAGTTGCAAGAATTAAAATTAAAACAATTAAAGAAATAAACTTTTTAAATACTTTCATGCACTTCGACCCCGTTTCTTTTTGTATATATTACTTCTTTTTTTGTTTTTTTGCAAATAAAAAGAGGCATTATCTTGCCTCAACTATTAGTTTAATAGCAGTTTTTTCTTCGCCTTCAATTGTGATGTCAGAAAATGCTGGTATAACAATTAGATTTTTACCGCTAGGTGCTACAAATCCTCTTGCAATACATATTGCTTTAATTGCTTGATTTAAACTACCTGCTCCAATAGTTTGTATTTCTACACTTCCTAAACTTCTGAACACATTGGCAATCGCTCCTGCTACTTTACTAGGATTTGATTTGCTTGATACTTTTAATATTTCCATAATCATTTTTCCTTTCTAGTTATATATATGAAACATTTTCTTTGAGTATTACCAAAGTTTAGAAAAAGAAAAAAAGAGTAATAAATTACCCTTTTAAAGTCTTGGCTGATATTTACTATTTGTATAAAGTATACCTGTAAGTCTATTTACAACAGCAGCTTTATCTTTATTTGCTGATTGGTTCTGTCCAAATGCTGTATCATTTGTAGTTGTTGAAATTGAAACACTTGCTGCTGGTGGTTCTTCATAAATATCATAAAATGATAATGTATATTTCTTATTGATATTTACAACTTCTGAAAATCTTCTAATAAAGTTTTCTGTAAATTTCTCGGCATTCATTTTTAATTCACCTGTATCACGGTAATAACCGTAATCGACAGCTTCATACATACTAGCTTCAAGCACTTCTTTTACTAAATAGTAATCTTGCTCATTTGTTGTTGTATAGTTTTGTAATAAAAGCATAACTCCCATAATAGAAACTCCTAAAACTACTATCCAATATCCCCATAAACTTTCTTTCATATTCTATTCACCTACCATCTTCCTTTTGTTGATTGCGTTTCTCTAATACTTTGAAGTGATTTTGAAGAACTCCAAACATTTACATTGTGTTCTTTGCCATCATATTTTACATATCCTTTTTCAAGCCCTTCTAAGAAGTAACTCTTACATTGAGTACATCCTACTCCTCCACCTTCAAGTGTGTTGGTCTGCTTTTCTATTGGACACTCACAGTGTAAGTTGAAATCAGAATAGCCATTTTCATCTTCAACTGCCCTGTTGTAATTTTTAATTTTTTTCATATCCGAACGACCTAATGTTACTTGATATGAAATATTTTCTGGTGCATAGTTTGAAGCTGTAGCACCTTTTTCTTCTATTTCTTCCATAACTTCTTGTCCCCTACTTGTATCAGTCCAGTTATATGCTATTTTACCTGATTCTGTATCTGTTCCAGTCGGGAATAAATCGGCTGGATCAGCAACTTTAAAGACAAATAAGTCATAACCTTCTTTATTTTCTTCGCAGTCTTCTTCATTAACTGTTGTATCTGTTCCATTTGATCCATTACATTTTCCAGTTTGAACAAGTTCATGTGATACATGAATCTTACAGGTAATAGTTGTACCAATATCTTCGGGACTTTCCCCAGAACATGTATTAGTTCCGCGTTGGAAGTAACTTGTAAAACCCCCTTTGTGACCAACATTATTTATATCCCAGTATGTTTGATATGTACCATCATACGTTGATAAATAAATCTTGTATTCTCGGTTATGTACAGTATGATTATAAACTGATGTTTCTGATGAAATGCCAGATGGTACTAAAGTATATAAATCTTTATCCTTTTCTTTCCATTCACAACTAGCATGATATTTAGCATCAGTTGTAAATATTTTTTCAGCTTTATATTCTTTATGATAATACTTTTCTAAGTTAAATCCATGTTCTTCATAAACAAGTTCAACATCTTTATCAAAATCATGCATTTTTTCACTACCATTTGCATATACTCCTGAATATCTATCAGGTTTTATCTCATCAACATCTGTTTCATCTTTGTCATAAAGTGTTTCATAAGAACATGTTCTATCAAACTCAACAGCTAGTGTGTCTAATACTGATTGAGCATTTTCATCTAGATATACTTGTGAATATCGGAATAGAAGGTCTGGTGTGAAACTGTAGTGTTTTTCAGCATCTTTTCCATCATATGATGCACCACCTTCTAGTCTACTTTTAGAATCATCAAAGTAATAATCACATTCATCTATCTTTTGCTCTAATTTATAAGCTTCTTCAGTTGCTATTTCATAAGCTTTCTTAGCACTTTCTTTAGCAGCTTTTATTGTATTTATAACTTCTTTTGGATTTTCACTTCTGTAAGTTATATTTTGTTCCGAAAAAGGCGTTCCACCATAAGATACATTTCCAAGTCCACAACTTGCGGCTGCTTGTCTCTTAGCTGCTTCATATTTTTCTTTTGCTTCTTCATATTTATATAAACTATATGGTTCGTGAGGTTCTTTTAAGTTACTTCCTCTTACTATTTCAACTCTTGTATAGTGATCATCTTTTAAGTCTACTGTGTAATAACTATGCTTATTTTCAAATGGATATTTATAATAGGTATATTCAAATGTTGCACTAGCGGAGTTACTCTTAGTTGTTGGAGGAGTTGTTGAATTATCAGTTGAACTACAACTTGCTGTAACCGTACCTGTTCTATGTATTTCCTCTTCTTTACTTATTGCATCTTCATAATTTTTTTCCATGGAAGCTTGTTTTTGGAATTCATTATATTGTTCTACCTGGCGTTTAACTGTTTCGGCATATTTCTTACGCCACTCATTATAATATATTTTTACTCGACAGCGCCTGAATCCTTCAATATATGGAGAAGTCGAACCGTGTGATGTTTTGGATAATGTGAAGTATCTTCCTGATGTTGCTGTTATAGCTTGTGGTACTTCCATTGTAACTCTTTCTGTACAATAAATATCACAGTATTCATTTAAAGGTTCTTTATATCTTTCATTTTCACATCTATTTTTAAAGAAATCCACTTGTAATTCACTGTCATAACAGAATAAATCATCTAACTCACTATCTACTACTTTTGAGAATGGTGAATCATCACAACAATTATGAACATCTATTATAGGAGGTTCTTTTGGTACAGATGGTGTACAACAATCAGGCTCTGGTTCTGTACATAATTCTTTATAAGCCTTTTGCCATGACTCTGGCATTGATGATATTTGAGTTTCTAATATTTTACAACATCCAGCTCCACCTGATCCTCGATCTGTAAAAGCGTAGTCCTCAATGCTCTTAAATCCACTTGGTATTTTTAAGTCTCCCGGATAAATCTTATTATCATAAGAAAACGTGCCATTAACATAAGAACATGAATTACAGTATTGTCCAGGGTCATTAGCCCAGTCAACAGCTAAAGCGAATCCTGCTGTTGATAATAAATCAGAAGCACTTTGAATTTTAAAACCATTTTTCGATACTCCTGTTGCACCTTTATATGCTCCAATCTCCCGTTCATAGTAAATTGCATAAGCTAGACTATTCGTATTAGTAAGTCCTACTCCGCCGGGAATACTTCCACCAAAGAAGTGATATGAATCAGCTAAAGAGCCAAAATAATTGGCATATCCTCCATCAACTTTTCCCGACCAAAAGAATAAAGGTTCCATAACGATAAATATTTCTTCACCTGTATTACATCCTTCTGATATTTTATAAATTAAATCATCGGCATTAAATCCGCCACTCACTTCAGCAATCGCTCGTATAAAGGAATTAACATCAGCAGCATATGTTGGATTACCTTGCCTTGTTAGACCTAAGAAAAAATTAAGTTCTCGACTAAATCCTTTTTGAATATTACCGCCAGTATATCCACTCCCTGGTAAATTACTTTTATGCGTCGATCCTTCAGTTACAATATATTTATCATAAGCAGCAGCAACAGCACTAAATCTTTTAAAATTACTTTGTGAACTATTTCCTGCGGAATAATTTCCACCACCTGCTAGAGCAACTTTATTTCTATCTCCACTAAAAGAATTATAAGTGGTATTTATTCCTTCTTTTCCAGGTTTAACATAAGTTACGTAGTCAAAGCTTTGATTTCCTGATGCTGGAACAACATGTCCAGATGCATCAACAAATGTGATACGAACACCCGCTAGTGAGGAAGATCTTACAATTCCTGAACAATTTGGACTACAGGAATTTACAATACCTGATCCACTACCTTGTTCTCCTGATGAATCACTGGCTGCAAAAACTAGTATTGGAGATATCATAAAGATTAAAAATGCAAAGATTATTTTGTTTGTTTTTTTCATGATTTACCTCCTATACTACCCTATTTTACTTATCATTATTGATGGAGTTTCTGAACCATACGAATAAACTTCATAAATGCTACCATCAATATAAAAACTATTCAATAACATTCCTTCAGGATATGAATACTTAAATTTATCTAACATTATTCTTTTACTTATTTTTAAACTTGAATCATATATATCATAAATTGAAGAAAATAATGTTTTAGTATTTACAACTAAAGATGAAGAAGAGTTATTAACTCCTTCTACATAAATTACATTTTCAAAGTCATCACTCGAAAAGAATTCGTCATCTTTGTATTTTTCTTTAAATTCTTCATCATTTTCTAATTTTATTTTTCTATAATCAAACTTGTTGATAAGTTTATTTTCTGGATTAAATTTATATATATTAGAATTGGTATAAGCCATATAACCTTCTAAATAATTAGTTACTCGAATGGTTTCATCTGTTTTCAAATTATTTAGCTCAGTCATCTCTTTTACTGAGGCACTTAATGAGTTTGTATCTATATCGACAGTATAAAACGTATTTGAATTATTAACAACTAAATTTAAACCATTTTTGCTTGTTCCTGTTTGATAATTTAAATAAGATGAGTTATCTATATATTTCGATAAAGAGATTTCATTTTTATTAGTATTTAATTCTTCATCAGTAAGAATAACAGTTAATTCTGCTGAATTTCCTAAAATTATAGCAACTTTATTTTCAATACTAATTACATCTTTAACTTTACTATCTATATTCTTCTTTAGTATGCGAGTAGTTTTCTTTTTACCATAGTTATCTAGTTTTATCGCGATAAGTGAACTTTCTTTATCTTTTGTACAAATACCAAATACATAATAATTTTTGTTAATAAATACGGTTTTATAAACATTTATTTTATCGTATTCTTTATCTTCTAATTTTGTTAACCATTTAAGAGTTCCTTCTTTTGTTAAAGAAGATATAAAAGGAGTTTCTGATAAAGGTCCTGATGTAACAATAATTAAATCATTCATATAATCGGCTTGAGTGTTGGAAAGTAATATACCTTCTTTATAATAATCAGTAACTAAGTTATAATTAACCGATAGACTATTATTCTTTTTACTATTTAAGTCATTAGCAGTCGCAGCAGTATCACTGAAGTCTACAATACCAACATCAAGAGATTCATGTGTTGGTAAATCAGGCACGATTAAGGCTTTTTCTTTACCCGAGAAAATCATATAGATTAATAGACCTACTAGTGACAAAAGAACAAGTATTGCTAAAACTAAATATAAGTGTTCTTTTCTCAAGGGTTTTCTATCTTTTTCTATTTTCATACCCTTTTCTTCATTTTTATACTGCTTTATTGCTTTTTTTTCTTCTTTCGTTATCTCTTTTTTTACCATATGTAATACCTCTTCAATCTAATTATTAAAAGTATAATTACTCCTATATCAAGGATAATTCCTATTACTAAACCAATAATTATTGCAAGTTTTAGCATTTTCTGTCTTTTTATTTTAAGAGAAGCTGCATCACTTTGCATACAAGTAATACAAGCTGTTGTTGTCGTTATCTTATTTTTCGTATATTGATTATTAATTTTATCAATTATTTCTTCTCTTGTTTCTAAGAAATATCTATTAACCCAAGTCTTACAGTAAGTATAGTCTAACATGACATTGTTCTTACAAACAGCTATTTCACTTAAATCGTTATAGCGAGGTTTTGAAATATTTATTTTACGAAATTCATCATTACAACCATATTTAATAGCTCTAATATGAACAACATAATTTATAATTGTCGTTATATCATGTACTTCAAATGAGTAATTATTGTTTGTAGTCATATTATTAAAAATGATAATTTCATCATCATTTATATCATTAGTTACGACTGCATAAATCTCTTCAGTAATGTTGTATATAGATATTTCAAAATAATAAGAACCATTATCATCTTTTTTTATCGTGTAGTTTGCATCAGCATTATAAGCAGCTTTACTTAATTCAGCCTTTGATTTGTAATTACATGTTGTATCTTCTAAAGCTTGTGCATTTATACTTACTATAAAAAAAGAAGAGATAATTAATAAAAAACCTAATATTTTTTTCATATCCATCCTCTTTACCCTTATAAAAATTATAACAAATTACTTTAACAATAACAAGCATTTAAGCAAAACAAAAGATATAACCTAGGTTATACCTTTATATTTTCTATCCGGCCCAATGAACGTGTCCGTTACTTCTTATATTTTCTATATTTCCGTGTGCTCTTGTTACAGAATGATTTCCGCCATAATTAACAACACCATCATATAGATTATTTAAGAAGATACTCTTACACTTAACACAACTTTCGCTTCTTTTACAAGTTTGTGTTCCAGCTACTTCGTTACATTCTTCTGGCTCTGATGGACAATCACATATTAAACTGAAGTCTGAATAGCCACCGTAGTTATCGTTTTCTCTCCATCTATTATAATTTTTAATTTGTTTCATATCTTTTGCTGTAAGAGTTACTGAATAAGTTAAGTTTTCTGGAGCATATGTATTGTCATCTTGACCCTTACGACGAATTGCAGATAATACATCAGGTCCACCCGGCATATCAAACCAATTGTAACCATATCCACAATCCTCAGTTGAATCACATGTAAATACTACTGCTGGATCAACTATTTTGAAGTTTAATACCGATTCTGTATTATCTGGTCCATCACACTCTTCTTCACTTATAGTTGTTTGTTCTCCATTACATTTTCCAGTTCTTATTATTTCATAGGTTACTTTTAAGGCACAGTGGAAAAGTCCATCATCTGTTGCATTTTGTTTTATTGAACAAGTTTTGCCATTTTCAGCAAAGAAAGCATCAAATTTGGAGTTTGTTCCTAAACCACTTAGTAACCATCTTGTATCATATGATCCTTCAAGAGTAGATAAGTGAACATGATATTGTCGGTCATTTTTTGTTATATTAAAGTCACTTTCTTGAACAACACCTTTTTGTACTAATGTATACTTAGTATTATCAGGTTCGTTCCAAGAACAAACTGCATGATATTTAGCATCTTGAACAAATTTTTGGTCAGCTTCATAAAGTGCATGAATATATTTTTCGAAGCCTGTCTCTGTTTCTTCCCATTCGATACCAGGGGTTCCAAAGTCTTCTGATTCAGTAATTTTATCAGAGAAGTATTTTGTAGAATATTGAGGTTCTACTAAACCATCCTCAGCATCAGGTCCTAAAGTAGGTCCAGATATTACACAACCAGGGGCTGAATCAAATGGTACCATAGTAACTTCTTTTTTAAGATCACCAAAGTCAGTTAAATATACTTGAGTATATTCAAAACCAAATAATGATGCATTGAATGGGAAGTTGCCTTTTGCATCAGTTCCATTTCCTGAAATAAAGTAATCATCACACACATCAAGTTTTTCTTCAAGAGTTTTAGCGTTTGCTACAGCAGCTTGATAAGCACCTTTAGCAGCTTCTGCTTTTCCGTGATGATCAGCATGCCAATATTCAACATTTTCTTGGAATTCGTTATGCTCGCTTTCACTGTTATGACCACAACTATCATCATATGCAAGTCCGCATGTTACTCCAGCAGTTGCACTACAACTTCCGTCTGTAGTAGTAACTTTATGTTGCTCTTCGGTAGATTTTTTATTTTTTGCTTCTTCTATTGTAGGAAGAGTTTCCCAAAATGATAGATCAGGGTGTGTATAGTCTTCTGCTTTATCCTTTATTATTTTATAATAATTATAATATCCATCGGCATCTTTTTTGAAGCCTTCTTGTTTTAGTTTTACTGTATTATAATTTTTGCCATTATGTGCTGGATTAGTGAATTGATATTCTATATAATCTGTTTCATACTCATATTCTCCATTAAATCCTGTAGAATTAGCGGTAGCTGAGCATGAATTTTGAGTAATGTTACCACTTACATCTTTTTGCTCGTCCTTTTTATCTTCTTTTGTCTCCCCTACACAAGTGACTTTTATTTTTAAATTACAATTTCTTGTTTTGTTAAGTGCATCTTCATAAGTCAAATCCATCAATCTTTCCATTTGATAGATATTATATTGTTCAACTTGTTCTTCGACTTGTTTTCTGTAATCATCTTGCCATTTTTTGAAGTGAATTAGTGTTCTACATCGTTTAAATCCTTCAACATATGGAGATTTTGTTCCTTGACTTGTTGTTGTAAGATCGAAGTACCTTCCTGATGTTGCTGTTATAGCTCCAGGGATTGATACTGTAACTCTTTCTGTACAATAAATATCACAGTATTCATTTAAATCTCCGTTCATCTTTTTATCAAGATAAGATTCGGAATTACACATTTTCCAATAATGGTCAACCAACATGTCTTTGGAATAACAAACTAAATCATTTAGTTCATATTCTTTTGCCCATGAATCTGGACTATCTAAACAACAGTTATAAACTTCACCTTCTATATGATTTGGTTCAAGTTTTTTTTCAGTACAACAATCAGGGTCACAGTCAATACCTCTATCAACATGTATATCATTTGGTTCTCCTGATGTATCTATCTCTCCACCTGGAGATGTCTCTGCTGTCATATCAAAGTTAACCACTAAATATTGTCTTGTGGACTCAATTGAAGTATTACTATTACTACAAATTTGTACACCTTTTGGTACATAGTAAGCTTTAATTGTAAATGGTTCACAGTTTGGTGCTGGTCTAACTACAAGAGTCCCAGATTTTCCAGTCATCGTGTTTGAGCCAACAATTGAACATCCTTCACAAACAAATTTAACTTTGTCAATATTTTGTAGTGATGTTACTTGATAAGTTATTTGGTCTTTAGTTGAAGCTGCTGTTTTTGTAAATGTTAAACCGCCAGAACCACCAGTTTGTTTATTCGATGTTGATCTTGCTGAATAAGCTAAATTATAACCGGCATCAACTAAGCCATTATTACCTGATAAATAATCATATAAATTACTTGAACATGTATGCTGTATTATTCCAAGTTGCTGAGCCATTTCACAATGCTGAGTCATTTGCACACCATCTTTAATTTGGGCAAATCTTATCATGGCTGCACGCATATTGGTTAGCCCGTCTTCACCACCAACTCCATATCCTTTAAATACAGCATAGAATCTTAAGGCCATTTGAAGTTGAGTATAATCTCCGCCACTTCCAACTAAAGAAAGAAGTCCTGGATCACTTATAGGAGTACAAGTATATTTATCACCTGAATGAAGAGGAAAACCTGGATCAAGACAGTAAGCAACAAATTTTTGTCCATTTATAAGAAGGTGTTTCTTATAGTCTGTATAAGGTCCGCTTGGACCAGTTGCATCACCTGTTGCATGCCAAGTGATACCCGTTGAGTATGGCCCACCATCAAATCCAGCAATACCTGTTACGGCATGGACATCAAGTGTTCCTAACAAAAAAGATAATATTATTAATAATGTACATGTTATATATTTTTTCATAATCTATTTCTCCTTATGAACATTATTAGTATTACAACTAGAACCCCTATACCTATAATTACTGTTGCAATAATTATTAAATCTAAATTATCTTTTATTTTATTTACTGTTTTACTCACTACTGATTCTTTTTTACCAACTGTATTATTAATAATATCATCAGCAGTTACAAGATCAGATTTACTAAAAGCATTAAGGATATTAGCGTTTGCTTCGGCTTGATAATTCTTATTCTTTCTTTGATAATCTTCAAGGCCTTTATTAAAGTCATCAAAGGAAATGGCTTTATCAACTAATTTAGTACATCCTTCATATTTGGGATACATAACACAGGCTAACATGTCACTTTTAGTATTATATATTTTTGTATCAAAACTAACTTTTCTTAAAAGTTCTCCTGAACAAGAGTATTTATCTGAATAAATACTAACTGTATATGTAACTTTTTGATCCATATTTGGAGCTTCATATTTATATTCCCTATTGGGATCTAAATCGGACTTTTTAATAACTTTTACATCATCATTAAAACTATTGGTTATTTGTACATATATTCCTTCTTCAATTCCTTTAATAATTATTTCAATGAATTTATAATTTATAACACCACCTGTATCTTCGACATACTCAGTATTTTCTTCTGTCTTTTCAACAGGAATTTCTTTAGAAGTTGCGTGATATGTACCACTTACTTTACTAGCTAAATTAAGTAATTCATTTAATTCTTCTTGGTTACACTTTGAATCAGTTTTAGTTATAACTAATTCTTCATTTATAACATCATCACTTGTCTTATTATCTTTTTCAATTTTTCCTTCATAATTAATAGTTAAGAATAATAGTATAAGAAATAAAATTAATATTAATGAACTTATAACCACTGGTATATATTCTGTTTTGAACTTTCGCTCTTTTTCTATTTTTACCATTTTAATTCTCCTTTGCTATAATTCTGAATCTTTTATTCTACAAGATTTGATATAAATATAGATTATATCTAAAGCGATTAGAATAGATACAACAATAACAATAATTCTTTTGATAAGTTTTTCTCGACTTAATTTTGCTTGATTTCTGGTTTTTTCATCACAATCAACGCATTTTGTTGTAGTTATCTTTTTGTTAATACTTCTTTGCTCATTTATTTTTTTTATTATTTCACTTTCACTTAAAGAGAAATCTCTTGTTATCCACTCTTGACAATAGGTATAATTTTCTGTATCAGTATATTTGCATTCATTGTAGTCGTGATATTTATTTTTCTTTGGTTTAACAACTGTAAATTTTTTTAAATCTCCTGAACAATCAGGTATTAAACTTCTAACAACAAAATTATATCTAATAACATCTGTGTCATTTTCTATATTGAAAGTATAAACTCCGTTAGTTAGATGTGCTGGAGTTACTACTAAGGAAAATGTTCCTGCTTCATCTGTTATACTAACAAATAAGTTTTCAACGACATTATAGACAGCAAACTTAAAAATGTATTTGCCATCACTCGTTTTTTCAATATCATAAGATGCGGTTATGCTTGCAGCCAATTTATTGAGTTCAGCTCTTGTCTTATAATCACATGATTGTTTAGTAGTTGTCTCTTCTGCTAATACTTTAGGAGAACAAAACACAACTAATACTAGTAAAAACGTGATGGCTATATTCTGTTTCATATTCTCAACACCTTTTATATCCTCTATATAAATATAACAAAAATAAAGCAAGTTTACAATATATTCTAATGCAGAATCAAGACTACTAGTATAACTTTCCTAAAAAACAAGAAAAGAAGATCTATAAATCTTCTTTAGCCCATTACTTCTCCACCATTATTGTGAATTACTTGGCCTGTCATAAAACTTGCATCATCAGATGCTAAAAAGACAAATGTTGATGCAAGTTCATAAGGATGTGCTCCTCTTCCCATAGCTGAATTACTTCCAAGTGACGGTATTTTATCGGCCTCCCAACACCCTGGTTGAATTGGTGTCCAAAAGAATCCTGGCGCTATTGCATTAACTCGAATATTTTTTAAAGCCAAATTTCTTGCAAGAGCACGAGTGAAACCGACAATCGCACCCTTACTTGTTACATAATCTATTAATTGCGGATCACCATAAAAAGTTGTAACCGAAGTTAAATTAATAATAGATGCCCCACTTTTTAAATAAGGTAAAACTTCCTTAGTTAGATAAAACATACCATAAATATTAACTTTCAGCGTATAATCAAACTGTTCATCGCTTATCTCACTTAAAGTATCAGTTTGATACTGAACACCTGCATTATTAACAAGTATATCAATGTGTCCATACATATTAATTGTTTCTGACACTATTTTGCGAGAAAAATTTCTATCGGCTAAATCACCTGAAATAAGCAAACATTTTGCGCCTAAAGATTCAACATACCTTTTAGTAAACATTGCATCTTCATGTTCACATAAATAAGGAATTACTAAATCAGCACCTTCTTTTGCAAATGCCACTGCACAAGCACGTCCTAAACCTGAATCTCCTCCAGTAATAATCGCAACTTTACCCTTTAATTTTCCACTTCCTTGATAATTAGGATTATCAAAAATAGGCTCGGGCTCCATCTTATACTCGTAAGCAGGTTGTCCATCTTGTGATTGTTCTTTAGCAAGTATTTTATATTTGGTACTCTTAATTCCTATATCTTTAAAATAATTATAGAAATCATTTCCAAACTTATAATCATAATTCATAAATACACCTCTACTAATAGGTTATGCAAACCTAAAGAGTAGGCAACAAAAAAAATATATAGCTGACAACTATATATTTCCTAGTTTGGAATGATCAACAGTTTCCAAGAATGTCAGGTCCCAGTCCCCATTGCTTATCTTTAGTTATAGAGTTTCTTTCTCCATGTGCGCACATACTTAGTAATAAGACAAGGCCTCTAGTGGCATCAAGCAACTTTATGAATCAATTATATTCAGTGTTTAGCATTCCGCCTTACGAATGAATAAAACCAACTGTGAACTAAGCCATATCGTATAGTTATTCATTACGTGTCCGAGGAACAATTGATTCAAAGAACCAATATATTCCTTTTCTACTAAATAAAAATACATTTGAGAGATACAATTTTATTTCAAATATCTTTGTTTGGATAAAAATATTTGACGGTTTGTATCAATTGCTTAGTTCGTTGCCTTACTAAGTATCTACAGTATAACCCTCTCAATTTTAAAAGTCAATAAAAATATTCAAAATTTTTTTATTAGACATTTTCTTTTTTTTATTTACAAAGATATTATTCTTTGTTATAATCTAGTAAGAGAATAGGAAGGTATGTATGGATAATTTAATTAGTGAGACTAATACAAGGCTACAAGAAATAATTGATAACCTTACAACTATAAAAACAGAGTACGAAAATAAACTTAGAAGAAGTTCAAGAGAAATTGATGTTGAACTTGATAAGGTAAATAAATATAAGGAAGACTTTTTCGTATCAAAACAAAAAATTGAAAAAATGAACTCTGATATTGAAGGGTTTGAAGCTGATTATCAAAACTTAGTTGATAGATTTAAAGATGATGAACTAGCAAATATTTTAATTGCTGCTAATAAAGAAATATCTGCTAAAATTGATGAGAGAAAAAGAAAAATAGCTAAAGATAAATTAGCTATGAATGAACTTATCGAAAAAGCTGAATTATCTAAAAATAAATTAGTTAAAATTACTGCTGAGAAAAAAGCGTTAGAACTATGCCTTGCAAAAATATTAGATGCATATGAATTCTATTCAAGAGCTTTAACTCAAGTAATTGAATATACTCAAGAAAACACTAGTGATTTATCAAAATGTTTTTTTGAAAATAATAATGAAATGAAATCAAGTTTTTCTAGAACTATCAGAGAAATAACTTCTGATACTAAAGATTTTGATAAAGCAGTAAAAGATGAAGATAAACTTATGGATGAGGAAGACCCAAATGAAGATGATGCTCCTTTAGAGGAAGAAAACATTGAAAGTGTTGAGGTTATTAACGAAGACCTAGTTGATGAAGATGCCCCATTCCATGAAAAATTAGATATGTCTGAAGAAGATACACAAGAAAAAGATGAAGTTGTTCCTAATAAAGTTACTGAAATAAAGGTTACTGATAAAAAGGAAAAAACAGAAGATAAAAAAACAAGCAAAAAAGAAACAGTAATTGAAGATGTTGATTTAGATAAAATGAATGTTTTCGATGATTCTATAGAAAGTTAAAAGAAGCAAAATTTGCTTCTTTTTTATTGTACCAATTTGATATACTTTTCATTTTCCGTTTGATTAATTGCACTTTTAAGTAATAGCTTATCAACACCTTTTACATATTCATACATATAGTACATTATTTTAGCTATTCCCTCTTCTATTACCATAGTTGTAAATGAAGTCTTTTCTATGGTATCAACGGATGCGGCAAATTCATATTGATAAAGAGGATTGCCAACTACTGCCCATTTATAAGGAGTTACTAATTCATTAACATTTAACCCACTTACCCCCCTATATGTCATTAAATATTCCATATAATCTGCAAGTTCATTTATGATATAAGGATTTCTTTCTTTTATGGCAAGCTCAACTAAATTACTTATATCTTTAGTTTGATACTTTTCTAAGCATGGTGGAAAATAAGGGGAATAAATCGCTTCATCTAAAGCTTCTTTATATCCAGGGAGAGCTGATGTATCCATCTCTTCTCCAAGTCTTTCAATCCACTTTGCATTCTTAGTTGCATATAAACTTTCTAACATTCCAACTTTATCTAAAACATTAGTAAATGATAAACAATAACTCATGATTTTAGCATTTTTACTTTTTTTGATTATATCTTCAACTAGGGCATAATCAAAATTTTGAGCATTTCTTTCGCTCATTAGAAAATAAAATTCATATAGATGAACTAAATCATTTATTCTAATCATCGCATTAGTTAGAGTCGTCATTATTTCTTTAGTATCAGCTAACTTTGTATATTCAGCAAAATCACATAAGACATATGGATCACTGCAAAATGTCAATTTCTTTGAATTCATTCTTACTAGGTTATAATCAGTACTGTTTTTTGTTACGTCAATAAGCAATTTATCACTTTTTTCCATAAAACACCCTCATTTAATGTTTTTTATTATAACATATTTGTGTTATTTTGACAAAATTAAAAGAGGCATTAAGAATAGAATAGGAACATTGTTTCTTAGAAAGGTATGATTGATATGAGCTTATTTTGAATGATTAATTCTTTATGCCTCTATAATATTTATTACCCATGAATTTTTATTTTACTTCTCTTTTTAGAAAAAATATTAGATATTTTTATATTCATAAAGACTGTGGTACAAAAATGTATCCACAAGCATTTGTTTTTTATACAATAGTTTAATTTCATTTTAACAATAAAATAATACTCATTGGTATACTAAAAAAAATGAAATGATTATTTTAAAAACTTGTTGTTAATAATTTTAGTATAATCATATTCATTCATTCTAATTACTTTTATTTTATCTTTAGCTAAATTCATTTCAATTTTATCAAGCGATGAATAAGTATAAAGTCTTCCATCTATAAAGAGATTAACACTTTTTGTTCTTTTTACGGGAACAATATTAATTGTTTTAAAGTCAGGTATAATAATAGAGTTAGTTAATGTTCTATAAACATAGTTATTTATGGGCGCTAATGGCGTTATTTCTAAAGCATGAATACCATTATAAATAATTGCACCACCACCACTAAGATTGTATGATGTCGAGCCCGTTGGTGTTGAAACCATTACTCCATCTCCAACAAAATTTTCAAGTAACTCATTATCTATTAAAACATCAAAATAAGCTGTCTTTAAATCTTTTTCTCTTACAACTACTTCATTTAATGATTTGTATTTATCTTTTTTTCCATTATGAGTAACTAGTATTTCTTCAAAAGATAATTCTTCTATCTTATATTTCTTTTTTTCAAGATTCTTAATAAACTTTTTTATTTCATTGGGTTTAATTTCTTGTAAAAAACCTAAAGTACCATTATTAATTCCAATAAATAAAGAATTTGGATTAAAATCGGTTTCCATTACCATGTGTAAGAATGTTCCATCTCCGCCTATCGCGATACCTATATCGAACTTGTTTGATTCCGTAATATAAAACCCAGATTCTATCAATAAAGATGATATAATATCTTTAATAAATGATGAATCTTCACTAGAACTTTCAAATAGCTTAATCTTCATATTTTTCACTTTCCCACCTAGCAAATATTCCACACGGTAATAAAAGATTAGAGTCTTTCATTGGTAGCCCAATTTCATCACAACTAATAAAACCTTTATGTTCTTTATCAATAGTAAGTTTTAGTATGTTTGATAAAACATTCATAGAAAGTCCTGTTGTATAAGAATTAATTAAAAACATGATTGGTTTATCACTTAATAATTCTTTGCATAGTTCAACTAATTTAAATAAATCTGTTTCAATATTCCATATCTCTTTATTAGAGCCTCGACCGAATGATGGTGGATCCATTAATATGACATCATATTTGTTTCCTCTTCTAATTTCTCTTTCAACAAATTTTACAACATCATCAACTATATATCGTATAGGTTTATCATCTAGTCCAGAAGATTTAACATTTTCTTTCGCCCAATCAACCATACCTTTTGATGAATCAACATGAACAACTTTTGCACCAGCGGATAAAGCAGCGACACTTGCAGCTCCCGTATAGGCAAATAAATTAAGAACATTTACTTCCCTTTTTTTAGTTTCACTATTTATTTTTTCTCTTATAATATTCCAGTTATAAGCTTGTTCGGGAAATATTCCTGTATGCTTAAAACCCATTAACTTTAAATTAAACGTTAAATCTCGCCATTTTATTTGCCACGATGATGACATATCTTTATTATAAATATACCACTCTCCTCCGCCCTTATTACTTCTTTTATATTTTGCATCAGCACTATCCCATAAACTTGGTCTTGTTTTAATTCCCCAAATTATTTGGGGATCTGGGCGTGACAAAATAACCTCATTCCATCTTTCAAGTTTTTGACCACTTGCCATATCTAATATTTCATAATCATTAAAATCTTTTACAACTTTCATATTATCACCTAAAACTTTATTTTGCCTAAAAATCTTGGAGCTTTTAACAAACATTTTGTTGCTCCTTTGATACTCTCTATAACTCCCATTATAATCATAAAGAAACCTAACTCCATTATTTCAATAACAGGATTATTAAATACACTTATTGATATAATCATGCCTACTATTAAAAGAATAATAGCAAGTATTCCTTCAATATAATAAAAAGCATCTTTTCTATCATGATAATAATCAACTGTAAATAATTTTACTAAAGAAAAAGTTATCGTTATCGCAAGAATACTAATAGCAAGTGTGACAGAATTTTCAAAATATGGTGTAATAATTAAATTAACTATACCGCAAAGAGATGCACATATAGAAAAGTATAAGCATTCACTTGTAGGATTTTTACCAATTATATAAAAAAGAGCTAGATTTAGACAACTTAGGACAAGGGTCATACTTAAAAACAAGTCATTGACGTTTAATTCTCCTAAATTGTTTGAACCATATAAAGTCGGAAGTAAAGTATATAACACTCCTACCATAAATATACATGCACTTGCTAGTTCATAATAGACAAAATTCTTTTTATTTTTGCTCACAATAAAACACCAACCTCAAATTAATAGTACTTTAATATTTTTTAAAAGTCAATATTAGTTGAATTATATAGAATTTAAGTATACAATATAGCTAAGAAAGGAGTTTATTATGGAGTTTTTAATACCAATTTTGATTATTGTTTTAGTTGTAATTCTTGCATCTATCAGACAAATTTCGGAATATGAAAGAGGGATTCTTTTTCAATTTGGTAAGTATAAAAAAATATTATCACCAGGGTGGAATATAGTTTTACCTATTATTCAATCTTATCAAAAAGTTGATATAAGAACTAAAGCTGTTGATGTTCCCGAACAAGATGCAATTACTAAAGATAATGTTAGTGTTAGAATTAACGCTGTTATTTATTATAAAATATTTGATGCATCGAAAGCTGTTATCGCTGTTGAAAGATATCAATATGCTGTTTCACAACTCGCACAAACTACTATGCGTAACGCTGTTGGAGCTGTTTCTTTAGATGAACTTTTGGGTGAAAGAGATAAAATATCCACTGAGATTTGTAAAATAATTGATGAAGCAACTGATCCTTGGGGAATTAAAGTTGAAAATGTTGAATTAAAAGACATTAAGCTGCCTGAAGAAATGCAAAGAGTTATTGCTAAAGTTGCTGAAGCAGAAAGAGAAAAACAGGCAGTAATAACAAAATCATTAGGTGAAGAAGAAGCTGCTAAAAACTTAGCGAAGGCAGCTCAAGTTATGGGAAGTACACCTGGAGCTTTACATTTAAGAACTTTAGCAACATTGAATGATGTTTCATCTGATCAATCGAATACAATTATATTTGCTATTCCAATTGAAGTTTTAAGAGCTTTTGAGAGTTCTAATATAAGTGATGTAATTGATAAAGTTAAAAAGAAGAAGGGGGAATAAACATGATTTTGAAAAAAGGTGATATAGTTAAGCATTTTAAAGGTAGTGATTTAGTAGAGAAAAATATCTATGAAATATTAGCAGTTAATCCAGTATATACTGGAACTAATATTTTTCCAATAGCACCTGTAGTTATCTATGCTCCTCTATTTCAAGAAGGAAAAACTTTCGTTCGTGAGTATTCTGATTTAACTACTGAGTTGGAGCCAGAAAAGAAGGAACAATATGGACAAACATTTCGTATTGAAATATTAACTGAAGCGGAACTTGCTTATATCAAAACACCAGAGTTTATCGAAAAAAAGATGGCTTATCTTCAGAAAAAAGAAGAAAAAAAGGCCGAAGAAGAAGCTAGCAAAAATACTCAAGAAAAAGAAAAAAGCAGATAAAAATAAAAGAGTTTGTTTTAGAACTCTTTTATTTTGTTTTCCTATCTTGAATATTATAAGTGATTCTAAGTAAAAGTTTTGTTGGGACAAATCTTATTAAAAATATTGCCAACTTCATTTTTAAAGTTGGAATAATAAGAAGCTTATTTTTTAACATTTTATCAATTGCATACTTTGCTACATATTCACTTGACGCTGACTTTGTATGAAATTCTCCGTGAGCTACTTTATTAAATTCCGTATTAACTGGCCCAGGACACAAAACACTTATATGAACATTACTTTTATTTCTTCTTAATTCCTCGTATAGAGCTTCACTTATCCTTAAAACATAATTCTTAGTGGCATAATAGGTTGATAGTTTGGGTCCTGCCATAAATCCAGCGGATGAAGCTACATTTAAGATGTAGCCACTATCTTTTTTATAAAAATCACGTAAAAACATTTTAGTTAGATAATGAACCTGTTTAATATTAACATTAATCATTTTCATCTCTGTTTCAATATCAGTTTTATGAAATTCACCAAAAAGACCAAAGCCTGCATTATTTATTAGGACATCAATATCGTCCTTCTTTACTTCATTATACAGTTCTTCAACATTATCAAATTCTGATAAATCTAAAGGCATTACTTTTACGTTAACATTTAATTCTTTTTTTAAAGATAATAAATTTTCTTTTCTTCTTCCAACAAGTATTAAATCATAGCCTAAAGAAGCTAAATACTTAGCCATATCCTTGCCTATTCCGCTACTTGCGCCTGTTATTAATGCTTTCATTTAGATTCTCCTTTTAATGTTATTATTAGAATACTTGTACTTATCAAATACCCACCTATTATATCTGTTATATGATGAACACCCAAGTAGACACGTGAAAGACCTATCATTATTATTATTGCCGTAATAAAACCATTTATGATTTTTTTATATTTAATACTACTTTTATTAATTAAAGATATAACTGTTATATAAAAAAGAAAGGAAATCATTGCATGCCCTGATGGATAAGAAAAATTTCTTTCTTTAATAAGTCTTAAAACATCGGGACGAGGTCTTCTTATTATTATTTTTAATATATTATTAAAAATAACACTTAAACAAGAATTAATAGGTACTATTAAAATCTCTTTTCTTTTTAAGATAAGATATGAAACTATTATAACTAAATTAAGTAAGATAATAAACCATGTACTTCCTAAATTAGTTACAATTTTAAAAAATGTTGTAACCATTGGACTTTTAAAATAAATAAGAAAATTGTAAATAAACGAATCTAGCCCAGTAGTATAATTAAATTTTGCTAACAAGCCAAGAATTAATCCCATAATGAACAACAAACTAGCAGTTATTTTTTTATTCATATTATTTTATCCTTAATAAATGTTTTATTTTTCCAACAGTATGTATTATTTGATCGGCTTTCTTCATTGCTATATTTTTCATAATTGCTTTTCCACCCACAGTAAATGAAGAAATGAAGGCTGATAAAACAACTGATATAATCGTATTGTTTATATTAAACTTTGTAGAAAGAGAAATAGCAAGTACTGCTCCTAATCCTCCAGAGACAATTCCACAAACATCACCAATTACATCATTACAAATAGAAGATATTTTACTTCCACTTTTTATTAAAGTTAATGCTTCTTTTGCGCCCTTTACTTTTGCTGATGACATGGAATGAAACGTTGCTTCTTTTGCAGTTATTCCCGCCGTACCAATAGCATCAAATAGAATACCAAGAGATATTACAGAAACCATTATGATAAACAATACAATATCATTAAAAGAAGCTGCCATTATGTTAGATACAGTACTAAAACATATTGATAATATGAAGGTAAGAATAAATATTGTAATAATAAAGTTGTTTTTCCTTTTCATAGCATCACCATATTTTATATTATAACATGTATGCAAATTTTAGTAAATTAATGATTAAAATAAAAGACTTTTATATTTTCCTTGTTGAGAATAATTATTTATAATGACACTGCAAAAAGAAGGCTATATGAAAAAAAGATTATTTTGATAACATTTTGTTTTATTGTTGCGACTATCAGTTTTCTTACGGTGCAAGCTGCTGGTGTATTTGATAATCATCAACATAATGATTGCAATTGTCAAAATAAAACTAAAAGAGCTTACATCATTAAAATAGACAAATATCTATTTTTTCATTTTATTCCAAAAAAAAACTTTAATCGGCTTCTTTCCCCGAATTAAAGTCAATCTTGTATGGTATATTATAAATCAATTTTACGGCTTTGGTCGAGTTGAATTTCTCTAAAGCTTACACTCAGTTACCCTTGTGCTCTTTCGATTTAAAAGCTTTAGTTAGTCGTTGCCGATCTAACTACTCGATTACCACTTAGTCCGCACCCCAATACTTATAATATATACACGCTAGAGGTTTTCCCTAACAATAGTGACTATTCTTATATGCTTTTGCAATTACCATTTCATATAAGTTGATTTCGTATAATCCCTGGTAACCACTCACATCATGTACGTTATTTTACTATCCTGTATAAGTGACTTGATAAAAGGAAATTGTCAACTATATGCCATTATAGTTTATCCTTAAATCTTAAATCCTATACCCGCCCCAACTTGGGCAGAAGAAGCAAGCATAAGAAGTGTCATTTGTACAATTGGTAGATTTTTAGCCCCACCTTCAAATAGTATAATGACTAGCATAATGCACCACACATGTAAAGAATTATAGCATATTTTTTTAAATAATGCAAATCGGTCAGTCTATTTCAATAGTTCAAATTCCTTAACAACTGGGAATTCAAATATCTCTCCTGTTTCAAATTCTACTTTAATCATTGTCTTATCTGTAGCATAATTGTTATTATCAGTGATAATTTTAGTACCTATTTTTTTTAGTCGTGTTTCTTTTAATTTCTTTAAAATTGTACTTGATGATGAACTAAAATTTTCTATCTTATAAATATACCCATCAGTTCCAATTATATATATAATATCCGTATTGTTTTCAGAAACATAGAAACTCCCCATATAATTGATATTATGGTTGCCATCATTTAAATTCTTTGAATTATCTTCATATTGCATTAAACCATCTTTTAGTACATAGATAATATTTCCTAATTCAGATGAACCAATGTAACGGTAGTAGGCTTCATCAAAGAATAAGGCATTTTTTCCAGATAAGTATCTAATATTATTACTCGTATCAAGATAGATTAAATCATACTCATTACATTCTTTGTAAGGATAATTATTATAATTATAATAGCCAATCTTACTTGCTTTCGAGATTAGCTTAGTTTTATTTAGATTATTTATAATATAAGTAATATTGAATTCTTTATCTGGATTTTTAAATACGTATACATTATTTTTTTGGTCTTTAGCTATAATTGAATAAGAATCATTTTCACAAGTTGAAACTACTAAATAATCAGTAATATTAGCTTCCCCTGTAAATTTATAATTCTTACCAGTAAATTCATATGCATTTAAATTAGAATTATACTTTTGTTCTTTAAAAAGTATTGCTCCATTATCTAAATTTAATTCATAATAATATTCATTTTTAGTATCGTTTGTATAAATAGTTTTTTTATCTTCCCCATTTGCATAAATAAACTCATGTTTACTTTTTAAATCGTAAGTCACCTTTATAGAGGAATCTGTATAATTAAATTCTTTAGTATCAAATCCTCTAAACAAATCTTTTTCTTTAGTAGTCGTAGTTTTTGTTGTAGTAGTATTAAAATTCTTTTTAGCATCAGGCTTAACTACTAAAAATATTGTTATAACTATCGCGATTATGATAATAGTTACAATTATCAATATCAAAAGAGATTTCTTCTTTTCATCATTTAAAATACTTTTTACCTTATCTTTCATGAAACTTTACCCCCAAAATAAAGAAGTTCTAATACTATTATCGAGATTACGATTATAAGAATTACGACTAAAATAATATAAGTTTTCTTAGAATAACGGGATTCAACTATTTTTACATAATCATTTTTCATTAGATCATTTATTTCATTAACACGATTTTCATCTAATTCTTCTTTTGTTATTGGTATAGGAACTGCAACACTTTTGTTTGTATCATTTTGCTTTAATTTACTTTTTTCAATTTTCTCTGCTTGTTGAGCTAAAGATATAGCTTCTTCTTTTGTTACACTAATTGGTTTAGCTATACCAGCATCCAAAACAGTTTTATTTAATACATTATCCTCTTCATTCATAAATACTTACCCTTCTTTTTTTAATAAAATTGAACCAAATATGATTTCGACTATTAGTATTAATCCAGATAGCAAAATAAATAAGGAACCCCAAATAAACAACATATTTGGTATTTCCGACTCAAATATTACTACTTTTATTATAAGTGGTTCAATATTCAATTCATAAGCAATAAGACTTAACAACAGATAAAGTGATGCAACTGTTATTGATTCAATAGAATAATATTTTACTAGTTCGCCTTTTTCTTTGTTTTTTAAGGTTATCCCTAGTAAACTTTTAGGCCCTTTTTGATGTGATGAAAAATCTCTTTCATCTTTTATATAGTATAAGGAATTATAAACTGTTATTATAGAAAAAGAAAGAATAACAGAAACTAAGATACTCTTTAATATTATGCCTAATACTATAGAAAAGATAAGTAATACTATGGTTACAAGAATATTTCTATATCTTTTATCATTTAGCTTAAATTTTGAAGTGCGTACTTTCTTTTCACTCTTCATTATATCAATTCGATCTATTCCATAAAGTGAACATAAGAAAATTATGTCATCCTCCCTAGGAATTTTTGTTCCATCTTCCCATAATGATATAACATTTTTGGAAACATGCATTAATTTTGATAAATCTTTAATTGTTAAATTATTTTGTTCCCGATATTTTTTTAATAGTTCTCCCTGAATCATATATTTCACTCCTATCTCTATTTTATCATATATGAGCATTTTTTATATTTTATTTAACAATTTCTGTAAAGAAAAAGAGGAAAGTCCTCTTAATTATGTTCAATAGCACTCATAATATATGGTACCATTTGTTTTTTACGTGATACTACTCCTTTTAATATATCTCCATTTTGGATATTATCAAGACCATAAGCAAGTTCTAATATTTTCTTAGAATTATCGGAAAATAAGACATAAGAATTATTAGTTAAGAAGTTTGTTACAAATAGAACACATGATTTATAATCATGATTTTTTGAAACACGATTTAATTCTTCGACTATTTCTTTAACTCTTGGTTCAAAATATTTAAAATCTGTTGTAAATACTTGAGCAATAGACATATTATAATTTCCTACTTTATATATCTTAAAGTCTTTAAACAATATATCATTTGCTGTTAAACCTTCAATAGATACTCCACTACTTAATAATTCTAAACCATAAGTATTTAAGTCAAGTTTAGCAATATGTGCAAGGTCCTTTGCCACTAAACGATCTTTTTCTGTTGTTGTTGGGCTTTGCAATAATAATGTATCCGAGATTATTCCACTTAACATTAAGGAGGCCATTGTTTTATCGATCTTAACATTGTTTTCACGATATAAATAATAAATGATTGTATTTACTGCTCCAACTGCCATATTACGGAAATTTATGGGAGATGATGTATTTATATCTCCAATATTATGGTGATCAGTTATTTCAAGTATTTCAGCTTCTTCAAGTCCATCAACGGATTGAGCTCGCATATTATGGTCAACTAAAATAACTTTTTTCTTTGTAACTTCATGAGCATCTATTGTTCTTAACATACCTAAACATTTTCCACGACTATTTAATATTGGATAGTTAGTGTGTTTAAGTTTATTAGTTTCTTCATTGAAATCTGTCAAATAATCATCTATAGTAAATGTTACTGTATCAGTGCCTCTTTTAATAGATTTTATGGGATTTGTAAGACATAGAACACGAGCTATTTTGAAAGATGATTTATTTGTCATAATGACATTGATTTTATGTTTTCTAGCTTCTTTTTCTAACTCTTCTGTGAGTTTTTTACCCTTGACCATTATTATTAATTTAACATTTAAATTAATGGCATGTTTAATAATAGTTTCACGGTCGCCTACTATAACAATTGATTTTTCATCTAATTCAATATCTTTAATAAAAGTTTCATCATCAAACGTTGCGGCATGAGCATAACCAGTTATTTGATTATCAAACTTTATATAATCTTTAGTTTCTAAAATGCTCGCGATATTATCAAAAGTTGTATCTATAAATAAATTTTCATTATAAATCATTTCAGATGCTACTTCTTTTAAGGAAACATAACCTTTAAAATTGTCAGCATCATCGACTAATGGTAAACCTGTTATTGCATTATCGTTCATTTTCTTAAATGCTTCGTAGATTGACTCATTTTCATTAATTATATAATCTTTGTGATAATTAACATCTTTAATTTGAACACGAACATCATTTAAATATTCTGGGACACTAATATTAAATCTATTTAAGATATATTCTGTTTCCTTATTAATTGGACTTAATATTCTTGGTTCAGTATTCATTCCAAGTTTATTCTTTAAATTGGATAAAGTAATGGAACTACATACTGAATCAGCATCAGGGTTTTTATGCCCAAATATATATATCTTATTCATACCCCTCACCTCATTATAAGCATTATAACACAAAAAAATAGTTTTTTAACTATCTTTTGTACCAATATAAGCTCTATTTAATTTCTTTACATTTTGTTTTTTAGTATATTTGGCAATTTCCATTGCCCATTCATTATACATATGTTTATCTTGTGTATTTAAAAGACCAATTATGCCATATTGATTGATATAATAAGTCATTAATACGCGATCAAATTGACTTGAATCATCAATATCGTAAGCTAAATATACTTTATTATTCGTACTCTCTTTAAAACGATGTAAAAGAGACATCTCTCTTTCATTTAAATCATTATTTCTTAAGACGATTTCAAAAGCCATATTTAGACTTATTAACAAATCTACTAGTTCTTCATCAACATGATTGATAACTAATCTAATACAGAAATGGTAATACTCTTCTAAACTTTTAAGCTTTTGAATTTCTGAAGCATTTTTAACTATTACAATATTCCTTTTGTTTGGATTCATTTCTTCTAAGGAATTTATAGTGTAAACACTTCTCATCAATATAGCCTACTTTCGACTATGCTTTGATGTTCATTTTTTAAAAATTTTGAAGCTTCAGCTATGCTTGAAAACACTTCTTCTTCTAAAGTGTAACCGTCGCTTTCTAAAGTTTTAATTCGATAAACCAGATCATCTTTAATATTTTCTAAATATCTTTCTTTTATGATAATGTTTCTTGTTTTGTATTTCTCTTTAAAACATTGAGCATTTTCTTTTGTTTTAAAAACAGGTTCTAAACATTCACCTAGTTCTAATAATTTTAATTGATATACTAACATATTATTACCTCACCTTTAAGATAATAATACAATTAAGCTTATAAATTAGAAAATATCATTTAATTATGGATGACATAACATTTTTGTTATATCTCAATGTTATAGTACTCTTTTAGGAATGTCCTTGGAGAATCAGTAATGTAATCTTTAATGTAAACTAGACTTATTCCTGTCTTTGGTAAATCTTCTACTCTTACTTCTTTTAAATACCCATGATTAAGTTCTTCTTTAACTAATTCTTTTATAACATAACCAATTCCTAATTTTCTTTTAATCGCCCCAATAATAAGTTCTGATGTATGGATGTTTAAAACATTGTTTAAGTTAACTTTATTTTTTAAAAGCAAATCATCTAAGTCTGATCTATTAGCTGTACCTTTAATTGGTAATATTACAGCCGTATTTTCTAAATCTTTTAAAGACTTAATATTACTTATATCCAACTCTGAAGAAACTATGAAGGCATTGTGTAAATTCTTAATGTGTTTAATTGTTATATTGGTATCTAATGCTTTTACAGGTTCTGAATCAATCATAAAATCAATTTCATGGCTTCTAAGCAAATCTAGTAAGGCAGAAGTTGATTTAGATATTATTGTAATTTCTATATTGGGATATTTCTTATGAAATTCATCCAGAGAATCAAATAAATAAAATGTTGCAATGTGTGAAGGTATACCAATTGATAATTTACCTTTTGATAAAGTTTTATCTTCTATGATACTTCTTTCAGCTGTAAGAAAAGAATTATAACCTTGCTCAACATAGAAAAATAATTCTTTTCCTTTATCAGTAAGTTCAATACCTTTTTTAGTTCTTATAAAAAGTTTTGTATTTAATTCATTTTCTAATGTTTTAATTGATCTTGAGATGGCTGGTTGTGAAGTATAATTCATATTGGCTGCTTTAGATATACTTCCACATATTACAACATCATAAAAAGTTTTATATAGATTAAAGTTTGTATTTGATTTATACATTAATATACACTTCCTTAATTAATTATTATAACTAAAAATTTAATTTTTTAATAGATATTTTAAATTAAAAGTTTAATTTTTAAATTAAGTCTATACATGGTATAATAGAAAACGTTTAGGAGAAAAGTTATGAATGAAAAATACTTGAAAATGCTTGATGAAGCAAAAAACCCAGGCATTAGAAAAATGATATTAGATAATATCTTATTTAGAGATGATGCTGTTTATATTATAAAAGGAATATTTGGCGAATTAACTAAAAGAGATTATTACCAGAGTATGGCGAGTGATATTTTCTGCTTTCTTGCAGACTTTCCGGGATTTGCTGATGATGAAATACTATTCTCAATTAATGTAGTTCCTAAAGTTCTTAAAAAACTAACAACAAATCAAATAGAATCTATTATTACCTACACTCCTAATGCGATAGATGAAATATTAAAATATGTTGAATATTTAGATTTATCTAATGGTATGATTATACGTTTTATAACCTCTTTCTTACTTAAAAATCGTTTTGAACTTTTTGATGATTTTCAAAGGCAGATTATTTTACTAGGTAATAAAGATGCCTTAACATCTTTTATAGTGGAAATTATACAAGAAGAATATGAGTTTGATTTTGAGAGGTTATATCCACAAATATTAGATTGTAAATATAAATCTTTTCCATCTTTACTAACAAACTATATTTATAATGCAAGTTTGAAAGCTTTCTTAGTTAATCATTTTGAGGAACTTCTTGATATGGAAGTTAATGAAAAAATGTACTTTATTGAAAGATTAAAGAATAGTTTACCGAAGGATATTAAAGAAAAATATGATTATTTATTTAAGATTTATCGTGTTAGTATGCTTCCCATGAATACCCTTAAATCTCTAAATATTGCCCTTAAACATAATGATGAAGGATTTATTAAAGACTATGTAGGAAATGAAGATGTTTCATATATTCAAAGTGGTTCTTCATCTCAAGCATTTAAAATTGGAGAAGATAAAGTCTTAAAGTTTTGTAAATTAAAGCATATGGAGGATACCGAGACTGAAAGTTTCCTTTTAGCTCCAACCAAAAGAGAAATTATTTATGAAGATAAAAAACCTATTCTTTATATTGAAGAACAAGGTTATTTATCAAAAACACACAATGGGGTTTGTATGAATGATCGTGATTTAGATAATTTCTTTAATGAGCTTGATAGACAAGATTTAGTTTTGCACGACCCACACTGTGTTAAAAGATATTATGATAACTTTGGCTTTCTAAATGATTATCATGATGCTCAGCTTGCAGGTGTTTCGAGTTACGATGAGCTTCCTCTTTGGTTTAAACTTCGACCTATAGTATTATTTGATATTGATTTAGTTAGAAAAAAACGAGTAATAAAAAGAAACCTTCACTAGTTTTTAGTGAAGGATTTTTATTCGCTTTTCATTTCAAAAAGAATATCTCTAAGTTCCATTGCTCTTTCAAAGTCTAAGTTCTTAGCTGCTTCTTTCATTTCTGTCTCAATATTCATCATGATTAATTCTTTATCTTTTTTACTCATCTTTGCATTTTTACTTATTTTCTCTTCTGTTTCTTCATCAATATTACTAATCACGTTTGCAATTTCCTTGATAATTGTTTTTGGTACAATTCCATGTTCTTTGTTATAAGCTTCTTGTATTTCACGACGACGTTTAGTTTCTTTAATAGATTTTTCCATTGCTTCACTTACCGTGTCTGCATACATGATTACGTGACCAAATTCATTTCTTGCACACCTACCAATAATTTGGATAAGAGATCTATCACTTCTTAAGAAACCTTGTTTATCAGCATCCATAATGGCAATTAAGGAAACCTCAGGTAAATCTATTCCCTCTCTTAAAAGATTAATTCCAACTAAACAGTCATATTTACCCATTCTTAGTTCTCTTATGATTTTTAATCTTTCAAGAGTTTTAACTTCACTGTGGAGATAAGCCACTTTTATACCTAAGTTTTTTAAGTAGCTTGTTAGTTCTTCTGCCATACGAATAGTAAGAGTTGTAATAAGAATTCTTTCATTCTTTTCAATACGAATATTAATCTCATTAATTAAATCATCTATTTGACCTTCTGTTTTTCTTACATCAATTGTTGGGTCTAAAAGACCAGTTGGACGAATTATTTGTTCAACAACATTATGATTAACTAAATCAAGTTCATAGTCTCCTGGAGTTGCCGATATATATATTGCCTGATTAATTTTCTCATTAAATTCATCGAATTTAAGTGGACGGTTATCAAGTGCACTTGGAAGTCTAAAACCATATTCTACAAGAGTTGTTTTTCGCATTCTATCGCCATTATACATACCTCGCACCTGAGGAAGTGTAACGTGTGATTCATCAACAACTAACAAAAAATCTTTGGGAAAGAAATCAATTAAAGTTGAAGGTGTTTCACCTTCACCACGCAAAGCGATATGTCTTGAGTAGTTTTCAATACCATGACAGAAGCCAGTTTCTCTTAACATTTCAAGGTCATATTCACATCTTTCTCTCAATCTTTGTTCTTCAAGTAATTTATTATTTTCAAGAAGTACTTTGCATCTTTCGTGAAGTTCTTCTTCTATTCTCCTACAGGCTTCTTCTAACTTATCTTTGTTAGTTACGAAGTGTGTTGCTGGAAATATAGTAGCTGACTTTTTATTTTGAATAATCGCACCTGTTAATATATCAAATTCACTAATTCTATCAACTTCATCACCAAAAAGTTCAATACGTATTCCATTTTTCTTTTCCGCAATAGGCACGATATCTATTACGTCTCCATTTACTCTAAATGTTCCACGGTGAAAGTCTAATTGATTTCGTTCATAGTTCATATCAATCAGTCTATTTAATAAATCATTTCTTTTTATTACATCACCCACTGTTGCAATCAACATATGGGATTCATAATCTTCTGGATCTCCTATACCATAAATACAAGATACAGATGAAACGACAATGGTGTCACGGTGTGTTAAAAGTGATGATGTAGCTGCATGTCTTAATTCATCTATTTCATCATTAATTGATGCATCTTTTTCAATGTAAGTATCACTTTGGGGAACGTATGCCTCAGGTTGGTAATAGTCATAGTAAGAAACAAAATATTCAACTCGATTTTCAGGGAATATCTCCTTGAGTTCGGAATAAAGTTGTCCAGCTAATGTTTTATTGTGTGCTAAAACTAAAGTCGGTTTATTAACCTCAGCGATTACATTTGCAATCGTGAATGTTTTACCAGTTCCCGTTGCGCCTAATAAAACTTGGTGTTCATCACCCCTTTTAACACCTTCAACTAACTCTTTAATTGCTTTTGGCTGATCGCCGCTTGGCTTATAATTTGATACTAATTTAAACATTTTACCCTCCATTTTGTGACTTTAAAAAAGTGGCCTATTAACCTAAGTTTTGCCTCGGCAACAATTTTATTCGTCTCGAGCAAGTGGTTAATAATTAACTTTTTTCTTGGAGACGAATGAAATTGAGTAAAAGTCACAAATTTTATTTTTTTGAAGTAATAATATAAAGTAAGATTTAGTAACTCTTTTCAATATAAAATAATACCATTTTATCCCCTATTTTACAAGGAATTGTTCACTTTTCATAATCTTTGATATTATTATTTTTAGCACATTCACAAAACATATTCGTAAATTACTGAGTCTTCTATGTTTTCTAATAATTCTTTCTCACAATTTTTATAATATGATTTTGACTTATCCTTTAACACTTTTAAATCGTAAATATTCAATATAGTCACCTCAAACTTATTATGCTATGTACAACTAGATTTATAACGCAACTTTTTGATGTGCTATTTCGCACATCTGCAACTTGATTATATCATATATTCTACGAAAAAAACCTAGTTAAACTTTTTAACTAGGTTTTTATATAATTTAATTCCATCATTAGTTAACTCTATTCCTCTATTATTTGGAATAATTAGTCTTAAAGAACATTTCGATTCTAAGTTCCTTATGCTCCTACTAATTGTTGTATAGCTTGTCTTATTTAAAAGAGCAACATGTTTTATATTCTTACATTTTGCGGCAATGTAAAAATCATACAAATATAAAATATTGTTTCTAAAGTCATTTTGAAGAACGTATTCAATATTATTTGTCATAAGCCTTTTAATTCCTTTTTACTAGTATTGTAAGTAATAATATCTTTTATGTCACATTCTAATGAATAGCAAAATTTAGCGATTATATCCATCGTTAATCCATAATTTAATCCAACATAATATTTTTTTACTATATCATATTTTACGCTGTCAATCTACTTAATTGATTAATGGAGATATTTTTATTATCCATTACTGACTTTAAATTACATTTTACTTCTCCATAATCGGTATAAAAATCATTAATTTTCTTCAAAAATAACACTCCAATCTAGAATAAGATCAAATAAAGTTGTATAAGTTCAATAACAAGGATTAAACATTTAGGTCAATAAGTTTGAATAATTCTTCGCTTTTCTCAAAATTTAAATAAAACTCTTTATTTTTTGTCTTCAGTATATATTGTAATCCAAAATCTGCCACGTTTATAATTTTATTGTTTTCGTCAACAAAATATAAAGAATATTTTTCTTTATAGTTTAATAATACATCACCCTTATATTCTTCAAAAGAATTTGTTAGTTCAACTATTTTTCTTACAATTGTTATGTCATCAATAACTTTTAATAGTTTTTCTCCTCTACAAGTGTGGTTAGTATCTGTAAAATCTTCACAAATATATATTTTCTTTGTATCTATATTATCTTTTTTTAGTTGTTCTAAAGTTTTAAATTCATTTGTTGAGTAATTTACATTTTTAAAAATCAATAACGAAACTAGCATAAAGATTAATGCAGTTATAAAAATTATTTTTTTATTCATAGTTGTGGTATTTTCACTCATATGATATGTTTAATATCTAGTTAATGAGCTTGGTAAAGATGTTATGCTAGTAAAATATGTTGATGAATAATCCTTTGAGCGACCGCTTAATATTCCAATAGGTGTGGCTGTATAATTTGAAGTTGGGGCAAACACTGCACCGCCACTATCTCCACTATCAGCTTTAAAATCTGAACTTATCAATCCGTTAATGGTTGTACCGCTATAATTTGCTGATACATTTAAATTCTTTATTTTTCCTGATGTATATTTTGTTGTATAACCAACTTTTGATATGGCCATTCCTGATACTATTATTGGGGTAGAATTATTGTTAACTGTTAAATCCATTTGATAAATTGACATATTATCTTTGCCATATGCTAATCTATTTACAGGATTATATAAATTATTAGATTCAATAAAGGCATAATCATAGTTTTGGTTGTTTTTATATTGAATCAGTCTTATTATTCCGGTTGTTATTGAGGAGTTTAATCCTTCCCAATAAGCACAATGTCCAGCAGTCAAATAACCTCTTTTTCCATTATACATCATTCTAAAGCCCATAGAGCATGACTTAGTTGAAGTTATAGCTATTTTTTGACCAGGCTTTAAGTCACTAACTGCAGTTGTTTGTTTCATTGTTCCTAATTTAAATGATATTAAATCAGAATACATATTACTTTCATTTTTCACATTTAATTCATTTCTGTCTTTTATTATCTCATTAGTGACTGCTTTTTGTTTAGCTATGCTATTGTCAAGAAGTTCAACAACAATATTATTGTTCTTTACATCGATATATGAAGATGCAATATTATTGTTAATGCTGTTATTACTATTCTTTTCAATTAATTCTTTTACAGTTGCTAAGTTTTTATATGAATTTTTTACTTTTTCTACAATAATTGCTTCATCCATTGAAATTATTTCTTTATAAATCTTATAATCTACGCTTGATTCATCTGGTATATTCTTTTCTATTATTTGAACAATTAAGTTCTTAGAATCATCACTTATGTATAATCCTCCAAAATATGAAGGATAGTTTTCTCCATACTCACTTTTAAATAATTCATCAATTTTTACAGCTACTTCATACTGTTTTTTGTTGTTTTTTAGTTCCTCCTCGTAATTTACTCCATATGCATCAATTAAAGATTCTTTTAAAGTGTCAAATCCACTATTATATTTAATAGTAGAAGCATTAGCCTCAATCAATAGTGATAAAAAGGCAAATGTTGCAACCCCCAATACTTTAAGTATTTTCTTTTTCATAACTTTATCCCTTCTATAATTTTTATGTTAAATTCAATGTTATGCCATCCATGGCATCATAATAATTTGATATTGACTCATCAAAATCAAATACTCTACCATATCCGCTACGTGATAATTTATATTTCTTACTATTGGCAAGAGATATACTTTTTCTTGCGTGTTGGTAACTTACGTTTATACTTCCACTCCTTTTTACTGTAAATTGTTGAACAGCCTTCATACTATCTTTTGTATTAGGCAGTTTTATAGAAGCAGAGATACCATTGGAATGGTAGATAGTATATGATGGTGAAACATAATTATTACCAGCCAGCATATATGTACTTGGACCCTCTACGAGCGTGTATTATCAAAATATGCTCCTATGAGATCATAACTTTTTACAGCTGGTATGACTTTCCAAATTAATGTTGTAACAACAAAGCAATCGTCAGCACATGAAGATGACAGTTTTAATTGTTTCATTTTTGTTTCATATTCTAGACTTCTTGAATTTGAATAATCGTCTAAAGTTATCGTTTTGATTTCTCCTTTCATAATATTTGATGCTAGGAACTTTTCATAATCATTATAAGTCATATAATCTTGGTAACCATCAAAGTAAAAATCAGATATGAATTTGTATTCCTTTTCTGTAAAACTTACTCCATTTTTATTGGTATAAAAATTTGATTCTGCAGCACTTACATCTCCTACAAGTAAAGAAGTAGTTAGCAAACAAAATAGCAACATATATTTCATAGCTTAACCTCCTTTCTGTAATTTTAATTTATCATAGAAATTTAAAGATAAGGTAGTGATTTATAATCACATACGCTATTAAAATATAAAATTTCTAAAAACTTTTTATATTCTACTTCATAATCATCACAGCTTCCAACAATACAATTATTATCATTAATGCTGTAAGAGTAGACGAGTTTGTTAGAACTTTCTTTATTGAAATAAACGCTATCAAAATTATCATAAATAAGTTTTTCTTTTTTTTCATTTAAATTATATACCATGTAGATTTGTGTATCAAAAACATGAATATCATATTCTTTTTTGTTATAACTAACCAAGAAAGATTTCTCAGAATTATTTTGAATAATGTTCTCAAAAATATTTTTGTCTTCTGTTTTTTCTTTTGCTATCTCATTTGTATTTTTTATTTTATATTTTATAAAAAATAATTTAGAATTAACATAGTCCTTCTTTAGTTTTAATTTTATATTTTCCTCTGAATCGTTATTGTATATAACATTTATATATAAATTGTCTTTTAAAGAATTAAACTTGCTAAATTCAAAATATTCCTGTTCCTCATAAAAGTCATTTATAGAAATTGTTGAAATATCGTTTAATTTTAAAATATCAGTTTGTTCTCCATTTAATTGATAATATAATTGGGCTGATTGGACTTTTATTTTATCATTTAATATTTCAGGTTCTAGTCTTAAATATATTTTATCTCTGGTTTTTATTAATAATCCATTCTTTATAGTAATATTATGACAATCATCCGCAGTAATAGTATAAATGTTCACAGAACTATAAAAAGTTATAAAAAAGTAAGTAAAAAATAAAAATATAAGTGAGATTATAAAGAAAAAGCAAACTTTTACTTTTTTCTTTAACAAATTGTTTTGGTCGTATAATTTATATTTTGCATTTTCAATTTGATCAATATTATCTTTACTTTTTCGTGTTCCAACTAACATTTCGTCAGAAGAAACATTGAAAAAATTACATAAACTTTTCAAATTTGTCGAAGTTAATGATATTTTCCCACTTTCCCATTTAGTAACTAATGTTCTTGAGACAAAAAGTTCATCTGCCAACTGTTGTTGACTCAAACTTTTTCCCTCTCGTAGTTCTTTTATAAACACTCCAACTTTTTTATCATCCATAGTTCTGTCACCAATGATTATTATACACTAACAATGATTGTTATTAAATAGGTATAAATAATTTAGTATACAAATATCTTATTTCAGATTCTCTCTTCTATCAAACAATATCACAAATAGGTAATATCCCGGAACTGCAATGTTTATTTTATTCTATTAGGAACTCGTGGAGTTACACTATGTTGTTTCTTTCTTCTAGTAATAAATCCTGCATTTAATCTAGATTTATCTGCAGCGTGTAAAGCCTGTGCCTCACGCATCTTATCTTCTGCATACCAACGAAGAAATTCATTTCCAATGTTATCTATTGCTTTATAAGCTAAATCCATTGTAGAAGCATTATCAAAGTCTAGTTCTAATAAAAGCATATCTACATATTCTCTTTCCTCTGGTGTAATTTTAATAGTAAAAGCCTTGGAATCTACATAAGCATAAATTTCATCTATTTGCTCAGCCATTTTTGGACAAACATAATATGTTTCTCTCCAAAATGACAAAAGATGTTCTAAGTTTCTTAAAAGATCTGTATCTTTTTTTATTTGGAGCAGAATTTGAAGCTCATAACTAGTTAAATCTCCAGCCCTCTTCTCTGTAAGCGCATCAAGATGCCAACCATCTGGAATATATTCTAACCATTTTCTTGCTTGATTAAATTTTGATTCATCAATTGATATTTGAATTTTCACTATAAATCCTCCTAGTAGCTAATTTTTGTAAGTTCATATAACAATTATACTAATTGCAAGCGCAACATTCAGGATTTCGCAATTAGTATTTTCCGAAAATATATGGGAATTATAATTTTCCATAATTAGAGCATTTTTTAGTTGCGCCATAGTTTAAGCATATAACTTTTGCCTTAATGGCAAATAAAAGTCATATATTTTATATTTACTTAAATATTCTGTGAATTATTTTTCCAAATTTGTTATCATATTTTAAATGTTCTTTCTTTTTGAAGTCATCAAATACCTCATCGAGATAATCTTTATTACTTGAAGAAGAAAAAATTTTATTTAAAATACTTTTAGATGAGTTACTTAACTTTAAATATCTTCTCATAAATAAGTGAATTATAGGATTCATGTAAAAATCCATATTTTGAAATTGCATAATTAACTGTATCTATAAATAAGGGGGTATTATCTTTATCAATCATGATATTATTTGGATTAAAATCACCAATAAAGATATTATTTTTATGCAGTTCTTTCATTGTTTCTTGCGCTTGCTTAAAATATTCAATAAACTCATCATTGTTTTTACATTCAATCAAATTAAAAAAAGATTTATATTTATTAAATTCAATCAACTTCATTGAGTATCCTATTATCTCATCTTTGGTATTAATAACTATTTGTGCAGGGAATATAACATTTTTCACTTTTGGTTTTATAGTTACTAAATATTTTATTCTCTCAATTATATTAGAAAAATCTATTTCTTCTTTTTTAAGATATTTTGATTGCTAAGTTGTCATTGTACTTATAAACAATTCCTTCTCTTCCACTGCCCAATTCGACATATAAATTTCCTAACCCTTTTTCATCTATTACTATACAATTGTTGTTTATTAATTCATTATCCATTTTTTACCATCTCCTACAACGATTTAAACAGCATTTTAAATACCCTTTTATTTTTGTATGATATTTCCATTTCCCATTATATGATTTCTTATTCTCACATAATCCGTTGCAAATATTTCTCCATCACCATCGACATCAGCTGCTAACATAGCCTCGGCATCTAAGTTAGTTTTGCCCATAATATAATTTCTTATTTTTACATAGTCTGTTGGATATATTTCCCCATCTTTGTCAACATCTCCTCTTATTATAATGGTATAGTCATAAGAATCTTTATCTATTATAATTCCATACTTCATACCAGTGGTTAAAATTCCCGAATTTATACTTGTGTTATTTTTATTAAAGTATTTTAACTGAACACCACTAAATGATAATATTTTAGACCTTATTTTTGATATGTCAGTATGTGGAGAAAAACCAAATACGAAACCATTCTTTTTTTCTACACCAAGACTTTTTAATATTTCAGATTCTGAAATATTTTCAGTTTGTTTTTTTACTATTATATTAATACTTGCAACACACCCATTAATAGATGTAGCAGTTATTGTTGACACTCCTTGTTTTAGAGTTTTAATAACGCCGTTATTAACGGTTGCTACACTTGTATTAGAAGATATCCAAGTTATCTTTTTATCCATTGTAGTATTTGTTGGAAATATACTAACATTAAGTGAGTAGTTTTCTCCTTCATATAATTCTATATTATCTACGTTAAAACTTATTTTTTCAATTGGAATAATTGGTTCATTTACAACAAGTGTGATTTTTTCAGTTATGCCATTTACTGAAGATACTGTTACACTTGTTCTACCAGCTTTTTTACCAACAATTACACCATTTTGAACACTTGCAATTTCTTCTTTTTCAATTTTCCATGTAAGATTTTTATCCATAGTTGTATTATCAGGCAATACTTTAGCTTTCAAAGTTTTAGATTCACCTTTTTTAAGAGTTATTTCTCTTGTTTCTAAATCAATTGACTTTATACTAACTATTTCAGACAAACCAATAGAAAGGTTTTTTTCACCTAGTATATCCAAATTGTGAAGATGATGTATTCCCCCAACTGCCTGATATTTTTTCTGTTCACTATTTTTGTATTCATAATACACATTATCAGGTATATTATAAACTCCTTCACTTATTGATTGTGATCCAATAACCATACCTACATTACTATCTCCTGAAACTAGACCACTAAATAATGAGTTTTTTATGGAGATATTTTGGTTTAGACCAATCAAACCACCAACTCCAGTTGTTGATGAAACACTTGCGGATACTTTGCAATCAAAAATTGAAACTGAACTATATGCAGTTCCAAGTAATCCACCTGTTTCTTGTAACCACAAACCTTTTTTATTATTAATTTTTTCCACCTAATATCTCGACATTTTTGATAACAGTATCTTCTGCTACATTTGCAAGGCCTCCTAAATATGAACCAGAGCCAGGCAAAACATTAATTGAATCAACTATGAGATTCTCAACAACCGTTGATTTATTCATCTCTCCAAGAAAATTAAATACACCATACCCACTTGACGTTATATTTTTTAATTTTTTACCATTTCCATCAAAATAACCAGTAAAATCTATGGATGGATAATTAGTGATATTAGAAAAGTCTAAATCGTTCATCAATTTAAAATAATTATTAGATTTAGCTAAACTTGAATTCATATAATATAAGTAATCCTCAACATTAGAAATCAAATACGGATTTTCTTTTGTTCCATCACCAATAGTATTTGGAAATATAACATCAAAAGTCAAAGAGTCTGAATCTTGTACAATTACATTAATTATAATTCTTGAATTACTTCCATCAGAATAATGAATATTTAAATTGTTGAAGGCTGATGTTTTTTCATCAGTTCCTAAACTAGGTCTTTTAGTATTTAAGGTCGCTTTCGTTAAATCACCTAAACCTTCTCCTAACACGGTTTCATTTGGTCTAAATATGTACACTTTTTTGCTTATATCGTTAGTCTTCTCATTTATTCTATAAACTATTATACCTGATGCATCAACAGATGATGTGGGGTAAGTATCTTTCTTATCGTGATATTCAATTATAAAATATTCATCTTTATTTGCTCCAATTACCTTAACAGCTCTTTTTTCATTTGGATCTACAAACATAGGCTTACTCAAAGTAATATTTTTTGTTGTCGAATTTATCTCTTCTAATTTTGAATGCCAATAAAAGCCATTAAAATCTGTTGTAAAATAAGTTAAAAAACTAGGCGGATTAGCTGCCGAATAATTTCCCATTATATCAAAGAATCCAATAGGCTTAGAATTAGAACGATCTGTAGTGTATAAATCTTGGTAGCCAAGAGTGTGAGCAAATTCATGCATTAATGTACCATACGTGCCAGATGATGTTGAAAATAAATTATATTTTTGCTTATAATCCTTTGCGTTTAATAGGTTATAGGAAAATAATCTTTTATCAAATAATTTTGTGTTTACAGAATCCGTACTGCTTTTATGAGCCCACAACATTGAAGATCTAATTAGTATAGTCTCTTCTGGAACTTCTACAATGAAAGAAATAGCATCTATTTTACCATCTTTATCTGTATCAAATATAGATGCATCTTCATATGTATCTTCAATTTGCTTTTTACAAAAAGCTAAAGCATTTTCAATTAATTCATATTCGCGAGCACGTTTTTCATCATCTGTTTTATATCCAAGTATATTAGAAGATGCATCATATGATAAATAATAATTTAGGGGATGCTTATCAACATATGATTTTACAACACCATTCTCTTTTGGAAATATATCTGTATCAATAAGTAATTTGCCATATGATTCATTTTCCCAGTACTTTTTAAATGATGGGACACTTAAAACTCTTTCTCCTGCGTCATCTTTAAACTGCATTGGAATATTTTTTTCACTATTATAAAAATTATACGCATTTTTAACACTTTCTTCATCATCAAGATGAGAACTTGATAAAGAATAACTATCGCTAAATTCTATAAATATTGCGAGATTTTTAATTTTACTCACATTCAGAGCAAGTAAAGAACTATCATTGTTATTTAGATAAATTTCATAATTTGTAAAATCTTGGCTTGCTGAAATTGCTAATAGAAATAAAATTGTAAATGTTATTTTTAAGACATTCTTCATAACCTATTTCCTCCATAGTTTAACATAAACAAAAATAAGTAATCCAATTATAAAGAAAATAAAACCCAGCCCCGTAATATACCAGTTAAAATTGTCTATAGTTTTCTCTTTTTCATTATTACAAGTAAATAAACTTTCTTCGTATAATTGCATTGATCCTTCGGTAGTCTCGTATATATAAAAAACAAATTCTCCTTCACTATTTAAAGTCTTAATTTTATAGTAACGATCAGCTAATTTCTCACCCATAACAGTTTTATTTCCTACAGTAATAGCAGTTGTATTATCGATGCTATTATCAACAAAAAAATACCTATTACCAATATTTATTAACTTAACTTCATTAATGAATTTAGATTCTTTATTATCATAGACGTAATAATTGTCGTCATCAGATTTTACTAAATAGTTATCTTTTATCTTAAAAGCTGGATAAGATGTATTATCTATTTTTATATCTGTAATTAACATATCATTTGTTTCTAAAGATGAATCTAGTTCATTTTTTGATAAATGTATTTCCTTATTATTATAAGTTAATATACTTTTTTTACTTTCATCTTTTAAAGATGAAGTAGATTCAGTTACTTCATTCCCATTCTTTGTAGTTGTCATTTTTGTTGTTGTTTTAATATTTGAACTAGTCTTAACAGTGTTGACTTCCATCTTCTTTGTTGTTGATGTCGTAGTAGCTTTCTTTGTTGTAGTGTTTGTTTTAGCAGTTGTTGTTTCTGTTTCTTTTATTTCAAGATTTAATACTTTAACTCCAGGAGAGTAAATATTTCCATCACTATCACTAAAACCTCTTTGTGGAGTTACAGTTACCTTCACTGTCCCTTTATTTCCGGCGCGACATGTAATTGACTGGGTCTTTTCCTCATACCATAAAGATGATACCGAGCAAGTACCATTTTCAACTTTTATATCAACTCTACCAACAGAACTTCCGCTTAATGTTATATTAAATGTTGAGTTTCTTCCTATTTGGTTGTTGGGTGTAGATACACTAAAAGAACCTGATGCATAAACATCACAAGTTAAAATAAATAATATAAATACTAAAAAACTCAAAAATTTTTTCAAATTAAATACCTCTAAATTTGGTTAGAGTATATCATATTAAAATAGTCTAGTAAATAAAAATTTTTATTTAATTATAATTCTATAATTTTATCCACAAATTCTAGAGCAGTTGGATCGTTTTCTGCTATAAGAACTGTATTATTATTTTTTACTAATTTATCAAACATTAACATGACTTGGCTTATGTTTTCTGCTCCTAAACCTCTTACGGGATTATCAAAAATATATATACTTCTATCGCCTAGCTTTTTACAAAGTAGTTTTGCTAACTTTATTCTTTGGCATTCGCCACCAGAGAGAGAATAAGAACTTTGGTTTAATTTTAAATAGTCAAGACCAATGTCTTTTAAATGAATTAATCTTCTTATAATTAGACTGTTGTCTTTATATATTTCCATTGCTTCATTAACTGTAATATCCATGTCTTTATCTTTAAAAAACTTACTTATACCATAGTAGGTTGCAACAGTGGATTTAGAATTCTTAGTTACAGGGGACGCATCTATAATATGTGGTCTTCTTATGTATTGTTTATTTTTAACTTCAACTAGATTTTTTCTTCTTTCACTTGCACCAACTGATTTATCTAGTGCTTTAAATACTGAATCAAGGTAAGTACTTTTACCACTTTTACTTGGACCAGACACTGATGTTACAGAGTTTAAAGTAAGCTCTACAGCATAATCTTTAATCCCATTAAATTCACTGTAGCGTGCACTCACCTTTTTATTAGAAATATTTCTTTCTCTTTTTACTTCGATTTTTGGTAGTTTTTCTAGATAATCTTTTCCACTCATCATATTAAGTAAAACTCCGCCTTCTGGACCTGATTTTGGTCCAAATTCTAAAATTACATCAGCATACTCAAAGATTTCTTTTCTATGTTCTACTACTACAACAGCATTGTTAACAGCTAAATCCTTTATAATTTTAGAAAACTCAAGTGCTTCCTTATGTGTTGTTCCTGCTAAGGGTTCATCAATCACAATAAGAGAATCTTTGTTGTTTAATAATTTTTGAATGCTATCCAGTTTTTCACTTGTATTTGATAACCTTTGAGAAATTGAATTAACAAATTTTGGATAGTTTTTAATTTCACATTCTTCACGTTTTATTAATGTATCAAATGCAAATGAACTTTTTCCTGAACCACTGGGACCAACACAAATGGTAAGTTTGTTTAATTCTATTTCAACATTTATATTTTTTAAATTATTGGCATGTGCATTTGTTATTATTATATTTTCCATGATTATTTTCCCTTCATTTAAATTATAGCATAACTATTATTATTTTTTTAAACATTATTTTTGATTTAAATAGAAGTGCAGCATATTAAAATATTGATTCTTTTATTAATTAAGAATATTCAAGACAATCAAAACCACTAGTATAACTAGTGGTTTGCACTCCGCCTATAAGGCTTGACACTGGCAAGCGCTACGTAGCGCACAATTTGCCGCCTCATGCACTACTTTGACAATTACTACTAAAGTAGTGCTTTTTTTTATAGCTTTTTATTACGTTTACCCGTAAACGGGTCTATTAATTCTTTGAAAGATAACTGTTCTGATATTTTATCTTCACTTAACTGATTCCTTATATATTCCTCTATTGCTATCTTGTTCTTTCCTACTGTATCAACAAAATATCCTCTACACCAAAAACTTCTTTGTCCATATTTGTACTTTAGATTTGCATGTCTATCAAATATAATCAGACTACTTTTCCCCTTAAAATACCCCATTATTTCTGCTACTGAGTATTTTGGTGGTATGCTTATCAACATATGAATATGATTTGGGCATGCTTCTGCCTCTAGTATTTCTACTCCCTTTCTGGCACATAACATTCTCATTATCTCTCCTATTTCCTTTTTTAATTTTCCATATATCATCAATCGCCTATATTTTGGTGCAAATACGATATGATACTTACAATTCCACTTAGAATGTGCTAAACTATTCTTGTCCACTTGGACACCTTCCTTTCTGAATTTTGTCAAGCCGACTTTATTCTATCAAAGGAAGTTTTATTTTTATACTCAAAACTAAAAGTTTTTTGGAACCCCCAGTACAAACTGGGGGTTTTCGTTTCACAATAAAAATGAGGCAACACGCCTCATTTTCTTATTTTAATTGATATCTTTTTTCAACATTATCTATTCTATCTTGATAGACTTGAGTTGTTTTTCCATCTTGAATAGTTAATCCGTAATAAGCAAGATATTCTGGTATCGAAACATTACCACTTATCATACTCCTATACTTATTTAAAAAAGATGCTTTATCTTCTAAATAGGCACTTATTAAACTTGAACTATAAATATCTGAAATAAGAAAACTAAAATCACTGTGTTCTTTATGTTCAAGTACATTTCTTCTATGATGTTTAGGTAAAAGATCTGCTATAAATCTACCACTACCTTTTGCATAACTAGAGTCATTATAAATATAATATTCTTCATAATCATCAATTAAGCTTTTTTGTTTAAGTATATGACTTAATTCATATATTGCCATATACGCAGCGATTGTTCCGGGAAGTCTTTTATAATGAATATTAGATATAGTGTTTGAAAAGTTTTCATATAATGGTTTTAATAATACGATTATTTCACTGTTAACGGCTTGAGATAATTGAATAGGATTATGTTTTTTGGAAATGATAAATTCACTTGCCATACTTTCCCCAGCTATATCTTTATATACAGTTTTAACATCAGTCTTGGGAAAATATGGCTTTGCTGAAATAAAATGTTTAGCTATTTGAATGTCTTCTTCGTACTTTTTACCTAAAATAATTCTTAAAACTGTTTCATAGTATTCTTTGAAATCTTCTAAGTTCATTGATTTATGTATAGCATCCTCAGGATCCTCAATATTTAATCCTTGAAGTCTTTTTATTACTTTCTCATAATTTCTTTTTCCTTTACTTGTAGAAAATTCTCTAAACTCATTATCATAGTGAAGATTTCTAACTTCATCTAAATATAAATCTACTTCACTTAATAAGTCAGTAACCATATCAAATAAATCTTTTTCAGTTGGCATATGCAAACCCTCCTTTATTTTATTATAAAGTCTTTACTTAGTAACCTTTTTAAAATGGTTACTTCTTCCATTGTGGCTTTTGTTGTTATTTTTTGCCTGTGTGGTAAATGGGGACCATGAAAATCACTTCCTGCGCTAACAAGTAATGAGTGATCGCGCGCAAAGTCCATATAAACTTTTTCATGTTCTGCACTTATTGATGGGTGCACACACTCAAGTGCATCAATATCATAGTTTTCTACAAGTTGATTCAAGAATGATATTTTATCCTTAATACGTTTATATTCATCTATATGAGCAAGAGACACAACAGATTTACATCTTGATGCTGCATCAAGTACCTCTTCTAACTTAGGGAAAGCCTTTTTATTATCAATAAAGAACATACTTTCGGGATTTTGAAACTCACTTCTATAAAAGTGTAAATGATCTGTAAGTATCTTTTCATCTATAATATTTTTGTTGTAGTCCATGCAAGCTTGAATAGCCTCTTGAAATTTCATATTGCAGTAGTAGCTATTTCCAAGTTCTCTTGTTGGTTCAATGTATTTAAGGCCCATTTGCTCTGCCCTTTTTAAAAGTTCTTGATAGGCAGTGTGATGAAACTTCCAAAAATTTCTTCTTGTTTCATCAACATAATCCTTAAATTCATAAACATTTGATATGTATACTAGTACTTCTATTATATAGTCTCCCACCAATGCTTGAATTTCTGTTCCCGGAATCATTATGCCGTTATAATATTTTTGATAATTGTTTTCAATATATTCAACTATTCCATCAACACTGTTATGATCTGATATTGATGCATATAATACGTTATATTTATTTAACATATCTATTAATTCTCTAACAGTATAATCTCCATCAGAGTATTTTGAATGCATATGTAAATCTATCATGTTAACCACTTATTTTCTTTCTTTATAATTTAAACTGAATACTTCAGTTTTACATCCTTCTTCAACTGTACAGTATTCCATCTCTATTTTTATAATGTCTTTAAAATTATCTTTAGTAGTCAAATCAAATGCTGATTTGTTCTTTTTGGAGTTTTTGGCAATTACTTCTTCAAAATTATACTCTTCAATTGGTTCCTTTATTGTTTTTAAGCCTTTTTTCACTGTTACTTTTTTCCAAACATTACCCATAAAAGAAATTGTTAGTTTCTCTGATAATAATCCTTCAATAATAGAAGTTCTTTCAAAGTCGGATATAACAATTTTTTTATCATATTTGCTTTCAAAAGCATTAGTGTCAAAAAATACTTTTCCCGTATTAAAACTATAGTTATTACTGTCACCTGTAAACTCATAAGTGTACTCACTAAATTCGCCTAAGTCTTCCTTTTCATGCTCTTTTGCATATTGTTTAATTGTAACAATACTTAAAATAACTATTAAAACTAAAACTATAAATATACTTAAAATTGGTTTAATATGTTTTTTCATGGATTTACTCCTCCAAACTTATTACCTAATAGTATACTATAACAGGCTCTTTTGAACAAGATTCTTTTTTCAAAAAAAATAGACAAATGAGTCATTGTCTATTTAATTTCTATAACTATTTCCTCTTTATCATCATTATATACATCTAAATTATAGGATAATATATTCGTATCATAATTATAATAGTATTTCTCTTCATAACGAGATACTTCTGTAATAAAGCTGTTTTGATTAATTGATTTATCTTTGTTTAAAATTTTATTATATCTAAATAAATTATGATAGTTATCTAATAATGTTTTTTCTTTTAACACTTGATTAAAATTATTAACCTTTTCAAGTAGATCATTTTCTTCAGTGGATTTAGATGTACTGGTATAAACATCACTTATTTCATTGTTTTCTATAATAGCTGTATAAGTTTTATTTGTTTCAATTTCAGAATTTATTACATATGTAAGTATAATAATAGCAGACTTTTTTTCTTCATCAATATCTTTGTAGCTAATTTTATAGTTAGCACTTTCAAAAGAATGATCTTCCCTGTACATTTTTTCTTTTAATTCCTCTAGTTTTTTGTCAATAAAACTTTTGTTATCAACAAAAGCATAACTTTTATCAAGAATTGTATCTTTGTTTAAGATATTTTTATAATATAAAGTTGATGTTGTTATTAGGGCTAGTAAAACAACAGTAGTTATTGTTAATTTTCTTTTTTTTAACATATAATCACATCCATTTATAATTTACTATTATACATTAGATAGTGTAAAAAGTATATTATAAATTTCTTAATTTTAGAATATAGTTAATAGGAGGTCACTTATGTATGAAAACAATAAACCCTATCCTGAAGTTTTAGTTGAAAGAAGAAACCCTTATTATGCAAAACTCTTACTAATTGATTATGCTAGTAATTGTAGTGAGGACACAGCTATTCATGAATACTTTTATCAATCTCTTATGGTTGATGATAAAGAATTATCGGAAACTCTTATGCAAATTTCTAAAGTTGAGATGCATCATTTAAGATTGCTTGGTAAAGCTATTTCCCTTCTTGGTATAAAACCTGTATTTGGTGTACTTGGAAATAATACTTTAACTCCATGGACATCTAAGTATGTAAATTACTCTGTTAAAGTAGAAGATATGCTTAAAATAGACATAAAACAAGAAAAGACCGCGATTGATACTTATCAAAAACATATAAAAGAGATAGATGATAGATATATTAAAGCCTTGCTTGAAAGAATTGTTGAAGATGAAATAATACACTTAAAAACACTTTATACTTATTTAAAAAAACTAAAAGTAGTTAATGCTTAACTACTCTTTTTTTTAATTTTAATGATAGGTAAAATAGTAATAATAAACCAAATATAAATAAACTAAAAATATACCAGTACTCTTTTAAAATTTTAATTACATCAGGTTTTATTTTTTCATTTAAATAAACATCTTCTTCATTTAATAAAACATCACTGTAGTAATATTTTATACTACCTATTTTTCCTTTTGTGTTAAAGGATAATTCTTCTAAACCATCATATACTACTTTAAAGTTATCTTTATTATAATCAGTTGGTAAATACTTTGTTATTGTAATTGATGAAGTTATATTATATGAATCAGTTTTAGATAGAATTACAGGTATTTCTTTTATTAAATCACGTTCTTTTATGAGTTCGGTTTCTTTATAGTTGTTATCTAAAAACGATATTAGTGTAAGTGCATCTTTTACATTATATGCTTCTTTTATTATAGGAGAAGCGCCTAATGTAATAATTATTACTTCATGCCCATTTATATTTATAAGTGCTGATATACATAATCCCGCTTTTGATGTATAGCCAGTTTTACTTCCAAGTATTCTATCTGTGTTTAAATTCAAATTTTTGGAATAACCTACTACTGTTGATCTAACAACTTTTTCATTTGTTAAAGTATACTCTTTTGTAGAGTATATACGTCTAAACAAGGGATTATTTAAAGCATACTTTAATATTTTTAAAATATCTCTTGCTGTACTTTGATGTCCTTCTTCATCTAGGCCTGTTACATTTTTGAACGTGCTGTTTGTCGCTCCAATATCTTTAGCAAGAGAGTTCATATCAGATACAAACGAAGTAACGCTGCCTGATGTGGAGATTGCAAGAGCTTGTGTTGCATCAGCTCCACTAGGTAAAATGGAAGCATGAAGCAAATCTTCAATAGTTAAAATATCTCCTACTTTTAAACCAGCAAGTGATGCATCCCATGGAAGACCTGCAAAGACTGCATCAGTAATTTCTACCCTCTTATTTATATCTTGATTCTTTTCAATTGCTGTAATAGTTGTCATTATTTTTGTAAGTGATGCAATACTTGCAACTTCTTCACTTTTTTTCTCAAGTAAAACTAAATCATCAGTTAAATCATACACGAGTACTTTATCAGAGTATAAACCATCTGGTAGTGATAGTGCATATGCACTAATTGGGAATAGTAGTATGATAGTTAGCAAAATTTTTTTCATAATTTTCCCCTTTAATCTGTTTAAAATTTTTTTAACATTTTATCCATTTTACGGTATCTTATCTTATTTATAATCGCGTTTGCGATAACTAGAAGAAGTATTATTACAACACCTATGATTGCATAACTTATTATTTTTTTATTAATTTTATCTCTTTTTTCTTTATCTTCTTTTATTTCATCTTTTTCAAGTTCACTTGTTTCTTGAGTTTTTTGGGTAGTTAATGTAGCCTCTTCTGTTATAGTTTCAGTTACTTTAGTTGTATTCTTTTTAGTAGTAACTATAGGTCGTGGCTTAGTTGTATCAATTGTTGCAATTTTTTCTGTAGGAGCTTCAATCTCATGCGATGCCTTAGTAATATTTATATTTACCCCATTTGGAGGACTAGTAAACTCAAGTTCAAAAAGATTTTCTTCATCGTAATAATTTCCTCCTTGTGCGCTTATACTGCCAATATTAAAATTTGTTGTGCCTACTCCCTTAGCAAATACTTTTAATTTTGTTTTGAAGGTATTACAAAACACATTGTTAGTACAGTCCTGTTTCATTATTACCTTATCCATATCAATCATGGAGTAAACGACAGGTACCCCTCCTATTTTTCCATACATAGTATTATAGTTTTCAGCACTAGCACTTTCGATAGTTAACATAGAATTATCACTTTTTACTTCAAAGGAAATTATAGTTACCATATCTCCAGTTGCCACACCTAGTCCTTCATAATTTATAGTTACTTCAATTTCAAATTCTTCACCCTGTAAAACTGTATCCTTTGCGTTAATACTTGAGCTAACTATCTTGCTAGCGTTAACACAATTTGGAATTAATAGTATAACTAAGGCTATTAAAATAAACAACTTCTTCATTATTACCTCACACATTTTCTTACATTAACTATAGCATATATGGCTAAATTAATAAATAAAAAGAGATGTAATAATTACATCTTCTTTCTTCTCTTAGGTCCTTCACTTTCTCCTGGAAAATTAGCTTCTTTAATTTTGCATTTATTTATAAATTCCTCATAGTCTTTATCAGGTTCACACTTCATAATTTCTTCAACATATGAACTAAAAGGAATACATTCGTTAACGAAATTCTTTGCACCAGGTAAGTGACTATCTATTACTGAAATAACATGGTCATATAAATTTTTTACTCTTGATGTACTAGCATATTTAAGTGATAAATCTCGTGCACTTTCGGTATCTTTTACTTTGAAACTATTATCAACAATTCCTAATTTATTTCTATTAGAATTAGAACTATACATATGAATATAGTTATCATCTACTTTGCTGATATTCACTTCAAATCCTTCCCCGTTATATTCTTCAGAAACTAAAAGAATTGTTGGAACTCCACTTTCTTTTGTTGGGTCTGTATAAGAAAAACGTCTTATTGTATTATCTTTAGCATCTTCGTCATATTCTGCTTCAGTTTCAACAAATACTTGGTTTTTACTGGCACTAAATACACAATGTTTTTGTTTTTCTTTAGGATTAACATAATCTATTTCCATTCCATAAGCTTTTTTAGGTTCAGTATCGCTATTTCCAAAGGCAATACTAAAGTATTCACCATCAGTTTTCTCTTTATTTATTGTGTTGACTCTTATTCTATCGTAAATAAGAAGCTCATCATCTATAAAACCATCAAGTCTTATAGAATAAGAAACATAAAAATCACCTATTTCAGCTAATATCTCTACTAAATTATGCTTTATTTTTATATTAGCTTCTAAAATAATATCTTCATCTAATTTATGAAAAAATACTGCATCATTATCAAATTCAATTTTATAGCCTAATAATTCTAATATTCTTTGCGTTTCATCTGTCGAATGCTCAATTGCTGCTTCAACTATTTCTTTTCTACTCAATTTACGCTTTTTCTCTTTTTCTAGTATATTTTTAAAACATCTAAAGTTTTCTTTTGGTTCTCCAACGACTTTATTTACTCTTTTTTTACTTGCTTTATAATAAGGAATGTTATCTTTTACTTCACTTTGAGTTAAATAACCACAAGCTATTCCTAGAGTTACTAAAAGTTCAACTTGTTCTTGCGTTATTGCCCATCTATATCCGTCTTTCGTTACAGCTAACTCAAGAAACGAACGTGGTTTAGTAAGAGATGGTAACTTATCAATAAATTCTTTTATTTTATCTTTATGTTTATTTAATTTTTTTGCAGAGAAAATTATTTCACTGTCTAACCCTTTTGCTTTTACAAAATTACTTGTAGGTACACCATCTACAATTTCATCATCCTTAAATAGTGAATCCTCAAGTATTCTTTCCAATTCCATAAAGTCAATAGAGTCATCAGTTTGAGGTTTAAAAAACTCCGTAAGATCAATTACTTGGACGTCTTCAGTTTTTCCTAGTATACTTACAAGTTCACTAATAAAATCTTCACCAGACATTAAATTTTCTTCAGGATTATTATAACTTTCAACTATTTCCCCGATAAATTCATTAGTTACCTTTAACATTTGTGTTGGTTTTAATTTTTTCCACTTAGCAATAGACTCTTCTATTTTTTTAGTATCCCCTCTTATACCATCAAGTACGGGTGTTGCACCATCACCATTATTGTATAAAATAACAGCTGTATTTAAAACACTTCTAGGATTTTTATCAACCATACTTTTAAATTTCTCCAATTCTTCTAAAGTGTATACTTTTTTTTGAAAATTATTAAACCAATAACTTAGTAATTCTTTTAATTCTTCATTTGAATATTCATTTATCTTTTTTACTTTCATGTTTTTGAATCCCTTCTTATTTCATTTTTTGTTTAATATTATAGCATAAATATATATTTTGGCAAATTTATGTATATTGCGTGGTAAATATACAAAAACTAATACTAGGTGAACTTTATGTTTTATTATTTAAATAACTTTTTTCTATTTTCAATTTTTGGTTTTTTCTTGGAAACACTTATGTTTTCTATTTTAGGAATGCATAATCAAAGTGGTTTTTTGCATCTATTTTGGACGCCTTTTTATGGCACTGGAGTAATTATTACAATATTGTTAAGTAACTTTGTTAAACGCAAGAAAATAAGTAAGCATTTACAGGTGCTAATACTCATAATTGCTCTTTTTCTTGTATTATCAATCCTCGAATTAATTGGTGGATTACTTCTAGAAGGTTTATTTGGTTACTCTTTATGGTCTTATAAAGGAATTCCTTTGCATATAGGTAAATACATATCTCTTCCAACTTCTTTTGGTTGGGTATGCTTTTCGTTTCTTTATTTATTATTTATAAAAAAATATACTGACAAACTGGTTAATAAAATACCTAAATTTGTCAGTATTAGTTTATTAATAATCTTTATTGCTGATAATATAGTAACGATACTACAAACTTTAAAGTTTCGTGGTTTTATTTAAGTGTGTAGTTTTTTACAATATCTTCAATTTCATCAATATTTAAGTCAAGTCTTGAAAGAGGTTCAATATATTCACTTTTTATTCTGGCAACTTCTAGATAGTAAGCTACAGTTTCAATCTCTGATTCATAGTCTCTTATTTCACTTGGATCTATTTGAAGTAAGAATTCAATTAATAGTATACATAAACTCATAAATACTTCTTTTTCGAAGTTTTCATTATAGTGTGTTGTGTAAACAGCGGAGCTACCATCAAGATCAATTATTCTTGTTTTAAGAGTAAAAGGATTTACAAGTATATGAGAATGCCCAACCTGTTCAATTGTTCCATCTCCTTTTGTTATAACAGCGTCTTTTGCAAACTTTGAATTGTGTATGTCATATGGATAAATATTATTTTCAAGTAATTCTCTTACGGATATTAAAACTTCTTGTATTATAGCTTTTCTATATTCTAGAGGAAATCCTGTTAATTTATGAATGCCAATACCATGTTGTCTTTTAAGAAGACAGCCGGCAAATATGTTATCTATATATACTATATTTTTAGGTAACTCAGTTCGTGAAATACTCTTTTGTTTCTCAATCGCATAATATATTGAATCTTTTGATTGCATTTTCAAGTGTTCTTTATTTTCTTCATTATAAAAATAAGCAGTAATAGGAACTTCATTTTTATCATTTCCACTACCCATACGATATATTTTAATATCATCGTCATTTTGTTTTTCTAAATCATCTAATATTTTAAATATTCTACTGTGGTAGACTTTTACTAAATAATTAAAATCATACTTACATATGGTTCCGTCTGTTCCATGACCTATTTCATGTTTTAACATTTTTAAAAATTCTTCATGCGTTATTTGAATTGGCGTAATTACCATGTTGTTTATTCCTTTCAAAAATTAATTCTTGCTTTATATGATAACACTTTTTAACTTTATTGTATATCTTTTTTGTAAACTTCTGACGAACTTACATAGCCTTCGCTAATTTTATAAGGAGCTTTTGCATCTTCTTCCACGCTTTCAATTCGAAATTCTTCATCACAAACTGATTTAATAACAGAATCTGCATTGCTTGTGCTGTAAATTTCCCCACTTACATAAACTATGTCGCCTACTTTATATTTTAAGACTGTATCTTCTAAATGATTTAATTTAGCATTTCTTATAATTTTAGGATAATCATAGAATGCAACATCTCCATCAACTCTTCCTCTTATACCATCTAATTCTTCGTATGAAGTTCTTTGCCACATTCCTGCTTGACCTTTATAAGTAAATTTGTCATTCCATTCAGCTACCCATTTATCAAATGAATCTAACTCCCCTGAGTCAAGATTATTTCTAAATGTATTAAGACTAGCATAAATACCTACATAATAACCATTTCTTTCCATTTCTTCACAATAATATTTTACAATTTCTACTAAATCGTCTTTTCTTAAACTTAATTGCCTTTTGGATTCGACGTCTAAAAATACTGGATACTCTAACTTTTTATCTTTAATTAATCTTAATGTATGCTCTACTTCACTTCTTGCTTCATCTAAGTTAGTTGCATAACTATAAAGATACACCCCAAAAGGAATATTTAGTTCTTTACACATAGTTGCATTTCTTTCAAAATAAATATCATCTTGGCGCCTTAAATCATTTCCATAACCACATCTAATTATAGCAAAATCAATATAAGGTTTTACTTTTGTCCAATCAATTTTTCTTTGATATGAGGAAACATCAATACCTCTTAACACTTTTATCACCTCCTATTTTATACTATTCTTTTAATATGTAATTGCTTAAACGCTTTAATTAAAAAAGAAGATAAAATTTATCTTCTTGGATTATATCTATTTTTTTCTCTTTTATTATGCTTATCTTTTTTAAATTCTTCAATACTTATTGAATAAATATTATTATATAAATATTTTATTTTGGAGAATTTCTCTAACATTAAAGCACCTGCGTTATCTGGATTCTTTCTTAATAGTTCTTTATATAGATTCTCATCCACTCTAAGAAGTACTGATGATATTAAAGAATTTTTATATATGTCTTCTGTTAATTCAGTACTCCTTGGAACTTGATTAAAATTAAGTAAATACTTTTTAAATCCTTGAATTTTCTCTGCTTCATTAAATATAACTTTATTTAATATAATATTATTCTTTTTAACTTCTACATTTCTTTTTATATATTCATCTTTTATTGAAACTTTTACTACTTTATCATACCAATCAATAATTTCTTCAGGGTGTTCTGTTGCATACCTAATTAATTTGGTATTATCAAGAATTAAATTACTAGAGGAGGCAACTAAAATATTATACATTTCTTTATCTAAAGGATTTGAAAAACTAACATTTTCAAATAGTCGCAAATAAAACTTTGAATCATCACTTTCAATTGTTGCTTTGCCCTCTAATATACACTTAAATATAAATGCTCCAACTAATGATGAACGATGTTTAATTATGCTGTAATAATTTGCAATAAAATAAATTTTATAAATATCACTTTCACATGGTACGATATCATTATATAAAGATTCTTGCAAATTGGTTACGAAAATATTTTTTTTATATGATTTTATATTTTTATAGTCTGAATTAACTTTGTCTTTTTTTATAAGTTTATATATTATAAAACCGATACTGGCTAGAATAGCCAATAAAACTATAATTGTCATTAATATATTATCAAGTATTTCCTCAACATATACATGAAAAGGTGTTCTTGCCTTATATTCATCATAATACTCTTGAAAACTTTTATCATTTGTTAAGTAATTTTCAAATTCATAATCAGCAAGTGAAGCCATTATTTTTATTTTTGTTTTTCTTGCAATATTTGATGCAAAGACATGGATTTTGCCATTTTCAAACTCACAAGAAATGTTATTTCCTATTGCATATAAGGCCATGTTAGTCTCATTAAATTCAACTGGTCCAGAGATATAGGCATTTAAAATTCCAACATCTAGTAAATTATTTGCTGCAAGTAATTCCCAATTTATCGCGTATACATCTTTATACTTGGTAATTATGCCTTTTACTTTATACTCTAGTCTTAAAGTTGTATTTTTATTATTTGTATTAATTCTAATTATTTTTTTCTTTCCTGAGTCTTTATAATTATATATAAGGTTTCTATCTTTATTATATTTCTCTAAATATTGATAACTTGATCCTGAAAAGTCCGTTAAAGTAACATCAGTTATAATTACATCTTTGACATCATAAAAGTTTTTTTCGTAAGTATTATTGTTTCCTTCACTTATTTGCCAATCTTCAGTTATCTTGGCTATACCATCATCCCCTATATTAATATCTATATCCATTCTATTTATTTTAGATAAAGCTAAAACATTAGGTGAGAAAGCAAAAAAACTAATAATTATTAATAATATTTTTTTCTTCATATCAAACTCCTAATAAAGCATTTATAATATTTGTAAATGAAACACTATTCCAAAAAATTATTAACATGCTTAGTGCGAGAAAGGGCCCAAAAGGTATCATTCCATTTTTATTTTTTATTGTTGTATATATTGCATAGGGAAGCGCAATTATTGCTCCTAAGAAAATATATATTAAGCCTAGTTTAAAGCCAAGTAGCATTCCAGCTATAAAGGTAAGTTTCACATCCCCCCAGCCCAATGACTCTTGTTTAAAAGCGCTATCTCCAAGAAGTTTAACAATTAACATTATTGAGAATAGTAGTAGTCCGCTTAATACATGTCTTAAAGCAAATATAAGTCCACCTGATGAAAAGATTATAATAAGCGATAGTATTGCCCCAATAACTATAACTTCATCTAAAATAACCATATATTTACAGTCTGATATTATTGTAATCATTACAATAGATACTAAAACAATTGAAAGAATTGTATCGTATGAAAAGCCAAATAGTTTAAAACACATGCAATAAAGTATGGCTGTTGTGAATTCTACTAGGGGATACTGTATTGAAATTTTAGTTTTGCACTTTTTGCATTTTCCTTGCAAAAATATATAAGAAAAAACTGGTATTAATTCATACCAGTTTAATTCGTGGTTACAATTAACACAATGGGAGCGAGGAAATAATATTGATTCGTTTTTTGGTAGCCTTAGCCCAACGACATTGAAAAATGAGCCAAATACTAATCCAGTAATAAATAAACAAACATAAATTAGCTCCATGGTGTTACCTCCAATTTTATGATTAAAGTATCTCTTGATAAAGACTGAACATTGGTACAATAACAGCAATCATTATTCCACCAACTACAACTGCTAAGAAAACAATTAAAACTGGTTCAATTAAAGTCTTAAGTGAGTCAACTATCATTTTGTGTTGTTCTGCATAATAGTCGGATACTTTACCCATCATTTCTGCAAGTTCCCCTGTCGATTCGCCTGTTACCATCATGTAGTAAGCTACCTCAGGTATTGCCCAGTGTCCTTGGAATGCGGATGATATTTTTTCTCCACGTCCAATATAGTTAATAGTGTTTACCATTATTTCACGATATATCTCATTTGATGTTATTTTTCCTAAGATATCCATTGAATCTGTAATGAAGACATTATTTCTCAATAAACTTGAGAAAGTTTTTGTAAATATCATCATTTCTTTGTAGATTATTATATTACCAATTACAGGCAATCGCATAATAATTGTTTGCATAAAATATTTGAATGCCTTAACATTTTTATAAAGTAATATAATTACAGCAATAAATATACCAACAACTATAAGAATATATAATAAATTATCTTGTAGAAATTCACTTGCGACTATTATAAATGCCGTGATAGGATTTAATGTAACTCCTGCTGTTTCATAAATACTAACAAATTGTGGAATTAAATACAGTAAAATGAATATTACTACTGCTATGGAAAAAACAATAACTATGCATGGATACGTTAAAGCACTAATCATTTCTTTTCTTGTTGTCTCTGTAGCTTTATAATAATCAGCCATCTCATCTAAAGTGCCTTCTAAGTCTCCTGTTGCCTCAGCTGATTTTACCATGTTTATAAGTAATGGTGGAAAAGCGTCTCCTTGTTTTTCCATACTTCCGGAAAAACTCTCCCCTAAAGTCAAATTGTAAACAACTGAATCAAAAGTTCTTTTAATATTACGGTTCTTTCCCATTTGCTTACTCAATATACGCATTGAATCTGTTAAAGGTATACCTGATTTTAAATATGTTGATAATTGTTGTAACCAAAAGACAATATTTTTTGTTTTTATTTTTCTTTTACCAAAGAATGATGATGAACCATACATTCTTTCTATCATGTCAGATGTTTCGATTTTGAATACTTTATATCCTTCATTTTCTAAGAATGTATAAACTTCAACTTTTGAATATGCATAAAAAATATTTGTTATTTGTTTTCCATCTGGACCTAATGCTGTATATTTATAAGTAACTGGACGATCATTTCTTATTTCTTCGCCAGCGTCTATCGAATTAATTAAATTTTCTCTTGCTTTTATTAGAGATTCGCTTATTTTAACTTCTTTTCTTATTGGTCTATTTTCTAAAAGAGCCTTGCCCGCTTCAACTTCGGCTGCGGCTTTTTCTTCCTCAGTCATATAAGCACCACGAAGATTGTTAGTCTCAATGTTTTTATTTACACTGTTATATAAAGTGTCTGAAGATTTGTTCCATATCCATAAAATTGGTGATACTATTGTTCTTAAAACATAATATACACCTAAACATACATACACTGGAAAGAACAGAAAAAAGTTATCTTGTTTATGTCCTTGTATTTCACTTGTCAACCCCATATTTATCTTAGACACCCTCTTTCTAGTATCTCACTATGCTAACATTATAACATAATTTATATATTTGTTAAACATTTTTATTATTTATTACATATAATTTAATAGGTGATTATATGAACTTTAACTTACCCTATATTTTACAAAATGGTATGAAAATACTTAATATTGTTAATAAGACTTTACCTCTTGTTAAGGAATTCAATCCAGCCCTTAATTTTATACAGAAGAAATTAAAAACTGCTAATATCCCCATAGCACAAAAGTCAACAATAAAAAATACTCCAACTGGAAATAAGCCAGCTAGAGTAATTAATAATAACAATAATTCTTTAACCTTTTTTAGATAGAAATAATTATAAAATCTTTTAATAACCTTATTTTAATATTCCATAAATTATCCAAAAAGAGCGTAGTGAGTAAGAGATCCTCCTTTTGGGGTAAAAGATACTTTATCGCCTGATGCTATAGTCTGATTTACGTAGATTACTCCAAACTGTTTTGTTCCGCTATCTCCAATAGATACAATAGTGGAACTTACATTCGCTAGTATTCCATTTATTTTAATTCTTGCATTATCACCATTTGTTCGTGCATCGTTTGTAACAATAATTAATTTGGTAATTGTTTTAGTAGCTGTCCACCAAAATGTACTATTTTGGGCTACTGAAAACATAATTAGGTAATCATCTGAGCTCGTATAAGTTCCCGTTACTCCAAAGATTGTTTTTCCTTTAACTATATTTCCAGCAACTAAGTTTGCATCTCCTTTTATGGTTTGAGCACCACTTAAGTATTGACC
>CAJUMA010000002.1:97120-202546 GCA_910587065.1 uncultured Bacilli bacterium | reverse complement strand
TTTTTAGTATTTCTGTAATGTTATATAAATCATCGTAATAATACTTATATGTATCATTATCTATTTTCATGGTATCAACTATTAAAGATGTTTTATTACCATTTCTTTTATAGGTAAAATATTCTGGAATATGTCCATTTATATTTCTTGATTTTAATCTACCTAAGCAATCATAATCATAGTTAAGTGAATTATTATCAAATTTAACTTTTATAACTGAATCATCTTCATTAAATTCATAATCTAATTTGTATGTATTATTAAATAAAGTATAATCTTTATGATTAACATTACTGTTAACATCATATGTATAATTCATTTTAAACTTATCTAGATAAATATATGAACTCAATCTTTTAGCAAAATCATAGTAGTATCTTTCATAAACTGAATCATAACTATCCACCTTAGTCAAAAGACCTAAGTTATTATAAGAATTAAAATAATGATCATAAGTTTTTATTCTATTAAATTCATCATAAGTATAATTAACTTTATTTCCATTTCCATAAGTAACACTTTTTAATTGACCATTATTTTCATAATACTCATTAGTTATTAAAGTATTGTTGTTTAATTTGACTTTTGAATTATTAAGGAAGTTGTCATATTCAAAGGAATATATTTTATTTCCTGTTTTGATAGTTTTTATTAAATTCTTATCATAAGTGTATTCAACTTTTTTATTATCTACTTCAACACTTTTTAATTTATCTTTATCATCATAAAGATATTTTGATTCTATTCCTTTTGGATTAGTTATAGAGCTTGTTAAGCCCGTAGTTGTATTTACATTATAATTAGTTATTTTACCTAAAGCATCAGTTACTTCTGTTATATATTTTCCATCTTCTGTATACCTAGCTTTAGTTTCTATAAATTCATTAGTGTCAGTGTCTTCAAAATAAAATTCAAACGCTGGATTTCCCTCTTCAATATTAGTAAGAGTTAATTTATTATCTTCTGTTACTTTTAAATATAGATTTTCATTGTATATTTTTATATTGTTTGAACCATTATTTTTCTTGATTAATTCAAAATTTGAACTAATTCCATTTTTTAATAAACTTATTGTGTTATTAATTTTACCTAATGCATAAGTTGGTAAAATAGAAGATTTAAATGTATAAACCTTATTTTCAATTATTTTATCATCAAGTGCTTCACTTTCAATATGATTATCAATAGTATATGAATAATGACTACAAGTATCATCTTTTAATGTTAATTCTCCTGTTCTTAAATTAGGAGTAATATATTTATTTGTTCCTTTAGAACGAATATAATATTTTCCTTCTAATTCGCTTCCCTTTGGATTAACATTATTAATGATAGTTTTAATAACATTACCATGTTCATCATATTTCATTTCATTTGATATTCCAGTTGGACTAACTCCTTTAAGTACCCTATCAGTTATTTTATTATCATATTCATAAGTAAAATTATTACCTTTTGCATCAAAGACACTTGTTAATTCATTATTTTTATCATACTTAAATTCTGTTTTATTATTTATAACATCATAAGTTGATATTAAATTACCTTCATTATCATACTTGAAATTATATGATCCTAAATCTTTTATCAAAGAGAAATTAGTTACGTAAATATTATTAATTTCGTTTATACTAAACACATCAATAGTGATAGAATCATAATCTTCTTCAGCTACAAATGTTTCATTGTACATTTGCCATTCTTTTGAATGATAGTTAAGATAAACATCGTATGTACCATGATTATATAAACCATCAGGATCTTCTGGGTAACTAAAATTAAGGTGAGCAAAGTTACCGACCATATCTCCGCCTTCAAGTATTCCTTCATTTTTATACATGAATGATAAGGTATAGACATCTCCTTTTTTACCATTCATTGGAATAGTTTTAGAAAGTGTACATCCCCCTGTAATACAGCTTCCTAATTTTAAAGCTCTTTCGTTTGAGTCTAAAGTTACTATCTCATGAGTATTAGTAAGTTCTATATCTGCATCAAAGTCTCTTCCTGTTACAGACCAGCCATTAATACCATCTTTAAAACTTCCATTATCTAATAAATTATATGTACTTGCAACATCTCCTTCTTCAAGTTGCATATCATCTATATATACTGGCGTTGTTCCTGTTGGAGTGATTTTTACCATTATCTCTCTTATGTTGTGTAATGTGTAAATAGGTATTTCAATTCTTTCAAATTCCTCACTAGGCATAATAGAGTATATTTCTGTTTCATCAGGATTTCCTTCATTTTCAAAAAGTGATATTTTAATATCTGATGAAGCTGTGCTCTTGACATATGCGCTAAAGACATATGACTTATAAATTGGAAGATTTATATTAACAGAGGAATATGTATCCTTTGTTATTTTAGCTGAATATAAGCCAGTTCTGGCTTCCTCTGATGTTCTATTACTACTAAATAAACTTACTTCATTACTTTCTAAACTACTATTCCTTAATAAATTTTCTGAATAGATTAGTGGTAATGTTTCACTTTGTAATTTATTAGTATTAGGTGTACTAAGTTCATTAACATAAGATTCACTAAAGCCAATTGTGTTTTTTAGTGTACCATCTTTACTAATTAACATCGTACTTGTAGTATTACCTACTCTATTAAAGGAATATCTATATTTTTGATTATTATTATCTATTACTGTTGTAGTATAAAAACCATATTCAAAAGTTTTATATTTTCCGACAGTATTATTAAGTCCATATTGAGTTACTTTTTTAACTTTATAAGGATTTGTTTCATAATAGTCAAAACCAATAGACATACCAGAGATATCATTTAGCTTAGAAATTAATGAGTGACTTTCATATATAAAGGAAATATTCCCATCCTTTGTAACAATAGAACTTATTTTATTATCTATTAAATTAATAATAATACTTTTCTTTCCTGTTAAAGTTACTTTATTTGCTTCATAAACTATATTTACTTCATTATTTTTACTATCTGTTATTTTAGTAATTTTATTTTCAGAACCTCTTGTTATAGTTACTGATGATTTATCAACATATTCTATTTTAGATAAGCAGCTATTTGTAAATATAAATTTATTGCCACTTTTATCTAGTATGTTGTACTCTTTGTTTTCTTCATTTACTATTTCTAGTATTAATCCTAAACCATCTTCATCTTTATAAATTGTAGTTGGTGTTCCACCTTCATCCTCTGGTAATATTTCATTTTTATAAAAATAATGAGTTGAACCATCGCTTGAAGTATATCTGTATTCTTTTCCCATATAAGAATTTGTATTTTCAATGATGTTTTCATTGTAAGATAAATTAAAACCTAAACCAAAGCCAAAGTTACTATTAATTAAAACATCATGAGTATTATAAGTTAAAGACAAATCTATAAGGCTACTATTTTCTAATATTTCATTTAAAGATATTTGAGTAGTTAAATTACCTGTACAATTATTTATAAAACTAGAACCTTTAGAAATGGATATAGTTTCGTATGTCATATAATCTAATAGACCATTTTGATCTCGATAATTTATTGTTAAATAAGGACGCTTAGCTTCATTATTAACAGCATCAAAAGTTTTATTATAAAAACTAGAAGAATTTTTTGTTTCTTCATCATCGATATATATTTCATCTAAACATTTTAACATAATACCATTATTTGTTTTTCCAGAGTACCATTCTTTAACAATATTAGTTAAGTCTATTCCCCATCTTGATTCTGCATTGTGTGAAACTGATGGTGGGATTATATAATTTTCAATCTTGGGATTATAGTTATCACTCATGTTATTCCAAGTTGCAGTTGTTTCACTCCAATTTGATGTAACTTCATATATTCCGATTGGTTTTACCTTCATTACTTGATAAATGCCAAAGTGGGTAAGATACATTGTTGCACTTATAATGTTGTTACCTGTTGCAATATTTGGAAGGTCAAACTTTAATAAAGATCTCTTAATACCATCCTCATCACTACCAACAGAAATAAATTCTATTCTATCAAAAACAATATCTGGATTTTTCGAAAATAAAGTTACATCTTCAACATTATTTTTATTTTCGGTATTAATTGTTGGGTCTACAATAACTGGATAAATAGCGTTATCTAAATAGTCTTGATCAAGACTCAATTCTATTTCGTATATATCATTGTCTTTGTTTAATGCATAGCTACAGTTATTATTAATGTTGTTATTTGAATCAATCATAAATAATGGACTAAAAGTATAAATTACTTCATTATTGTTTTTAGCTTTAACTATATTATTGTCAAGTTCTAATTTTAAATTAGTTTCTACTTTAAAAATAATGTTTGTATTTATTTTATCTTTTAAATAAATATTTTCTTTTAATGATTTTCCATGTACTAAATAATGAAAATCAATATTGGGTAATACATCTTGATATATTACTTCATTATTTTCTAGTTTTGGAAAAGTTCCAAAACTATTTTTTAAACTAATATTTAAATAATTATTATTATCTAAATCTATGTTAACTAAATATTTATTTTTATATAATTTAATTTTAAAATTATTATTTTTATTTGTGATATATTCTTTTTCTTCAATAAGTGAATTATCTATTTCTTTATATTCTCCATTATCTAAATAGTGAATATCTTCATCATACATGTAGGCTGTAATTGTTCCATCTTCATTTAAATAATGTTTTTCTCTTTCTTTTCTTAAGTTAATTAATTCTTTCATATTATTTCCTTTCTATGCAACTCGCTTCCATATATTAACAACTAAATATGGTGGCATATTATTATGTGGCTGCGATTTTCCTACATCACTAGTGTTTTGGTTAAGCGCAGGGTTACCCGTCCCTTTTATACATGGACTCCAAGCTCCACCATTACCAATACTTGTAACAATATTTTCAATGTCATAAGTGTGATTATGATTGGGCATTTCGTTAATTGTTAAATTATGATTTACTTCTCCACCTGTTGTTCCAATTTCATAGTTATTCCCATCGCTACTAGTTCCTGATGATAGTAAAAATCTTCCATTTATCGACTCCCATGAGCCCCCAAATAAGATTTCTGGATTTGTATTAGTTACAGACATATAGATTGAACCAATTGGATAGATTGCATCAAAATCTGTTACTAGATTATTTGGCTCTTTAGTAATTATGGAATTAACCACTAGGTTACCTTCACTATCCATACTGAATTTATTATTTTTTGAACTTATGCAACTAACCGTTGCATTATTAAAATCAGCGTTTATTTTTCCCTCTTCTATTTCTGTAAAACAATCTTTATATTTTTCATTATTCATTTTTATTTTTCCTTTCTAAGCCACTCTTTTCCATATGGAAACAGCTAAGTAAGGAGGCATATTATTGTGCGAATTTCCTCCACCTGTAATTCCTACAGAAAAAGGGCTATAACTTTCACCATAATTTATTTTCCCAGTCCCACCAAGGGAGACTCCAGAAGTATCATTATACGGCATACCGTATGGAACATTTTTAAATAGTTGATGATTATGTTGTGGAAGTTCTGCAATCGTTAAAGTATGTTTTATTTCTCCACCTGTTTCACATAACGGACAATTGAGAGAAGCCGCATCACAGTCTCCCCAATAAGGAGTTGTATTCGATTCGTTTGCACCACACCCAAGAAGGAATCTTCCTGTTATTTGTTCCCAAGTTCCACCAAATAACGTACTTGGATTTATGTCGTTTACAGATATATAAACTGAACCGATTGGATAGATTGCTTCAAAGTTTGTTTCTAGGTTGTTTGTTTCTCTAGTAATTATAGAATTAACTACTAGATTTCCTTCACAATCCATACTGAATTTATTATCTTCTGAATCAAAACATTTCATTGTTGTTTTATTGAATTTAGAGTTTACTTTTCCTTCTTCTATTTCAGTAAAACAATTTTTATAAAAGTCATTATTTGTATTCATTTCTTTCTCCTTTTTATAAAATAATTTTTAGATAATTAACCCCTTTAAATAAAAAAATATTTGGTGTATCCAAATATTCTTTTATTATTTCTTCTTTTCCTGTTTCTTCTTTAAAAATTTTTCTTTTTATATAGGCAATACTAATTAAACCATTATTATGAACTGGTATTATTATTTCATCACTTATTCCATTAATTATTTCTAATGGGTAATTTATATTTATAATTAAATTAAAACTGTGAGTTTTTGTTTCATTAGTAATAGATAAAGTAATTTTATTTTGATTACTATAGTATTTGGTAGCTTTTATTTTTATATATTTCATAGTATCAGTTCCTTATTTAGTTTATTAATTTGCTATTTTATCACAATCATGTTGCATCACCTCAAAACCAATAAAAAAATGAACTAACTCTTGAGCGAATTAATTCATTTTACTACATTATACAGCATACAAATGATTTGTAAATACCCTAAAAATTGGAAATTTTATGTACCTATTATGGTAACATTTTATGGAACAATTCTTATCCTTAGATTTTAAAAAAAAACTTTAATCCTCGTTTTTCTAAACAAAATTGCAAATAGTTAAAATATAAAATTGCTAATGCCTTATTTTTTATTAATCTATTTTTTAGCCCTGATGCAAGTATGTTATAATTCTCAATAAAGCAAAATACTTCATACATATTTTTTTCTGTTATATAATTTAAAATTGCCCCAATATTATAGTCATCAATTTTATTGTCATAGAAATATATTATTTCTTTATATGAGTCCTTATAAAAATTTTTTGATTGTTTTTTTAAATAATTTAAATCGAGATTTTTCAAATTATCCACCTCATAATTTAGTTTACTATAAAACTATAATCTTATAACTGCAAAGTTTTGATGTTGCAAATTTGCATATTTACAAGTAAATTATAGCATATTTATTAAAAAAAGAAACCTAGTTATATCACTAACTAGGTTTTTTCATAATTTTTCTTGAAAGAAAAGGGCTTAGTAAGCCTATTTCTCTTTTTTATCTACATTTTATGCCTGTTCTTGCACTTCTGATGGCTGTTCCGACAGCTCTACCTAATTCTAGGATGAATGTAGCTGCTTTAACAACGGAATTTATAAGTGTACCAGAAATTCCACCACCAATAATTTCTTCTAATTCTTTATCTTTTATAGTCATTAATTACATGATAATGGTCTAAGGTATCCGTCAATTACTCCAATTACGAAAGTAATTATACCACCTACAATTGCTGCTATACCAAATTTAATTCCGCCACCAACGACATTTGTTAGTTCTTCGTTTTGTAGTTCCATATTTATTCCTTTCTATACATTTATAGTTCTATTGAAATAGTTTTTATTATTTTTATGAGTAACATAGATAATTGTTTTATCTTTGAAATAAGTAAATATATTATTTAGAATTTTATCTTCAACTTCATCATTTACTTCTGATAAGGTCTCATCAAGTATTAATATTTCAAAATCCGAAACTAAAGCTCGAGCAAGAATAATTAGCTGTCTTTCTCCTCCAGAAAGATCTTCTCCGCCACTAAAGAGTATAGAATCAAGTCCAAATACTCTTTTATTTAAAATACGGTTTAATTCACATATTTCAATTACTTTATCTAGTTTAGAAGATTCTATATCTTTTCCTAAAACAATGTTTTCTTTAATGGTTGCACTAAAAATTCTTTCAGTTTGGGAAGAATATATTATATTTTTTAAATAGTTTGATTGATCGATTTCTAAAATGTTTCTTCCATTAATAGAAATTGTACCTTCATAATTATTTATCTCTTGATATAACATTTTGCATATAGTAGATTTACCCGTTCCACTTTCACCTCTGATAATTACTTTTTCTCCCCTTTTTATTGTTGTAGTAAAATTTTTGATTAAAGGATGGTCAGTATTATATGTATAATTAATATTTTTAAAAATTATATCGCCACTCAAGAATTTTTTCTTTTTCTTATCACATGTGGTAGATATATTGTAAAAATCATTGGCTTTAAAGAGTAAATTCTTAACAAATATTAATTCCATTAAAGATGAAATTGTATTTGTAGAAGAGTTAATAGTAATTTCTACTAAAGTATCTAGTATTATTAGATTTTCAAAAGAAAAATCATTTTTATATATTCTACTTATTAAATACATATTTATAATTATACGAATTAAAGAAAATATTGATGATTTAAAAGCATCATATCTCTTTAAATAATAATTATAGTTTTTTTCTTCCCTTTGCTTGCTCTTTAATTTTGTTTTTAATTTCTCCTCTAAGTATGCTTCACTTCTTGAATGTTTTATACTAGTTAAGCCATAAATACTGTCAATCAAAGTATTGTTATAATCAGTTCCTGCATCTATTGCCGAAGTTGATTTTGTTCTTAACCTTTTTACAGTAAATAATGAAATAACACTTAACAAAACAAGACTTAAAAGAAGCATTAATAGGGTCACTTTAGAATAAATCATAATTATTACTAAAGTACATGCGACAATGAGACTATCAATTACAACAGAAATAAGTGTATTTAAAACAATCTCGTTTATAACACTTACTTCATTTGCCCTTTTAACTATTTCTCCAGGATCTTTTAAATGTAAATATTTTAAAGGAAGGTGAAGAATGTGATTAAAAAAGTAGTTTGTTAAGTTTAAATCAATTTTATTCTTGAGATTATAAATAGTTTTATATATGAAGTATGGTAATATTTCAATAAGTACGCTTATTAGCGAAAAGAGAATGGTCAATAATATTATAAAACTAGGATAATTATATATTTTTATATAAAAACTAAAAATAATACTTAAAAATATAAATATTAGATCGAACAACAATATTTTCAACATGTGAGCTTTTTGAAGTTTAAATTCTTTTATTACTTCTTTTTTTATGATATTGTCATTTTTTCTTTTAGGTAAACTGTTTAATGGGTCAAGTGCAATCAAATAGCCGGTTAGCATTGAGTTTAGTGTCTCCTTTTTTATACTTACAAGACCTTTTGCAGGATCCATTATAGTATATTTATTTTCGCCTATTTCATAAAGTACAACAAAATGAGTCAGAGATTGATTTATTTTTAAATGGATAATACAAGGAGTATTATAATTAGATAAATTATTATCCTTATAACCTTTTGCATTAAAACCGTTGTTTCTTGCACACTTTATTAAGTCATAGGCACTCACGCCTCTATTTGTAGTATTTGATTCCATTCTTAGTGTTTCTAAGTTAGCATCGCCTTTATAATATCTGATAATAGATAAAAGGCAAGCAGCACCACAGTCACTGATTTCTTCTTGCAACACTACTGGTTTTTTCATTAATTCTTTTCCTCCCTTCACTTTACTTATTACCTTTGAATTTCTTTTTTACTTTTGTTTTATTGAAATTTATTAAAATTTTTTTTATTATCGAGATTTAAAAGTAAATTGGAACTTCTTAGGTAATAAGAATAATAGAGGCAGAGATTTAGGAAGGAATTAGACATGTTTAGATTAATTTTAAAAATTGCTAAATTTTTATTCTTATTTATTTAGTATAAATTAGTAATTCTTTCATATTATTTAACAGTAATGGAGGAAAATATAATGATAAATAAATCAAAATTGTGGTTCTTAACCTTGTCATGCATTATTCTTGTACTTGCGGTATATTATGTTGCTATTCCAGGCCCCGCAACTACTTCTGTCTTCTCAACTAACAAAAATGAAGAATATAAAGAAGCCGATGTAAAAATAACGGAAAGTGAAGCTTTAACAGCGATGAGGATTAATAAAGATGAAGAAGATGCGGCAACGATTCAAACATTGCAAGAGATTCTTTTAGATTCGAATAAGTCATTACAAGAGAAAAATGATGCTTATGAACAAATTAAGTTTCTAAATTCTAATAAATCATTAGAAGAAAAACTTGAAAAAAGTGTTAATGATAACTTTAAAATAAACTCATTTATTTCAATTAATGATAAAAATTTAAAAGTTGTTATAGCAAATAAAGAAAAGTCAGTTACTGTTGCAAATGATATTATTTCCTTTATAAACGCTACAACTGATGCATCTTATTATGTTACAGTTAAGTTTGAATAAACAATACACAAAGTTCTTTCATATTATATAGTAGGTATATTATGAAAGTGAGGGTATTATATGAATCAAATACTAACACCACGTGAAAAAGAAATATTTGATGAACTCATTAAAGGAAAAAATAGTAAAGAGATTGCAGAGTACTTTTTTATAAGTGATAAAACAGTTAGAAATCATATTTCTAATGTAATGCAAAAATTAGAGGTTAAAACCAGATATCAAGCCATTATTGAATTAATAAAAATGGGAGAATTAGAAATAAAATAAGCCAATAATGGCTTATTTTTTCGTTTTATGCATATATTTAATTGAGGTGCTTTATGCTTAAAAGTAAAATAATTAGAAATTTTAGTATTGTCCTACTTTGTTTATTAATTATCGAGATTTTACGTATCTATCCAGTTGAAAAAGAAACAATTGGTAATACATCATTAAATAAAGGTATTATTTATATGCTTGATAGCAATAACTACTTATCACGATTAGATGTCACTTATGAGGCAAAAGATAATGAAAGTATTGTTAGAGAGATTATAGACATATTAACAATAAAGACAGATAAACAAAATGTTCGTGAAGGATTTAGTCCCTTAATACCAGAAAACACAAAGCTTCTTAGTGTTGAAATAAATGGAGACAATGTTGCTCTTGACTTTTCCAAAAATTTTTTAGATGTTTCTGAAAATATGGAAGAAAAAGTAGTTGAAGCAATTGTATATAGTTTAACTGAACTTGATACAATTAATTCAGTTACAATCAAAGTGAATCATGTACTTTTGCAAAAACTTCCCCATTCTTTAAAAAAAGTCCCATCAATTATAGATCGAACTTTTAAAATTAATAAAATCTATGATTTAGATACTCCACATGACATTACTTCAACAACAATTTATTTTCCTGCTATGAGTAATGATTTTAAATATTATATTCCAGTTACAAAGTATACTAATTCGGAAAAAGAAAAAATTGAAATTATAATTGATGAACTGGAAAGTTCAAACACATATAATTCCAATATCGTTAATTATATAAATTCAGAAACAAAGCTTATTAATTATGAAATGCTTGATAAGTCACTTTTACTTAATTTTGATAGAAATATATTTGGTGATATCGAAAGCAAAAATATCATTGAAGAAGTTGTCTATTCAATTAATCTTTCTGTAAGAGATTCTTATGACTCTCTTGATTCTGTAATGTACTACGTTGACGATAGTATTATTGATACTCATTTTTTACTTCGTGGGTGAGTATGTAAATAAATATCTTTTATGCGATCATTTGTCACATGAGTATAAATACTTGTAGTACTTAAGTTAACGTGTCCTAAAAGTTCTTGAACACTTTTTAAATCACATCCCTCATTAAGTAACATTGTTGCAAAAGTATGTCTAAATGTATGAGGAGTAATTTTGGTGTTTAATGAGCTTTTTTTTATTATATTATCAATAATTGATCTTACTCCTCTATCTGTTAAGGGATTACCAATGTGATTTATGAATAAGAACTCACTAGATTTATTTTTTAAAAGAACTGGTCTACTTTCATTTATGTAACGTTTAAGAGAAGCTGCTGCATGGTCATTAAAATAGCAAATTCGTTCTTTATTGCCTTTACCTAGTACTTTTATTTCCTTATTATTAAAATCTATTTTATTTACCTTTATTTTAATTAATTCTCCAATACGAGCTCCTGTTGCTAATAATAATTCTAACAAGGCAATATTCCTAATACCTAAATCTGTATCATCACAAGCAGCAATCAATGCCTCAAATTCTGAATATTTCATATAATTCGGTAGTTTTATTGGCTTTTTAGGGCCATTAATTAATTTAAAGGGATTACTTTTTATTACTTCTTTATTTAAAAGAAAATTATAAAAACTTCTTAAAGATGAAAGATGTCTATTTATACTGGATGACTCAAAGTTCTTTTCATCTTTTAAATACTTTGTATAAATACTTATTTCTTTATATGTTATTTCATCAAACTTAATCTTCTTTTTATTAATGTAAGTTTCATAATCTTCTAAATCTATAATATAATTGATTTCCGTGTTGTTGGAGTAGTTTCTTTGAATCCTTAGATAATCAATGTACTTTTCTATATAAATGTTCATTTTCGCCATCTCTTTTTTTCACAATCAAAACCAGCCATATCAGAGGTTGTACCAGCACGTAAGAAATCCTCTTCTTCCAAAAATTCTTCAGTATTGTCATCTCCATAATACTCTGTACTTTGATTACATTGATTCATAGCTTTTTGATAATCTTGGCTAGCTTTCATCTCTTCAATATAATCTTCATAAAGATTTTGATAATATTCTTCTAAATATACAGAAAGATCAAAAGTTTCTCTTGTGTTTACTTTTCTTTTGCCATTTTCTTGTTTATATTCTTTTTTAACATAATCAAAATAGTATACTATTTCATTATAAAAATTATTTATAATATTATTTCTATCAGCAACATCTGTTGGAGAGTCAATATCAATTTCTTGTCCAGATAAAATTGATACTTTAAGCCATTCAGAAAGATAAGTCATTACTGGAATATTTCTAAATCTTATATGCTTTTTTAAAAAAGTGAATAGATTAGTTAGGTCTGCATCTTCATTACATAATATCTTAACGAAAGATTCTATATATTCTTCTAAAAATTCTTGATTAACATTGCCTTTTTTAAAATATGAAATAATCTTTTCCGCAGCTTCTTCTGTAGCAACGCTAAGTGTCACAATTCGCATTTCTTTTAGCACACTTAGTAATTTATCATTGTCTAAATAATAAAAGAAATTGCACATTCTTTTTAAATAGCCATACTTCTTTATATATTTGGCATTTAAATAGACAATAAACTCTTGATTATCGCTTTCATCTAACAATGTTTCTTTTATAGTTTGGAGGTTAAAAAATCTTTTAGATTCATTTGTATATATTTTAGAAGTTGAATTTAAGGCTTTATAATACCTCTCATCTTTTTTACCTTTTTCTATTATATAATCAAGACGAACTTTTATACTTGGAACTAGTCCTTTTTCATATAAATACTCTTTTAATTTTTTTATTGACGGAAATTTTGTTGTAAATTCAATAATTGTTGAAAGATTATCCCCTATCTCATTATCTTTTATTGGAACATAATTTTGCTTGCTATAATAACCTAAGTAGTACTTCATAAGTCCCTCCATCTTATACCCATTATATTACATGTACATACAAAAATGCAACTGTGATTGTTGCATTTATTGATTGATATTTTGATTATTATCTAAATTATTAATATTACTTTGTTGTGCTTGAATATTTATGTTATTAGGTTGATTTATTTGCTCAATACCTTGAGTTTGATTAGCGTTTAAATTAGTATTTGGTACCTGAGAATTTACTTGTTGCTCTACTCCATTTGTATTTTGCATTTCATTATTTATATTCGTGCTTGCAGAATTCACTTCGGTAGTAGTATTTACTGAGTTTGTTTGATTAATTGAATTTACTTGGTTTGCTACTTGTGTTGAGCCTTCTTGATTCTGTTCTCCTACTCCGCCATTAGTAGTAATTGTTGTATCAGCAGGGGGTACTGAAGCTACATTAAATTTTGAACCTTTATTTATCTTTCTTTTATTTGTTTTAATACTTAAAAGAGGATCTTTTTTGTTTCTTTGAGAAGTTAAAATAAACATTATAATTGTTCCAATAAAAGCTATACATAGAACAACAGCTATTATTATAGTTGAATAATCCTTTTTTGGAGCATCTTTAGTTACATTTATTTTATAGGTTGTAACATTTGTTTCATCAGCACTTTTAACTTCCACTACTATAACATCACCATTTTTTAAATTATCTGTTCCAGATATAGAAACCGTTGCTTTTTCGTAGTTGGGAACAGTATTTATATTTATTGATGATACCTTATTAGTTAAATGAATTTTATAATCAAATTTGTTCACATCAAAACCAATTGAATACCCTGGTATTACCATTGATTTTAAAGTTGAATCACTTTCTGGATAATATATTTCTTCTCCTCTAGCTAATCTTAAAACATTGAAAGTATAACAAGCTTCTTTCGAGCCATCAGCATTTGTTATATAAATATCTATTGTGTTATTTCCAACCTGTAATTTAGTAGGTCCTTCAATTCTTAAACTTGAAGTTGGATCATTTAATTCATAATCAAACTTTACTTCTTCTACATCAAATAATACTTCAACTGAGTACTCTGTTATAAATTGAGAAAAAGTGATATTAAGTTCATTAGATGTTAATTTTCTTGGACGTAAAGATGGATCTGATATATCTCTTGGTTTTGTATCCACAGGTTCAGAGTCGTCTTTGTGTGTTATTTTAACATAGTCACTTCTTAAAATCTCTTTTTTTTCATCTTGTGTGCTTCCGACTTCATGATATGTAAAATCTTCTATAGAAACAATCGCATTGGCATCAGTATCAGGATTTTTTATTACTTTACATGTTAAGAATATTAGTTCTGATGATGTTGGAATGCCACTTAGATTAAAATATGATTCAGTAGAATCAGTTAAAACTTCAAGACCAGGGGATACATTTGCTCTTGTACAAGCTAAAAAATCATCACTTGTTATAGTTCCTGATAACTTATCAAATGTACCAATGTTTCCGCTTATCTTACAAGAGAAAACATCACCAACTTGGTGAGTTGTATTATCACACGACAATTCATAAGCAAAGGTGTCGCTATAAACAATAACTACTAATAATACGGCTAGAAGTCCTAAATATCTTTTCATATTTTATATCTCCTCTTTTTATTCTACTTATATAGTATATACTATCATAAACAAGCAAAAATGTCATTAAAAAAGTAAGAGATTATCTCTTACTTAATTCATCGGTTAACACTTCTTTAACTTTAACTGGGTTAGCCTGTCCACGAGTACGTTTCATAACTTGTCCGACAAAATAATCAAACATATTTGTTTTACCATTTTTATATTCTTCAATCTGCTTTTTATTTTCCTCTAAAACTTCAGTTATGACAGTTGTAATAGCTCCATCATCACTTATTTGTTCAATACCTTCAACTTTCATAATATGATCTGGTTCTTCTTCTCTTTCAAGAGTTAAAAAGAATAGTTCTTTAGCTTGTTTAGAAGATATTTTTCCCTCTTTCATGGAAGATAAAATAATATTTAATCTTTCTGGAGTAATGAATAAATCATTGATGGAAATCTCATTTTTATAGATATAGCCTAAAATATTTCCTGTTATCCAGTTAGCCGCTGTTTTGGCATCTACTCCTAACGAAAGACATTTTTCGAAATACTCAGCTATATTAATATCTTTGATTAAGATACCTGCATCATAGTCAGATAAACCATAAGTGCTCATGTATTTATCTTTTCTTTCATAAGGTAATTCTGGTATACTTTTGTGAATTTCTTCTAACCATTCTTTTGATATTTTATATTTTGGAATATTAGGTTCAACAAAATATTTATAATCAATAGCATCTACTTTACTACGCATATGAATAGTTGTTCCTGATTCTTCATCCCAACGTCTAGTTTCTTGTTCTACTTCATCATATCTGCCAGCATCTTTTAATTCTGATTGTCTTCGTATTTCATATTGAATAGCATCATGTACGCCACTAAATGAATTAACATTTTTTACTTCGACTTTAGTGCCTAATGTATCATCTTCTGAAATAGATACATTTACATCGCATCTTATTTGTCCTTTTTTTGAATCAGCTTCCGATATACCACAATATTGGTATATTGCACGAATATATTCTAGAAAAGAAACCGCATCATCTGAGGAATGAATGCATGGTCCAGTAACTAATTCTAAAAGGGGTACGCCTGCCCGATTATAATCAATTACTGATGTATCATAAAGATGTGTCATTCTAGCTGCATCTTCTTCCAAGTGAATATTATCAATATCGACTCTAAATGATGACCCATCATCTCTTATAATGTCAATATACCCACCCATTCCTACACAATCTTCTGGAGGATTTTGCGTTATTTGATAGTTCTTTGGCATGTCAGGATAATAATAATTCTTTCTTTCAAAATACATATACTCTGGTTGACGACAATTTAGGATTTCACTCATCATTAAGCTCATTCTAACAGCTTCTTTATTGACTACAGGAAGAGTTCCTGGAAATCCCATATCAAGTGGTCTAACAAAAGTATTTGGTGTATCAGAATAACCATTTTTAGCACTTGAAAATACCTTGGATTTAGTTTCGGAAACTTCACAGTGCATTTCAAGCCCAATTGTAACGTTATATTTACTCATGATTGTCACCTCCAAGTATTGGTGCAATTTGTCCTTTATAATCCATAGCACCCTCTAGTGCATAGGCAATGTTTAAAACACTTTGATCATCATAACAATTACCTGTAATATTTACGCCAACTGGAAGCCCATTTACAAAGCCATTTGGTATGGTAATAGATGGGAACCCACCAAAGTCACCTATTTGTAAATGTTCATCAAGGGCAATTTCTTCTTCATTTACCACTGTTTTACCATCAAGTTTTTTAGCGGGGCCTGTACCAACTGGTAAAATTAAACCATCATATGTTTTAAATAGTTCTTTAACTTTATCAACTATTAATCTTCTAACTCTTTGAGCATTAATAAAATATCTTTCCTGATTTTCAGCTTGTAGAACATATGACCCAATAATAAAACGACGTTTAATAAGAGATGAAAAACCTTTTGTTCTGTGATCTTTCATCATTTCAGCATAATTATCTCCATTCCCTCTTGGGCCAAAAATAAAGCCTGTTAGATTTGACATATTACTAGTTGCCTCAGCAAAAGCAATAACATTGTAAACTGACGGAATAGCATTAAGAATTTTTTTATCAATTGAAGCTTCTTCAACAACAATCCCAAGATTTTCACATTTTTTTAATGTCTCTTTGAAGTTTTCTAAGTGATTTTTTAATTCATCGCTAGCATTTGGATAATTATTAATATCACACAATTCTTTTATGTAGCAAAGTTTTTTGCCTTTTACATCAGAGTTTAGATTCTCACTTAAATGCATATCACTGGAATCCCAAGATGTCATATCATTTTTATCTATACCTTTCATAGCATCAGTAACAATTGCAATGTCACGGACATTTCTTGCAAAACAGCCACAATGATCTAAACTTGATGCATAAGCAAATAAACCATATCTAGAAATAAGACCATATGTTGGCTTGAATCCAACTATTCCACAGTATGCTGCAGGTTTACGAATAGAGTCTCCAGAGTCTGATCCTAAAGCATATGGGTATACACCAGCTGCAACAGCCGCAGCCGATCCCGCAGAAGATCCTGCACACATACGAGTTTTATCCCAAGGATTTAAGACAACTCCTGTATGTCCAGTAGTACCTGTCCCACCCATACCAAATTCATCTAGAACAGTTTTATTTACAGGAACAGCACCAGCCTTTTCAAGATTTAAAACAGCAGTTGCACTAAAGAAAGGTACATAATCTTTTAAGGTATTAGAAGAACCAGTTGTTAAGATACCTTTTGTTGAATAATTATCTTTTACACCATATGGAATACCAGATAACAAAGAGTCTGTTACTTTCTTTGATGGGGCATCATCAATTATCGTAACAAAGGCATTACATTCATCTTGAAGTTTGTGTGACAAAGAGAGTGATTCATTTATTAGTTCTTCGCTAGTTACTTCGTTATTTTTTAACATCATATGTAACTCATCAAGGCTTTTATTCATATATTTCATTATCCCACCACCTTCGGTACTGATACACAGCCATCATCTTCATCATCACAGTTAGAAAGTAAATCATCTAAAGGTATAGATTCTTCAATTTCATCTTCTCTTAAGGTACAGACAAAATCATCTAAAGTGTGTGTCATTGGTTTTATATTTTTGATATTTTCTATTTCATTTATTTTGTTAATGTTAGCATCTATTTCATCAAATTCTTCAAAAACCATTTGTTTTTCTTCTGGTGTTAAACCTATCATTAATAAATCTGCTAACTTTTCTATTTTTTCGGGAGTAAATCCATTAGTCATTATAACCATCCTCCGTATCTATTTTTATGCCTAATTCATTAAGTTGAATATCTGTTAATTCAGAAGGTGAACCCATCATAAGGTCTGCTCCACTCGCACTTGTTGGGAATGCTTGGACTTCTCTTAAGTTTGGTTCATCTTGGATAAGCATTAGTATTCTATCTATTCCAGGGGCCATTCCTCCATGTGGTGGACATCCATACTTAAATGCTGTGAAGATTGATTTAAATCTTTTCTCTACTTCTTCTCTTTTATATCCTACTATTTCAAAGCCCTTTGCTAGTGAGTCTAGATCATGATTTCTTATTGCTCCACTAGCCATTTCATTTCCATTACAGACGAAATCATATTGGTATGCTAAGATATCTTCTGGTCTTTTTTCTTCATAATCACTCATTCCACCATGTGGTAAACTAAATGGGTTATGACAGAACTCATACTTTTTATTCTCTTCATCATATTCAAACATTGGAAAATCATTTATGATACATAATTCTAGTTTGTTTTTATCTATTAAATCCAGTTTACGGCCTAATTCGTCGCGAATAAGTCCAGCAAACTTCTCTGCAACAGCTAATCTTTTATTTGCAATAAAAAACATTACAGAATTTTGTTTCATATCATAACTTTCAATTAAGGATTTCCTTTCTTCATCACTTAAAAACTTATCAATAGGGCCTTTAAATATTCCATCTTCAAGTAAAGTAATATATCCAATTCCTGGCATTCCAATAGATGATGCGTAGTCAACCAGTTCATTAAACCACGAATTCGAATAATCACCAATATTATCAACAACTATAACCTTAATTATAGAATTTTTAAAAGGCCCAAAAGTAGTATTTTTTAAAATTTCACTGGCATCTTTTATAATTAAAGGATTTCTTAAATCAGGTTTATCAGTTCCATACATTTCCATTGCATCACGGTAAGCTATTCTTCTAAATGGTGGTTTTGTTACTTCTTTATTAGAAAATTTAGTGAATGTATCATAGAAGATTTCTTCTCCAATACTTAATACTTCATCTTCTTCAACAAAACTCATCTCTAAATCTAATTGGTAAAACTCTAGTGTTCTATCAGCTCTTGCATCTTCATCTCTAAAACATGGAGCAATTTGGAAGTATTTACCAAATCCACCAACCATTAAAAGTTCTTTATAGATTTGAGGCGCTTGAGGTAATGCATAGAACTTACCCTTAAAAAGCCTTGATGGTACAACAAAGTCTCTTGCTCCTTCTGGTGATGATGCTGTTAATATTGGTGTTTGCACCTCTGTAAATTCTAAATCATACATTTTATTTCTTAAAAAATGGAGAACTTCTGAACGAAGTTTTATGTTATCCTTAACCGCATCATTTCTTAAATCTAAATAGCGATATTTAAGTCTTACATCGTCTTTTGTTTGTTTGGATGTCATTATTTCAAAGGGAAGTTCATGGACAGATGAACCTAAAATATCAAGATTTGATACTAAAAGTTCAATATTACCAGTTGTTAGTCTTGGATTCTCTGTTCCTTCTTCTCTTACTCTAATCATTCCTTTTAATCTTACAACAGATTCTTTAGCAATTCCTTTAAATATTTCATCATCATTAGAAACAGTTTGAAGAGTTCCTGTTTCATCTCTTAAATCAAGAAATAAAACACCACCATGGTCACGGATATTTTCAACCCAACCACTTACTACTATTTCTTTACCTTTCATTTCTTCAGTTAGTGATGAAATTAAATGTGTTCTATATTTATTCATTCTATTTTCCTTTCTAGTATTCACAAGACCCTGGAGTTCTTGGGAAAGGGATGACATCACGGATATTTTCAATTCCAGTTAAATAGATTATTAATCTTTCAAATCCCATGCCAAAGCCTGAATGATAGCATGTTCCAAATTTTCTTAAATCTAAGAACCAATCTATTGAGTCAACATCTACTCCCTTAGATTTTGCTCGTGCTAGAAGAATTTCATAATCTTCTTCTCTTTGGCTTCCACCCATGAGTTCACCCGCTCCTGGTACTTCTAAATCTACTGCAGCGACAGTTTTACCATCACTGTTTTCTTTCATATACCATGCTTTTATATCTTTTGGCCAGTCTGTAATAAATACTGGGGCATTATAGTATTCTGTAATATATTTTTCATGTTCTTTAGCGATGTCTGATTCATAATCAGGAGTAAATTCCCAATTAATGTCTGAAGAATTAAGCAAATCTACTGCTTCATGATGCGTAATTCTTACAAAATCAGCTTGAACTAGTTTTTCTAATTTTTCTTTTAAAGTATTATCAACAAAACTATTTAAGAATTCAATTTCTTCATGTCCATTTTCTAAGACATAAGAAACAACGCTTTTTAGCATTTCCTCCTCAATATCCATTAATCCTTTTAAATCACAAAAGGCTATTTCTGGCTCAATCATCCAAAATTCATTAGCATGTGTTTTAGTATTAGAGTTTTCAGTTCTGAATGTTGGACCGAACGTATAAATTTTTTTGAAGGCCATTGCATAAGCTTCACCGTGTAATTGTCCAGTTCCTGTTATGAAAGTTTGGCGTCCAAATAAATCCTTTTTGTAGTCAACTTTTCCTTCACTTTTAGGGATATTTTCTAAATCAAGTGTTGTTACTTTAAACATTTGATTTTCACCTTCACAGTCAGATGTTGTGAAAAGTGGCGTATGGACATAAACATAGTTATGGCTTTGAAAATAATCATGAATTGCGAAAGATGCTAAATTACGTATTTTAAATACAGCCTGAAAAAGACGAGTTCTAGGGCGAAGGTGAGCAACACTTCTTAAAAATTCTCGTGTATGTCTTTTAGGTTGAATTGGATAAGTCTCATCACATGTTCCAATTAAAGTAATTTCATCCGCTTTTAATTCATATTCTTGATTACCTTGGGATTCAACTAAAGTACCATTAACCTCAATTGCACATCCGACTAACATTTTTTGAATTTCCACAAAATTTTTATTGTCTTTATCATAAACTACTTGGAGTGTTTTAAAACTTGTTCCATCATAAAAATCGATAAAGCCAAAGTCTTTTTGTTTACGATGATTTCTAATCCAACCTTCTACTTTTACTGAGTCTCCAATATTTTTTGTTTTAAATATATCAATTAAATCCATAAAATCACCTATTTTTCTTCATTCTTTATAATTAATCCTAATTCATTAAGTTGAATATCTGTTAATTCAGAAGGTGAACCCATCATAAGGTCTGCTCCACTCGCACTTGTTGGGAATGCTTGGACTTCTCTTAAGTTTGGTTCATCTTGGATAAGCATTAGTATTCTATCTATTCCAGGGGCCATTCCTCCATGTGGTGGACATCCATACTTAAATGCTGTGAAGATTGATTTAAATCTTTTCTCTACTTCTTCTCTTTTATATCCTACTATTTCAAAGCCCTTTGCTAGTGAGTCTAGATCATGATTTCTTATTGCTCCACTAGCCATTTCATTTCCATTACAGACGAAATCATATTGGTATGCTAAGATATCTTCTGGTCTTTTTTCTTCATAATCACTCATTCCACCATGTGGTAAACTAAATGGGTTATGACAGAACTCATACTTTTTATTCTCTTCATCATATTCAAACATTGGAAAATCATTTATGATACATAATTCTAGTTTGTTTTTATCTATTAAATCTAAATTATTAGCTACTTCAATTCTTAATTGACCTAAAGCATTTTTGACAATGTTTTTTTGTCCAGATACAATTAAAACTAAATCTCCCTTAGTTAAATTTAATTTAGTTTTTAATGAATTTGTTTCTTCTTCAGTTACTACTTTTGCAATACTTCCAGTAATTTCATCATCAAATTTTAAGTAAGCAAGTCCACTGGCTTTTTTTGATTTAACTAATTCAGTTAACCTATCTAAATCTTTTCTAGAATACTTATCAGTGGCATTGTTGGCAACAATTGCATTTATTACTCCACCGTTTGCTAAAACATCTTTAAATATAGTGAATTCCGTGTTTTTAAATATATCACTTATATCGTTTATTTCTAAACCATATCTTAAATCAGGTTTATCTGTTCCATAAGTATCAATAGCATCACGGTAAGCTATTCTTCTAAATGGTGGTTTTGTTACTTCTTTTTTAGAAAATTTAGTAAATGTATCATAAAATATTTCTTCTCCAATACTTAATACTTCATCTTCTTCAACAAAACTCATTTCTAAATCTAATTGGTAAAACTCTAGTGTTCTATCAGCTCTTGCATCTTCATCTCTAAAACATGGAGCAATTTGGAAGTATTTTTCAAGTCCACCAACCATTAAAAGTTCTTTATAGATTTGAGGCGCTTGAGGTAATGCATAAAATTTTCCCTTAAAAAGCCTTGATGGCACAACAAAGTCTCTTGCTCCCTCAGGTGATGATGCAGTTAATATTGGTGTTTGTACTTCGGTAAATCCCAAATCATACATTTTATTTCTTAAAAAATGGAGAACTTCTGAACGTAAAAGAAGATTATCTTTTAATCTATTACGTCTTATATCTAAGTAGCGATATTTAAGACGGTTATCATCTGATGTATTTACGATATCAGTAATTGGAAATGGTAACTCATCGCATGTACTTAAAATTTCTAGGTCTTTTACATCTATTTCAATCTCGCCTGTTTCCATATTAGGATTCTTATTTTCTCTTTCAACTACTTTACCAAACACTTTTATAACGTATTCACTTTTTAATGAGTTTGCTAACCCATAAAATTTATTATCTGGACGAACTGTAACTTGAATGATACCTGAGCGATCTCTTAAATCTATAAAAATTAGGCCACCTAAATCGCGTTTTTTAGCAACCCAGCCATAAACAGTTACTTCTTCATTAACATTTTTGATATTTAAGTCTGTATTTTTTATTTTTTTCATATTTTCACCTTCAAACAATTATAAATGCATATCTAAATAATCTACTAAGTCATTTAAATTAATGCTTTCTTCTTCTTTTGTTTTATTATCTTTTATTGTAAGTTTATTTTGCTTTAATTCTTCATCATTTAAAACAATTAAATATTTAGAATTAAATCTATCGACACTTTTAAATTGAGCTTTTAAAGATTTTTCCATTAAATCTGTTTCGGCAATAAAGCCATTTAATCTTAAATCTTGAACTATATATGAAGCAGTTTCTTTTTCTGATTCGGAAACATACAAAATATAAGCATCTATTGAATCATTTATAGGAATATTTATACCTTGTTCTTCAATAGCAAGTATTGTTCTATCATATCCCATTGCAAAACCAACAGCAGGCACACTAGGACCACCAAGAGTTTCAACTAAACCATTATAGCGGCCACCGCCACCTAGAGCGTATGAGTTATTTAAAACAACTTCAAACACTGTATGATTATAGTAATCCAAACCTCTTACTAAACGTTCATCTATTTCATAGTTTATATCCATCATATCTAATAAGTTTTTTAAATCTTCAAAACGTTTTTTTGATTCTTCGTTCAAATAATCTAAAGTTTTAGGAGCATTTTTAAGTAAATCATTGTCAGCATCAACTTTACAATCTAAAATACGTAGTGGATTTTTATTTAATCTTTCTCTACAATCTTCACATAAATCATTAATGTGTGGTTTAAAATATTTAATTAGTTCTTCACGATATATGCTTCTTGACTCAGCATCTCCTAGTGAATTAATTTTTATTGTTACATCATCTAAACCTAAAAGTCTATAAGCGTTATAGGCAAGAGAGATTACTTCTGCATCACTCATAACGTCATCAGAGCCAAAGCATTCAAATCCCCATTGAGTAAACTCCCTATTTCTTCCACTTTGTGGGCGTTCATAACGGTACATTTTCATGTTATAAAATACTTTTACAGGGTCAGTCATATTGCCATATAATTTGTTTTCAATAAACCATCTTACTACTCCAGCCGTTCCTTCAGGCCTTAGCGTTAATTCTCTATCGCCACGATCTTTAAAATCATAGGTTTCTTTTTGAACCATATCAGTTGATTCACCAACACCTCGATGGAATAGTTCACTTGATTCAAATACTGGTGTTTCAATATAGCCATAATTGTATTTTTCACTGATAGATGCAAGTATTTCATCAACATATGCACGTTTCTTAGCTAAATCCCCATAAATATCATACGTTCCTTTTTGTTTAATTATCATAAATTTTCCTCCTTAAATAAAAAAACCTATATAAACGTAAGGACGAACGAATCCGCGGTGCCACCTTACTTTACATAGGTACTCTTTAATCTTTTATCGCATGAATCTGCGTTTTGTATCTTGGAAGTGTTAACAAATAATACGTATGCGGCATTCTCAGCAACTAGCCTTCTCTTTCATACTTAATTAAATGTTCGGGTCTTCCTTACAAAAGTTAATATAATTATAGTTAAAAATGTTTCCTAAGTCAATAAATATTGACTTTTTTATTTAAAATAATCACCTGTATGTAAATTTACTCGTATGTTACTAATCATAGATTTTATTTGATGTTTTCTTAGTAACAGTTGATTCATTAATTAAACTGTGCAGTTATAGTTCTTATTATAATATTTTCCCTTTTTTTTGATATCTCCCTTTCTTGTTGCCTATTATAGTAAAAAACTAAAAAGTTAATAAATATTTTATTTCTTTATCATTAATGCTAAATCGTGTGAATCATCAAAACTTTGACCATAGACGATATGATCAGTTTTAACATATTCTACATTATCATGTTCAAATGCATTCATTAAAAAGGCATACGATAAATTTTGTGATGTTAATCCAGACATATATCTACTAACACTTGTTATATCAATAACTCTTGATAATACAAAGTTTTCTTCATTTTTATAAGCATTTGATACAAAGTCTCTAACACTTTCGCTGAAGGCATACATATAAGCTGCCATTATTTTGCCTCCCTCTTTTACATGGGGATAAATACACCCCATAACATAATCATGAAATTGTTTGGCATTTTCAAGCGATACATTGTTACCAAAATTTAAATATTCATAGACATTAGAAAAATTTATAGCATCATATTTTCTGCCTTGAATATGTTGACTTATGTTTTCAAGTGATGAATCAATATAATTAATTTCAACACTTTTTAATTTATCTCGTAAAAGTTCATAGTTTTCTTCATCAAGATAAGGGTTAATCTGTCTTTCAAGATAATTTGGTAATCCTTTATAAGGAAATAGTTTTTTTCTGATTATACTAGGTCTTGCCATGTCATATAATGAATCCCAGTAAGCACAGTCACTTTCTTTACTTAATTCACTTCTTAACTCTTGATAAATGCGTTCATTAAAATTATCAAAATATTCCAATAATTTTTCTTTACTTAATCTTTTAGCCGCAGCTACTTTTAATGCACATCCACGTTTTGATAAATTATTTTTATCAAAAACATCAATCCTTTTAGCCCCCATATTAACAGCATTTAAAATTTGATCACCTGAAGACCCTACAGTTAAAAAATCTTCTACTGAATTAAAAGGTGCATAATAGGTACGCATATCTTCTGTTGCATGACGATAAAGAGGTGCATATTCTTGAAATTCATCCTCTGTCATATAATGAATTAACATTTTGACTAGTTGATTTTCTTGGGGAGAATTGTCATTAAGAATTTTTAATGTTTCATTAATTTCTTCTTTTAATTTTTGTTTTTCTACATAACTTAGCATTATTTTTCCTTTCTTTTTGGTCTTATAATAGTATATATTTTTATTTTTGTCAAAAAAAATTAAGGATAAACTCCTTAATTATTTTGTATATTCACAAGAGGAACATTTTACTCCATCTTTTTTATTAACTAGTAAAGAATTGCATTCTGGGCATAATTCTCCAGTTGGTTCGTCCCATAAAGCGACATCACACTTTGGATATTTGTTACAACCATAGAAAACTTTTCCTCTTCTTGTTTTCTTTTCAATAATATCACCATCACATTTAGGACATTTACATATTGTAACAATTTCTTTTTTCTCTTGTTTTATGTATTTACATTCTGGGTAATTACTACAAGCAGTAAATTCGCCATATTTGCCTCTTCTTATAACAAGATCACTATCGCATTCTGGACATTTCTCTCCAGTTAATTTTGGAGCTTTCTTTTCCATTTCAGTAAATGCTTTTTTTACCAATGGTTCAAATTCATTGTAAAACGCTTTTAAAACTTTAATATTGTCTAAATTATCTTCTGCGATTTTATCTAAGTCGGTTTCCATTTCAGCTGTATATTCAACATTTATAATGTTAGAAAAGAACTCTTGCAATTTATCTGTTGTTTCAATTCCCATCTCAGTTGGATGAAACTTCTTTTCTTGGACTAGTATATAATCACGATCTTTTAAAGTTTTCATAGTTGTTGCATAAGTACTTGGTCTTCCTATTCCTAGACTTTCCATTTCTTCGATCAATGTAGCTTCTGTATATCTACTAACTGGTTTTGTAAATTTTTGTTCAGTTTCAATATCATCTGTTGAGACAATACCATTAAATTTATTAAAATCTGGTAAAATGACATCATTGGAGACCGAATATTCTTTATAAGCACGTAAGAAACCATCAAAAATTAAGATTTGTCCAGTTGTCTTAAATTTATAGTCATTATTATCAAGAATTACAGTTGTTGCAAGTACTTTAGCATCTTTCATGAGACTAGCTAAGGCACGAGCGTAGATAATTGAATAAATCTTATATTCTTCACTCGATAAATATTTTTTAACACTTTCGGGTGTACGATGAATACTTGTTGGTCTTATTGCTTCGTGAGCATCTTGAACATTTTCTTTCTTTTTTCCTTTTTTTACTGCGCCAACATATTCATTACCAAATTCGCTTTTGATATATTCAAATGTATCGTTTATAAATACTGGTGAAAGACGAGTTGAATCTGTACGCATATAAGTAATTAAACCGACTGTTTCACTGCCTAAATTAATTCCTTCATATAGTTTTTGAGCAATACTCATAACTTTACTGGAATTATAATTAAATTTATTGATACATGCTTGTTGTAAAGTTGAAGTTGTAAATGGCATTACACCACTTCTATTCTTTTCTTTTTGTTCAATTGATTCAATTTTAAAATCATTACTTAAAGATTCAAGAACTTTTTGTACATCATCTTCTGTATGTAATTCTATCTTTTCGGTTTTATATTTTTCTAAATTACTATCAAAAGATGGGAAATGAGCAGTTATGGTCCAATATTCTTCTGGAACAAATGCCTCTATTTCTCTTTCACGATCAACAATTAGCTTTAAAGCAACTGATTGAACACGTCCAGCTGATTTACCACCAGTCTTCGATTGCATTAGTTTTGATAATCTAAAACCAATAATACGATCTAATATTCTTCTTGTTTCTTGGGATTTTACTAAGTCATAATCAATCTTTCTTGCATGATTAAATGCTTCTTTCACAGCACCTTCTGTTATTTCATTAAAAACAATGCGGTCATACATTTCATCTTTAATTCCTAGTGCGTCATAAAGATGCCAACTAATAGCTTCTCCTTCACGGTCTGGGTCGGTGGCTAGATAAACAAAGTCACATTCCTTAATATCTTTTTTTAAAGCATTTATATCCTTTTTTTTGCCGGGTATGGGAATGTAGTTAGGTTCAAAATCTCCTTCTACATTTACACCTAAACCATATTTTCCAGTTGTTGAAAGGTCGCGTATATGACCTTTACTTGAAACAACTTTAAAACTACTTCCTAAATAAGTACCAATTGTATGTGTTTTAGCTGGGGACTCCACTATTACTAGTTTCATACTTTTCCTCCGATTCTTTTATTTTTAACTGCCTACCTTATTTGTACTTCTTAAGTCCTTCTACTAAATAGTTAAAATAATTCGCTTTGATTGCTGATGCACTCATTTTTTGTCGATTTGAGATTTCCTGATTTATATAGACTAATTCCTCATTAGTATAAGACTCTGCACCTTCAACATATTTCATACTACTATTTGGAGCATGATAGTAACCTCTTTCATTTGTCCAAGAACCATCAGCAAATACGGCGCGAGATACATGACTTTTTGAAAATGCATCTGTTCCTAAATAGAGTCTTGGATCATATTTAACATTAAATAGATTTAATAATGTTGGTAGAAGATCAATAATAGTTGTGTAATCTTCAACTACTAGAGGTTCCATTTCTGAATTATAAATGAACATAGGTGTCTTGTCAACGTTTTTATTTGTTGTTGAATTACGATTAATTGTATAACCCGCATCATTTTTATTGAAAAACTCATTTATTTGTGAATCTGCAAGTCCATAAGGAAAATGATCTCCAAAAGCAGCAATTACCGTATTCTCTAATTTTCCAGAATCTTCAAGTTCTTTTAAAAGTTCTGCAAATGCTTCATCCATTACTTGCATTTTCGATAAATATCTTGATAAATTTGATGAGTATCCTAAATCGCGATATTTATCGTAGTAACGGTCTGAACATATTTGCGAATCTATGTAAGATTGATGTGGAGTAACTGTGGCAAAATAAGCCATAAATTGTTCTTCATTCATGTAGTATTTTTGAGCTGAAATAAACATATCTTTGTCATCGGCTTCTGTATAATCCGTTCTATATGGTATTTTTAAATCCTCTACCCCATAATACTTATTAGCTCCTAAATTAGGTAAGGTCTTAGCTCTTTTATAAAACTTTTGGGTATAGTCATGATAAGCTGATGTCTTATAGCCTTCATTATTAAAAACATTAAATACCCCTTCAAAATATTTATTAGATGAGTAAGTATTGGCAGTACAAGTATTATTTATTGTAAATAAACTTGATAAAACTGTAAACTCATTATTGCCAGTTGAACAGTTGTTTCTTGGAGAATAATTGTTTTTAAAAGATATTCCTTCATGGTACATTTTGTATAATGTTGGGAAGTATTCTTTATTATATATGGCAATTTCATTAACAGATTCCATCATTATAATAATAAGATTTTTTCCTTCAAACTTTCCTGTCATTTCGTTTTTTGGTGTTATTTGGCGATTAATAAAATAATTATTTAAGGTTTTATAAGTAGAATCACTTGTATTAGCAATTAGTTTTTCCCATGCTGTATCATCTATTTCTCTTTTTTGGTTTTCTTCCACCACTTCATTATTTTCCTCTGGGTTGGTCATAGTTTTTATTGTTTTACTTTCTAAATTCATAACGTATTCAGCGTCAATGTGAAGAATAGTTGCCTTTACATCGCAGAAGCCAAACACTAATACGCCAAAGTTATTTACGGTAAGATTTGAGTTTTCAGGATATAGCCATAGAGAATAATTGCTTTCAGTTTGAAGTTTATTTTTAAATTTATCGAGCCTTATAGTCGCATAGTATGCCCCACATAATGAAGCTATTATAATAACTACGACTACTTCTATGTAAATTTTTTGGATTAAATTTAAAGATTCATTTCTTTTGGTATTTTTAGTTACTAATCTATCTATAAAAATATAATAAATTAAAAATAATACTAGTGGGATTAAAATAGTATAGTGAACGAGTTTATATGAACTAAAGAAGTCTCTTATAAATTCTCCTACTTTTGTTCCTTGATCAGCATTACCAATTCCCATAAAAAATCCGATATAACTTGATAAGCCAAATTCAGCAAATTCATATATACCTATAAATAGCACATATATAATATTTAATAATCTTTGACCTAATTTTGGCAGAAAATGGCCAATAAAGGAAATACTTAACCCTAATATGAGTGATGATATAAAAATTCTTATGATAGAAAAATCATTAAATGGGGCTCCTGTAAATATTCTAACTATTAATTCTGTTGCATATGTAAAAATAGTTAAAATAATTGTATTTAAAACCACCCTATTTTGAAAAAACTTTTTGATCATTTATTTACCACCTCTTCTACTTCACTATCTTTAATTAAATCACTTATTGGTGCAAAAGTAAATCTATAAAAGTCTTTAACGCCATATTTTTTTACGGCTTCAATATGTGCCTTTGTACCATATCCTTTATGGTGCTCATAACCATATTCTGGATACATTTCTCCGAGTTCAATCATCATTCTATCACGTGTGACTTTAGCAATTATCGAAGCCGCAGCAATTGAGGCCGATAATGCATCCCCTTTTATAATAGATGTTGAAGGAATTTTAATATCTAATTTTACAGCATCAATAAGTAAGTGTTCAGGAGTAATATTTAAATTTATAACTGCTTCTTTCATTGCTTCTTTAGTAGCATTTAAAATATTTATTTCATCAATCCTTTTAGGAGAAATTACACCTATACCGTAACTAATGGCATCTTTGATTAATATTTCATATAGTTCTTCCCGCTTTTTTTCACTTAGTTTTTTCGAATCATTTAAACCTTCTAAGTGATAGTTTTTTGGAAGTATACAGGCACAAGCAACGACAGGCCCACATAATGGACCTCTACCGACTTCATCTATACCAGCAATTAAATTAATACCTTTTTTATATAAATCACGTTCATACTCTAATAAATCGTTCATAATTTTACTTCCTTTTTTTAACATCTATCGAATGTTACATTTTTTACAATCTCATTTTTAATATCATTTAAAATGGCGTTACTGACACGATCATAGTCTACTTCTCCGCCCTTAATTATTGCTCCAATTCTTTTACCTATCTTATCATATGTTTCAACTATCTCTTCATTGTCAAAACTTTCTATATTATATCTTTCTTTTAAGATAGTTGGATAAAGAGATGAAAGTTTATTTAGTATATGAACTGCAACTTCATCAACATTTAATATTTCACTTCTTATTGCTTGAAAAGATGCTAGATTAAGGGCAATTTCGTTATTTTCGAACTTTGGCCAAAGAATACCTGGAGTATCTAAAAGTAAAATATTTAGTTTTGTTTTTAGCCATACTAAATTTGTTGTTACGCCAGGACGATTTCCGACATTTGCAACTTTTTTACCAGCCAGTCTATTTATGAATGTTGATTTACCTACATTAGGTATTCCAACAACTAATGCTTTTAACTCTTTTGGCTTTAAACCTTTTTCTTTTCTTTTACTGTTAATGATATCACTTATTTCATTAGTTGCATTTAAAATTGGTTTATAATCAAAGTCTCCTTGTAAATTAGTTAAGACTACCTTTATTCCCATACTTTCGTACTTTTTTACCCACTTCTTTGTTTCTTCTAAATCACAAAGATCTGATTTTGTCATTATCATTATTCGTGGTTTATTTTTAATAACATTATCAATGTCACTTATTCTACTTGAAAACGGTATTCTAGCATCAACTAGTTCATAAACAATATCTATTAAAGGTAATAGTTCATTTATTTGTTTTTTTGTTTTGGCCATATGACCTGGAAACCAATTGATACTCGTTTTTTGGAAACTTTTTTCTTCATTTTTCATTTCAAATCACTCCTTTTTTGAAATTCATCTATACAAGTATAACACATTTACGCTTATTTTTTATAGGTCACAGCGATCTTACCATTATTATATAGTTCAATTTTATCTACATATTTGTTGATTATATCTTTTGTAAGAATCTTAAAATCTTTTTTCTGGTTACTATTAATATCTCTTAAAATCATATTTTCTAATGCATCTTTTCTAACTGCTTTTAAATTGCATCCAATCTTTCGAAAAGACGATTTACACCAATAATAAAGAATTCCCTTTGCTTTTCTTCTATAACAATCACTACTACATTCTCCACATACTAATTTTGAAATTAACAATTCGTTTTCCTCTTGTATTATTTGAGAAAATTTTAATATTTTTTGAACCATTTCAAATGTCTCTTTATCAACTATTGGATTATGATGATTTTCACATATTTTCCAATCTATTTGATCTGTTTTTATCATTTTTTTTGTTTTTCTACTTTGTTTACGACTTTTACCTTGAATAAGTGTTCCAATATAAGTTTCATTCTTTAATATTTCATTTACCATATGATTGTTCCAACTATTTGATTGAATCGTTTTTTCACTTGTTACTTTAGTAACTTCACTTTTATATTTTGATGGAGTCAGCACATTTTCTTTATTTAAAATATTGGTAATTTCTTTTTTACTCTTACCTTCCAATATCATATAAAAAATTTCTTTTACTATATTAGCTGCATAATCATCAATAATAAATTTATGGCAATCATTTGGATCTTTTAAATAACCGTATGGAGCTGATACTCCTATAAAGTCCCCTTTATTTTGTTGCATATGTTTTACTGCAGAAACCTTTTCAGAAATATCAATTGTATAATGTTCATAAGCTATATTTAATAAGGCAAATTCTAAACTATCAGTATAATTTTCATTTTTTATACTATCTAAATTATCACTTATAGAAATAAATCTTATATTATGTTCTGGAAAAGTCTCTCCTAAATATACTTTAATCCACCCATAATCCCTTCCGAATCGTGACATATCTTTAACAATGACACAATTAATTTTCTTCTTTACAATATCCAAACACATAGTAGCAAATGATGGCCTATTAAAGTTAGTACCAGAATATCCGTTATCAACGTAATAATCAACCAAATCTAAATCACTATTATTATTTATATACTCTTTAATTACATTCTTTTGATTATTTATACTATTAGATTCAGTATACTTATCATCTTTTGATAGTCTTACATAAGCAGCCACTTTATATTTCATCATAATGCACCAGCTCCTGTTACGTTTTTTCTTTAATTATAATAATTACTTAAAAATTTTTTTAATCCATCAAAATGAACAATTTTAAACCTTCTACTTTCAGAAACTATATTCAAATCTATTACTTTAGAAGTAACCATAATATTTTCTATAACGTATTCGCTATTGCTTTCGCAAAAAGTATAGAATTCTTCCAAATTATCTTCAACCATTCTTATCCTTTTTTCAAATTTATTCTTATAACTATTTTTATTATCCTTAATCATTTTTTTTAAATCATTTGCTAGACCTGATTCTGTCATTGATGTTGTAAAAAACTTACTTTCGATGCTAAAAATTATTTTTTGGCAATGATCAATAGCAATTATATCCCACTCATTTTCTGAAAGAATAACTTTTTTGAAAATATCATTAGTATGTTTATTTTCATATATAATAAACTGAATATTCATCTACTTTAGTAATTTTACAATGTCTTTTTGAAAGGCAATTGATATTTTTTCAACAATTTTATCAACTGATTTTAAAAGAGAATCATCTTCTTTAGTAACATATGGTGTTAATCCAATAGAATAAACATTTTTCCAAAAGTTAGAACAATTCCAAATAAAGCCATAATTTAATAGTAAATGGTTGTCATCTATTGAAATAATTGGTGTCGTATCTAATCTATATTTACAATTGTTTTTATATAATTCATTTTCATTACTTTCAAAAGAACTATTACTCAATATACATTCTTTTTGAAATTTTTCTATATCAGTATATGGATAATCTCTTCTAAGGATATCAAATAATACATCTTTTTTTAATCTTCCATTTAACATATCTTTTTTCTTTAATGAAGCTGACAAATCATCTAGTAACTTAACATAATCGCTACATTTAATACCTTTTTCATTTAAAAATATTTCATTGAAATTAGAATCAATACAATCAAAATTCGGATTATAATTGAAATATAATAGATTTTCATTACTACTATTATCCTGTTCTAAAATTATAGTTGCTATAGGTTCAATAGATGATGGAAAAATTCGAAATTCAGTTGGTGAATCAATACATTCACCAGATAACTTAGATTTAGAATTATAAAAAATAAATATAGAATAATAATATAATAATATAATCATTTTTTTATAATCTTTATTGGAAAGACCAAAATCAAATTTACGATTATCTTTCAAAATAACTAATTCTGTTATATTTTTTATTTTACGAGCCATAATATCTGCGGCCTTCGCTGGATATGATACATCTAAAATATTGTCAGCAAATATATATTCTCCCAATATTTCATCATTTTTTAAATGTATCTCCTGTAATTTAGAATAAACTACTCCAAATTCTAAAACTAAAGTCGATACACTATATTTTTTATATAGATAATCTAAAAATTCTTCAAACTCTTTGGTTATGAAGCTAAACTTATCATAAATTATAGTTTGACTTTCTAAATCTATAGTCCCAAAATGACAATAATTATTATATCGTATAAAGAATGGTGATAGTCCTAACTGAGTAAGTACACTATCATAATAATTTACATAACCATCACTATGAGCTACACTTTTTAATTTCAATTTTTGTTTTCTATATTTACTCATTAACTTTACTCTCTATTTTTTGTTGTTCATCAACATATTGATAATTGAGTGCATTGTCTTTAGAAATAGCAGATTTTTTTGTTTCCTTTTCATATAAATCTCTAGCACCTTTAGCAACTCCTCCACCTCGTTTGACAACATTCAAATTTTCTTTTAAGCCTTGTGGATGTTCTTCTCTTGCGATATCTCGTGTTGCAATCTCTCCTATATTTGTAAGTGCTACTTCTATATCTGTCATATTATCTCTTAAAGATTCTTTTCTAAGTCCTTTAAATTCTTTATATTCACTTGCTTTCATTCCAGACCAACCTTTATAAATTTCGTTTGTAAGCAAGGCATATTCCATTGGTTTGGTTATGCCTCTTTCTTTCCAAATATCTGTAAGTTTAAATCTATCTACAATTCCTGTTAATCTAGCCTTAATCCATTCATCAGAATATCCTTTACTACGATAATAATTAACTGCACGATTTATAGCAATTTCAGGATCAAATACTTCATCAATTCTCTCACTACCAAGATTTGCTAGCCATAATTTAAAAGGTTCTGCCTTTGGACTTGGAACTGATTCGATAAGTCTTAGAATTCCTTTCGTATCAAGCACATCTTGACTATAAAATTTACCATCTTTTGATTTTAATTTCAGTTGTCCGATTCTTTCGGACAACTCACTTCCCTCATTTTCTAATTTTTTCTTTAAATCGTTCCAATATTTACGTGGTCTATCTGATTTAGTTAAAGCAACAATAACATCAACCACACTAAAAAAGTATTCTTCCTTATCACTATCCCATATACTTCTTATTTCCATATCTTCAAATATATTTGATATCGTCTCTAACTTATTATTCAAATTAACACCTTCTTTCTTATGTTCTTAAATGTCGTAATCACCTTATTGATTCTTATTATAAATAACACTAAAATTACTATATTTTTAAGAATTTTTAGTGTTTTTAGCCCTTTTTTAATGAAAATATGCAAGATATAAATTAGATAATTTCCCTTTATTTATAATAGTTTAAGAGTGTTCTTAATTAAATTGTAATCAACCAGTTGATTGTTGTGTTTTGTCGATTATTGTCCATTTATATCACTTCCTTTATTTATTACATAACTTTTTTTATTTCATCATTTTTACATAAGAACCATCTAGATATTTTTTTATCAAATAATTTATATTTTTCAACATTAAATTCCTGTTTATTTGATAAAATGTGTCCTATAGAGCACCCATTCACACTTAAATAATTAGTATTATAAAAATTATTCTTTATATAAAAATCTAATCTTTTTTTTCTAATTATACAATCATCATATTTTTCGTTTATCTCATCTATATTTAAATATATTTCATTATCCTTGTTATTACTTAAATACCATTTCAATAAATAAGTGCCTACTCCTTTATTTCTATATTTTTCTTTTACTGCTAAATACAAAATAAATTTTTGGCTATTATCATTAATCAAATATATAAATGCCACAACTTCATTTTTAATTAATAACATATACATATTAGCTCTTTTAAAAATTATATTTACTAATAAAATCATTATGGAAAATCTATTTTCTTTATCAAAACAATTTAAATATATTTTTTTGATATCTTGATACTTAGTAATAGTAAATTTTTTTATTTCATAGTTCATTTTTTCATCTCCTTTTCTTTAATTTTTACTAAATATGTAAAAACTCATTTTAAAGAAATCCTTTATTTATAATGTTTTAACTATGATTTTACATAAATCCCGATATCCCAGTTGATTGTTGTGTTTTTCGCTTTATTGCCTTTCATTATTATCACTACCTTTTTTTATATGTTCATCAATCACTTTTCTTTTCATTTCTTTTTTAAACTCTTCATCTTTATTATTTTCAATCATTTTTATTATTCTTTCCTCATTTTCATAATAAGATAAATCATTAAAATAATTTTGCTTATTTTCATTTCCTTCTTTTCTCCAACTTCTATAGGAGTAACAATTGTAGTATCAACTGACCACTCAGCCATTTGACAATATGGGCAATTATTTCCCTTCCATTTTTTATTTAGTTTTTCTAATAGTTTTTTTTCGTTTATTTTCATATATCCTCCTTATTTTACGTACTAAACAAATTATACGCCTTTTGAATTTCTAATATATTTTTCAAAACAATATTCTGATTTATAACAATATAATATGTCATCTTCAATCATATTTAAAATATCTTTATATATTTTATTATTAGTAACTTCATATAAGTATTTAATATCTACAGGATATGTTCTATTAATAGAATCTAGATAATTATAGTAATCTCTTTTATTATCCGTATTGTGTTCAACAAAAAATTCTTTTTGTGTTAATGGTTACTCCAATAGATTATCTAATTTTAAATACTCTAGATAGTCATTATAGGAAACAAATATATTAGATAATTTGGATGGATTATATTTTTCTTCGTTCATCACAAATACTTTATATTCAGATGGTTTAACATAACTGGACAAGGAAATAAAATCTAAACCATTAAATTTTATATCTTCCTTATGTAAAAGTTTTTGAGATTTTAATTCACCGTCTTGTAATATTTTTTCAAAATTTCTATAAATTTGTTTTTCTTCTTCATCTTTCAAAATTGTATGAAAAAAATAATTATTTATATTCATTAAATCATCTCTTTTCAGTTGTATAACAGGATTCATTTGTTTTAATCTTAGATTTTATACAAACTAATATTTTTTGAGCCACTACTTTATGTAAATACACTTACTACACCAACTACGCTATCAAAAATACTTATTATTTTTCTTACCCAAGCTCATAAACATTTTTATATCTGACTTATCGCTTTAATCATTAAAATTATATCACATAAAAGGTGGATTTTATACTAATCCACCTAAATTTATATTATTTTATTATTAAGTTTTTCGACTACTTTTTTATTAATTGAACTGATTTGCCATTATTATCTTCAATAAAGAAACTTTTTCTATTTAAATCACCATAAAATATATCTAGATTTTCCTGCTTTTTTCCTAATTTCTTAATTAATTCTCTTACCTCATCATCATTATCATAACTATAAGCTATATGATCAAATGAATCGTTTTTACCATTTGTTACTTGAAACAATTCTAATGAATGATTATTTAATTTTAATGTAGCCCAGTTATATCCATCATCACTAAACCTTTCTAGTAATTTATAGCCAATTTTTTTATAAAAAGTAATGGACTCATCTAAATTTTTTACCGTAATAGCAATATGATCTAAATAAAACATAAAAATACCTCCTACATAGATTATAAACCTTAATATAGGAAGTAATTTAGCTATATAATAATATTTTCTATTCTTTTTAAGTTAAGATGTCTTATATCATTTGGTTCTTCAGAATAACGAACTATTACCATAATAATATTTCCGTAGACATATATTTGAATTGGTAATATACTTCTTGACTTCTTAATTCCTTTACTAAAATACTCAATTGTTATTTTTTTCTTGTTATTTATCGCTTCTTGTATTGTGTTTACCTTCCATTTATCTTCAACACATAAATCATCTTTATCACTTACTAATCTACAATAAGTATTAATCTTTTCTTTGATATTTTCTAGTTCTAATTTATCACTGCCAGATAACTTATTAAGTATTAATTCAATTTTCTTTATATCATTTCCGTTAAATAAAATAGAAGGAATTTCAACTCTAGAATATAGTTTGTATCCTCCATTTTTACCCATAACGCTATCAATATATATCCCTTCTTTTTCTAGTTCATCTTTATATTGTCTAACAGTTCTTGGGCTAACTTCTAACATTTCAGATAATGTTTTACAACTATAAACTTTACCAGAGGATAGTATATTTAACATTTTTATATTCTTGGAAATCTTTGACATAAATATACCTTCTTCTAAATATTCTTAACTTTTTACAACTATTTTTTAATATCAAGTAATTTTATTTCGATACCAACAACGCCATATTTTTCCTGTTCGGACAAAGAATAATATTTTTCCATATCTTTAGGATCTACTAAATCACTTTTATCATAACCCAATGCTATTTTATCAAAATGTTTATATAACTCTTCAAAGTTTGGATACTTATGTAATGCGACTATTTTTGTATCTAAAGTTTCTTCTGTTTTTTCATTTGTAAACTCGATTAAGTCATTTACTTTAAGTAACTCTCTTTTTTCATCATTTAATCTTAATTCAATTGTTTTCATTCCCTTTTTCATAAGGATAAATTGACCGTTATTTAAATGCATTTTATGTTTCATAACACATTCACCTATCTTCTTAAATTAGAACTTTGTCTTTCTTGCATAATTTTTTCAACTTCATCAGTAAACTCAGGGTAAATACTTAGTAGTTTTGATATAGACCCTTTAAGGCCTTTTTCTTCAAAAGAAATATACTTTTCAATTAAATCAGAGTTATCTAAGGGCATATTATTTGGCCTACTAGGATACCTATATATTGTTATATTCCCTTTTCTTTCCTCTTCTTCAAGGGCATTTAAAATATTTGGAAAATAAGTTTTATTTAATGGTTTAATTTCTTGCTCTAATGATATAACTTCCTGTGACCATAAATCCTCATAATGCTCAAAGGTCTCACCATCTAGTTCATATAAGTATCCTTCTTTATTATAAAGTTTATTAAGCACCCCTTCTCTTCTTTCGATTAGTTCAAGACTCCCATTACTAACACCAAATCTAGTATCTAAATCTCCATTCCCTTTACCCATAAAAGCTAAAGCAACAACTTTCTTGTCAGTAGCATAAATACACTTTTTTTGATGAGTACTTTCATGAGCTGTTAAGACTTCTATATTACCATTTGGACTTCCATGATAAACTGTACCTTCCATATTATTAAATCCTCCATTTGTATATCAATTATAACATATATAAATACAAATAAAAAACAAAAAGCCTTTTTTAAAGACTTTTATACTCTATTTTTTAAAGCTTTTTGAATTAGTGGGTTTAGGTTGGTTTGATTTCTTGCAGCATCAGGATTATTTAGTGCCCACTCAGTAATTATTTTTCTTTTTGGTGAAGTCAAAAAAGTTTTTATGTCTTCTTCTGTATTAATACTATGAGATTCCATTATGTCAGAAAATATTTTTAAATCTTTGCTTATTTTTTCATCATTGAATTTTCTTTTTAAAAGAATAATCCAAATAGTTTCTAATACACAATGCAGATCTTCTTCTAACCAATAATGAAATTTTGTGTTTTTATGTTTTTGTTCAAGAAGTAAACACTTTGTGTATATCGGGAACATTTCCATTGCTCCATGCCAAATATCGATGCTACAATAATCGTATTTAGATAAATCTTCAACATCTAAAAATTCTAAAGCATCTCCCAAAACAATGGAGATTTTATTATTCATTTGGGGCTTTAAGTAAGTTTCAAACATGCTTTTAACAAAAGGATCTAATTCAACAATTGTTACCAAATCTACGTTGTCTTTTATAGATAACATATAAGCGACATAACCAAGGCCACACCCCATCAATAATACATTTCCATGAGCTTCTTTTATAAATGGCTCAAATGATTTTATTTCTGATGGTTCAACTGCCATCCATTTAGTTTGTGGTATTATAGTCCCTAAAGTTGGAAAATAGACGTTTTGGTCAAAATAGCAAAGATGATAAAGCGTTGTTAATGATTTGGAATCTCTTTTTCGCATAGCGTATACGTAGGTTTTATATTCTTCATATCCGTTTAGATTGGATAAGAAAACGTTGCCAACAAGCCATTCGTCAGTATGAATATTTTTAATGTATGGATTATCACTTAAAAGTGTTGGACTTAACTTAGTTAATTCACAGTTTCTTTCTAATCCTTTTATTTGCTTTTTAGCATCCCATAGAGATACATCACCTCTATTTAGTCCTTGCATATTATCAAATATTAATTCTTCAATATCCGCTAATTCATTAATAAATTCTCTTGTTCTTTTAATTTGTTCCATAATTAATCACAAGTGTTATTATAACAAAAAAATGAATAATAGCAACGAAAATCGCGATTATTCACTAATAATTTCTTTAGGATATTTACAAAGTTTCTTTAAAGGACAATTTTGACAGTTTCTATTCTTTCTTATAATCAAATGACATAAATTCTCCTTAATTTATTTTATGGGCAGTTATAATTGTATAACTGGATGAATTGATAGTTATGATGATATTATTTAATTCACAGTAATAGTTTTTTCCTCTTTTGGATATATTACATTTTTTATCTAAAATAAAATTCTTGCAATATAAAACGGGATCATAGTTATCTATATTTAGATTTTTTTTAATTCTTTCTATACCCATTTTGGTAGTATGCAATAATCCAATATTAGAAAGTAGCACTTCTTTTGGCATCTAAGTTTCCTCACTTTCTTATAAGTTTATTATAACACAATAAAAGCAAATCAATAATGATTTACTTAAATATATTATTTGACATCATATTTTAGTTTAACTTTTTCTGGCAAATATTCAGTGGTGACTTCCTCCCACTTATTAACTCCACTAATTGGATAGTATTTTATTTTAAGATAAGCACCCTCTTTAAGTTGACGACTAGTTTTAAATGAAATATTTTTTCTTTTTCCATTCTCGTCATACATGGCCAAATTATATTCATACTTCATGCTAGAACTTTTAGCAAGTTCACTTATTTTAGTATTATCTATCTGTGTATAAAAGATATAATCTTTTTCAAATATATAGTAGTAGGCTATTCCACATAAAATAATAAATAATATTACGCCAATAATAATAGGTAATTTTTCTTTTAGATATTTCATATTTTCTCCTCTTCTTTTTCTTGTGCCTCAAGAGTACTTATATATAAAACTTTAAAATATTTATCATAAAACATTGTCTTGTTTTTTAGTAAAACAATTACATTTATAAAATAAAATATTAACACTCCAATTAAAATAAGCAGATAAACATATATAGTTAAACTTGTGCTAATGTGTCTAGTACTTAAGAAAGTAATTTTAAAAATTGTGTAAGGAGTTAGAAAATAATAACAGAATAGAAAAACAATTCTAAATGTTGAGTTTATTAATCTATTTTTTAAATATTCTAAACGAACATTTAAAAACTTACTTCCTAAAGTATAGCCCTTTGTTATGCACGGAATTAATATATAATAAATTATAAAAGTTATTAAAAACAATTTTTTAGTCTTAATAAAAATACTTAGGAAAATAAATATAAGTAAATACAGAAAACAGTCAAATTCAAATGTTATAATTCGTCTGAGTCCTGATACAACTTTACTTTTACGTAGAGATTCTTTATCTATTTCTTCTCTTGTTGGTAGCATAGGTTTTATTATACCCATTACGAAGTATCCTATCATTCCCCCTAAAGTATTAATAATTAAATCATCTACATCAAATACCCGATATTGATAAGGATAAATAAAATATAAACGGCTAAGTTGCGTAAGTTCAAAAAACAAACTTAAGAAAAAACTATAAATAATTGTTTTCTTTAAATTACATTTGAAATAATATCTTAAATACATTCCAAAAGGGACTGTCATAAATAAATTAAATACAACTGTATAAAAACATGGCTCTAAAAGTGCTTTAATATACGTACTCGGCTTACCTAGTACAAAAGATGTTTCATTTAGAAAATCCTTAATAAATGTTAAAGGTATTAGCCTAATCATTCTTGGACATGCAACCACCTCAGTTATTTTAGGAAGCGGCAATATAACTAAAAAATACATAGTAATTAAATATAATACGAATGAATAAATGATTAAAGCACGAAAGAAATTAATAGATCCATATTTATGGTACTGGAAAATTATAAACGGCAACGTAAATAGCAAAGCAAGACAAGGAAATATCGCGATTGCTGTTTTTATTGTAGTTAAATAAGCCAACTTAAACTCTTTCTTTTATAATGTTTTTACTACAATAATAAGTAATTAGAAAATAACTACCATAGATAACAACAATAAATACTGAAGTCATAATAATTGATGGCATTAATTCCTCAGTACCAAATACTTCAAGAATCTTTACAGCAAATTTAATACCAAATATTGAGTGAATAATAGCAAGAATTAAAGGTAACAGGAAAAATATCCCAATCTGTCTAAATAAGGCTTTATTAATCATTTTTTCATCAGCGCCAATGCTTCTTAACATTTTAAATCTCTCTTTATTATCACTTGATTCTGATAATTCTTTTAAAGCTAGAATAGCTGCACTACTGATTAAAAATATTACTCCTAAATATAAACCAATAAATGTAACCATTACAGTTAAACTATTAGAAGATTCTTTAATTGCTAGTTTTGTTGAACCGTCTGGTAAAAGATAAGTATCTTTTAAAGGATTGTTAACAAGATTATTAATATCATCTTCAATTTTTTGGATTTCTTTTTTATTATTAGTATTATAGTTGCCAACTAAAAGATCATAATTTAAATAGCTTTCATCTACTATTTCATCAGGGACAAGAATTATTCCCGAATTTATATGTTGACTGGACATTTCTATAAAGCCTTCTTGACATGAATTATATTTTGGCTTTAGTGTTTTACCAAAAACACTTATTGTTTCATTATTTTCGAGAGCCATATTTCTAATATTTACCATTGATTTAAAGTCAGCTAAAATTAAGTATTCATCTTTATTTAAAAAATATTCTTTTATACCATACAATTTAGCCACTTTGTTGTAATCGCTTATTTTTATAATCTCTTCCATCGTATCATACTTTATAAAAGGATACTCTTTCCTTATAATATCAAGTCTTGAACCCAACGTATGATTTAAAGTTAAGTCTTCCGTTGCATAGGAATTTATAAGAATATATTCTTTTAAATGCTTAGTAATGTCATAATTAAATTTCTCTAATTTTTCTAAGATATTTAGATTTGAATTGGCTATTTGAGTCTCATTATAACCATATCCTAAATTTATATTTTTACGATTATGAAAAGACATATTACGTTTATTTAAAAGCATAATATCAGCAGGAGCTAATTCTTTTATATTAGCATTCATAGAATTTTTCATTGTAAGACAGGCAGATAGTAAACATATTGTTAAAAATAGCATTAAGCAGATTACAGTTGTAGAAAATACTGTTGTATTTATCTTGCTACTAAATTGTCTTAAAGTAAAACTATTTAATCCTTTATAATAAAATTTTTTTATAGATGATGCTATTCTTAATATTAATCCCGATAAAGACCAAAAGATAAAGAATGTTGAAATTGAACCAAGTGCGATTGGTATTAAAATATCTTGAGCAGAAGATAATTCTAAAAAGCCACTGGTGACCATGTAATAGGCCTTACCTAAAATAAATACTGATATTATAAATATGATTATACAAACAATTGGATTTTTAAGTTTTATTTCTTCACTCCTCTTTTTACTATTTAATAAATCTATTAGCTTGCATTTACTGACACTTAAAGTGTTAAAAAGCATTACAAATAAGTACATTATACTAAAGTAAGCAATTGTTTTTAAACAGGCGGCCTTTGAAAAGACAAAAGCGAATTCTGTTAAATTGGCTTCAAACATATTTATAACTATTATGCTCATCAATTGGGATAAAATTGTTCCTACCCCTATGCCAATAATAAGTGATAAGACACCTATAAATAATGTTTCAAAGAAGAGAATCATTGAAATACGTCTCTTACTCATACCAAGAGTCAAATATATTCCAAATTCTTTGTTTCTTCTTTTTATTAAAAATTTAGATGCATAAATTATTAGAAAACCTAGTATGAATGAGACAAAAACACTTACGGCTGATAGGGCATTTATCATAAGCTTTATTAACTCTCTTGTTGATGAAGAAACATCCATCATGGCGGTTTGCGTGTCTAAAGCATTAAATATATAGAATATTGATACACCAAGAATTAGGGTAAAAAAATAGATAGCATAGTCTTTAATACTTTTCTTAATGTTTTTTAACGATAATTTAAAGAGCATCATTTAAATCACCACCAAGTAAGGTTACAACATCAATAATCTTATCAAAAAATTCTTTCCTTGAACTATTTCCTTTATGTAGTTCTTTGAATATCTTACCATCTTTGATGAAAATTACTCTGCTTGCATATGATGCCGTAAAGGCATCATGTGTTACCATAAGAATTGTTGAAGATAACTTTTCATTTAAGTAATTAAACTTTTCTAGTAGCATTTTAGCTGATTTAGAGTCTAAAGCACCTGTGGGTTCATCTGCAAGTATTAGTTTAGGATCAGTTATTATAGCTCTTGCAGAAGCTACTCTTTGTTTTTGCCCTCCACTCATTTGATAAGGATATTTGTGTAAGACATCCTTTATATTAAGTTCTGATGCCACTTTCTTTATTTTCTCATCAATTTCTTTTATGTTTGTATTTTGAATAGATAAAGCAAGCGCGATATTTTCATAGGCTGTAAGAGTATCTAGTAAATTAAAGTCTTGAAATATAAAGCCTAACTCTTCTCTCCTAAATTTATTAAGTGCATTCCCTTTTAATTTAGTTATATCAACTCCCCCTACATAAATATGACCTGATGTAACTTTATCAATTGTTGAAATGACATTTAAAAGTGTTGTTTTTCCACTTCCGCTTGCTCCCATTAGGCAGACAAATTCTCCTTTTTCAACCTCAAAAGATAAATTATCAATCGCTTTTGTTAAAGATGAACGACTACCATAATATTTTTCAATTTGGGAAACTTTTAAAATTTTTTCCATATTATTTCTCCTTCCATAAATAATAATAAATTATATTTATTTTTTTGTCATTCGTTTAATATAACAGAATATTACAATTTTGAAATATTACTTTAAAATATCATAATACGCATCTTTGGATATAGTTATAAAAACTTTTGTATACTTACTATAGACTGACTCAATAGCTATTTTATGTCCTAATTTTTCACACATATTTTTAGCAATAAATAACCCCATACCTGTTGATTTACTCTTGATTCGACCATTTTCTCCTGTGAAAGATTTGTTAAATACTTGTTTTAAATCAGTTTCTTTTATACCCATGCCATTATCCTCAACCACAATGACTGTTTTTTCTTTTTCTTCTTTAACAGTAATTTTTATAAAAGAATTTTTTATGTTCCTTTTGTACTTTATACTATTATTTATTAGTTGATTTAAGATAAACTCTAACCATTTGGCATCAGTTAGAATTTGAACATTTATATTATTCGTAAGAAAATCTATTTTATTTTCTAGTAAGTCATCCATATTTCTTATTCCAACATTCTTAATGACTACATTCAGATTTACTTCTTTTATCAAATAATCTTGAGAAGCATTTTCACTTCTTGCGTAGTATAAAACTTGATCAACATAATCTTCTAATCTTTTTATGTGAGTTTGCATCTTTTTATCAACTCTATTTTTATGATTATTACTTATAAGAGATAATGTAGCAAGAGGAATTTTTACTTCATGAATCCACATCTCAATATATTCTTTAAAGTCCTGCCATTGATTCTTAATATTGTTAACATTTTCATTCATAGATTTGTTAATTTCATAAAGGGCTTGATATAGTATTTTGCCTTCGTAAAATTCTGGCTTATAAAGTGTTTCTAAAACTAGATAACTTTTATCTAAAAGGTCAACATTTGTTAAAAGCTCTGTATAAAATCTTTTCTTTCTAAAATACTCCGTCAAAAAAATTATGGAAAATAAAACAAATAAAATCAAGAATATCGCGATTATTACACTTTTATCAACTTTAAAAGCTAAGAGAGTTAAAGTAATAATTAGAAAACTAATTGATGTTAATATTATCATATATAATTTATCTTTTAAATATTTTAAAAAATTCATGATAAGATATACCCCATTCCTTTACGAGTATCTATCGCATCTTCATAGCCAATTGTTTTTAGTTTAGCTCTTAATCTACTAATATTTACGGTTAAGGCATTATCGTTTATAAACTCATCATTATTCCAAAGGTCAGTCATAAGTTCATCACGAGTAACTAACCTATCTTGATGATTTAATAAATAACTGAATATTATCATTTCATTTTTTGTTAATGTTATTTCTATGTCTCCTTTTTTTAAAAGACCTTTACCAATATTTATACTTACATCTTTATATGTTAAAGTATTTGTCTCATTATTGCTTCTTTTTAAGACAGCACCAATTCTTAAAAGTAAAATATTTGAATTAAAAGGTTTAGTTATATAATCATCCGCTCCATACGATATAGATAGAGCCTCATCTATATCAGAATTTCTGCTCGTAACCATTATTACAGGTATATTTGATGTCTTACGTAATTCTTGTAAGACTATCTCTCCATTTACATATGGTATATTTATATCAAGTAAAACTAAATCAGAATTTGAAGCTAATATTTCACTTGCCGTATTATTAAAGTTTGATAAAACTATTGGTTCATAGTTATTATTCTTAAGAAGCGTTACAAGTTCGCTGCAAAGAGTTTTTTCATCTTCAACTATCATTATTTTTTTCATAAAATTCACCACTTTTTTTCTAATATAATTATAGCATAAGTAAAATTTATTTAATCTTACATTTTTGTAACAAATTCAAGAAAAAAAAGATGTAAATAACTACATCTTTGAAATACCAAATATTGGTAAAGAATAAATTTTTAACATTTCTTCGTTAGCTCTACTGTAAACTTCACCAAAATCATCATAGGCGATTGACTCGACAATTTCAGCAGAAGATGATTGATCTCGCATAAATCTATTTTGATTTTTCCAAGCTTCCATAAGTAACATACGGTGTCTTACACTTGCTGAATCAGTTGTATTTTTATAACAAAGAAGGATTCTTACAACACCATTTTTATTAAGTAAAGAAGAAAAATCTCTTAAAAATTGTTCGGTTGCTTGAGACGGGTATTGACAAGAAAGGTCAAGAGCTTCGGCTTGATAGTCTTCGCCATCTTGAGCAAGTTTTGTAACTCTATTTCTATTATAATTTAAGGTATTAAAGTAACTTTCTTCTTGAAGACTTCCGTGTATTGTTCCGTTTTTAGGATCTGTTTTCCCTTCTTGCATTAGAGCAAAAAGAGGTGGCATCTCTTCAAAGGTCAATCCATAATATTTGCAAGCATCTATAAAACTTTGATTCTTTGGAATAATGGCATCCCATGTTACAAATAACTTTTCTGGGTCATCCTCAGGATCAATCATATCTCTTTTTAAGAAATAATAATCTTTTATACTGTAATGCTCTTTTGTCTCTGGGAGTTCGTCGCATAAAATTAATAATTTTCCATCCATAATTTTTCTCCTTTTTTTTGCTTGATATTTTAACATGATTATAGATATTTTACAAATCGTTGAACTTCTTTATTAAAAATCAAAATCTGTTACTTTATAACCAAGCTTCTTTAGAGTTTTAAATAAAACATTCGGAGAAAGTCCAAGTATAGTATTATAATCCCCCTCAATTTTTTCTATAAATGTGGCCGCCTTACCATGAGGAACATAACCGCAAGATTTAAATATTTTACTTTCATTATTTATATACCAAGTGATTTCCTCTGAATCAACTTCTCTAAAGTAAACATCTGCGCTGGTGGCAACACTTATTTTTTTATCATTGTATTTATCAATTATAGTAATTCCTGTTATTACCGTGTTTTTACTTGCCGAGAATTCTTTGATGTTTTGGGCAGCTTCTTCTAAAGATTTAGGCTTTTCATAAATTTTATTATCTTTAAAAACAATTGTATCTGCTCCAATTATAATCGCATTTTCTTTTAGTCTTGATGAAACATTTAAAGCTTTATTTAAAGATAACTCTTTTACATATTCATAAGGGTCTTTTTTTGTACTAGACTCTTCAATATTGCTTAACATTACATCATATTTTAATCCAACCATTTTTAAAATGTCTTGTCTTTGTTTAGAATTAGATGCTAAAATTACTTTCATTTAATCATTCCCCTCTTTATTTTAATTCTTTTATTTCTTTGGCTAACAAATTCCAATTTTCATCAAATTTGAAATAGGCATCTATTTTTTTATTTTCAAGTATTAAAGGAAGCCAGTATTTATCATCAGGAAACATATCATCATAAGGAATATTATCTATATCAAACCAGTGAGGAGCCATTTCTTCCGTTTCTTCAATTTCCCCATCCCATTTTGTTACTACATAAAGATGAAAAATAAGTCTTTGAGGTTTTCCCTTATAAAACTCATCAAATTTTACCATACCCATGTATTCATATTCTGTTGGAGTTACATTAATTTCTTCTTTTGTTTCACGAATCATTGCTTCTTCTTTTGTTTCATTTTCTTCTAGTTTTCCGCCAACTCCATTATACTTTCCTTCACCAAATCCTCTTTTTTTCATAGCAAGCATTATCTTATTAGAGTCTTTTAAAAGACAAAGTGTAGTTTCTATATTACCATCTCCTTATAAGTATTAATGTTTCTTTTATTATACCACGCATAAAAAAAGAGAAAAACTTTTTTATTTTATTCCTCTTCCTCTTTTTGGGGATATTTTTGCTCCACAACTAATTTTTTTACTGATTCTTCTTTATATTCTTGAATTTGAGGTAATAGCTTAAATTCTTCAAACATTGATTCACCTGAATTTAAACTTTCTTCCATAGTACCAACTAATCTATAATTGATTAGTTTTAAATTACTTATTACTTTGTCGACAATTCCACTGTACTCCGTCTCCGAAATATAATCTTCCTTTTTTAAACAATTTAGAAAATCAACATAAAGTGATACAGATAATCCATCACGTTCATCAAGTTGTAAATAATTTCTTAAGTCATTAATGTTGATTTTTCCACAAGTAAAGTAAGTATAGAGAAATTCTTTATTTATTCTTGTTGAACCTTCATTGTCAAAAACATCATTAATAATAATTTCAGCAATATCCTCTGCTGTTTCAGAGGACAAGAGATCTTTATTTTGACTAATGATAGAATCATTTATACATAGAGTATATAAATAAAGCATGAAACGGCAATCGGGATCATTATAGTCTAAATTGTCTCCTTTTTCTTCAATCAAAGTAGTAAGTTTATCTTTATAAATATTCATACTAACTTCTTTTTTTGAAAGTTCTTTACTGAAATACCTTTTATATAAAGGATATTCACGGGAAGAATGAGAAACTGTTATATAATCGGAAAATATGTTGTTATAAACATTTTGTGTACCATCATATATTTCGCTAGCTAATACTAAATGATCAAATTCTGTTAAAATCCCTCTATCTACATAATAACTTGTTAAGATATCATGAATTATTTTTTGATAGGCTGCCTTAAGTTCAATTTTTTCAGCCCAATCAGTCGATTCAGCATAATGTTTTAAGAGATTTAGGGCAGTCTCAACTTTATCTTCGCTTACACTATAATATTCAGAAACTTCTTTTATATAAGCTTTATCATTTTTAGTTATTATAGTTTCAAGAATATCTTTATCACAAAATGGTAAGGTTAATTCGCCAAAAAGCATAGAAACATCATTTTCACAATTATTAGCATAACTTATCAAGGATAGTGTTGCACACTTACTTACTGCTGTTTTTCTTCCAAATATAATATATTCAAGAGCTGATTCATAATTAGTTTCATTTAAATTAGTAAAATCGTACTCTCTTAGACGTTTGTTAATTGCATCAGCATTATTTTCAAATATTGGGGTATCAGAAAATACTAGCCTATTAAAATCTTTAAATAGAGTTTTTAGTAAATCGTCACTAAGTGTTTTATTAATAATTAAAGACTCACAAAAACTATAATAAACAGTGAATTGATTATCATTATCTAAGGAAGCTTCTATTTGTTTTAAATGATGATTATTTCTAAATTCTTGTACAGCCATTGAGACATGAGGCCTTGCAATTAGTAAAGAAGTTACCAAATGAATAAGAAGAATAATATTTCTTCTGTATATCTTTTTTTCTTCCTTAATTCTTTCATTTCTTGCCTCTATTTTATTCTTTATGTAATTATGTTTGCCTATTTGATAAACCTCTTCTAAGGCCTTTATCATATTTTTATTGGTGATCTCATTTGATTTTAAAGACTCATCTTCTTGTGTATTGAATGAATAATCAATTATATAATCTAAATCTGGATCTTCAATTTCATAATTAGACTCTACAGCATAAAACTTTTTTGTTACACTATCACGGTAAATTATAAATTGATCATTATCAGATTTACAACTTGCTACATATTCGTATCTCATTTTACTCACCTAGTTTCAATTCTTTATTTTGATCCTTTACTTTATCTTTATAATAGTGGTAGAATTCCATAAATCTTATTGGCTTATACTCAGTATCTTCGGTTAATCCTTCATCTAAAGAAACAATAAAGCCATTTACTTCTCTATTCTTACTTTCGTCATAAAATGTTTCTTTTAATCCGGGAACATCAATAACAGTAAATTCTCTTGCAATATTATAGAAACTGTCAACAGCGCGGCCATTTTCGTAGTTTTCTGGTATCTCATAATAAACTACTTTACTACCATTCACTATACCCTCTGTTGGATATATAAGAGTACTTAAAACATATGCTGAAGTATCACCACAACTTACACCATTAGCATAATGAATATATCTTAAATCTGGGCAATATAATTGTTCATATCCTAAATCATTTTGAGTAAGCATATTATTTATATCTATTAAACCTGTTTTATAATCCATACCATTAAAAATATCTATATTACTAAAAGAACGAACTATTTTTTCTGACTCTTTTAAAGGCATTCTTGCTAGTTCTTCGTAAGGAGGATAAGTTATAGAATAATCCCAGTCTATAAAGAGATGTTGGTTTTCTTTTAAGAAATTAGAAAGAGATGTAAAACGTACAAAATCATCATATGTTATGCCATCTTTTTGAATTTGTTTTTCAAGAATAAAAAAGTATTCATAATAGGTCATAGGACTATGATTAGCTATACATAAAAAGAAACTATCAAAATCTTCTTTGTCTATAAAATAATCTTGCAATTCATCATACATAACATCTCTTTTATCAGATGCTGTAAGGATAGAAAAATCGTTAAAGCTGCGATAATCAATTAAATGAAGCATAAGATTCGTGGCATCATATTCATAAATATTTTCCTCATCTATACCATTTTTAATAATTTCTGTGACTTTTTTACCTTTTACTTTTGCAAGAGAATAATCACTATAAGTTAGAGATGCATCTACAGTAAAATCATAGGAATCATAATCTCGAAAAACAGAGATATGAAGTTTGTTAGAAAATAAATCCTCATAAGTATCTAAAAAAGGATAATATCTTTCATCGCTTAAGAGTTCTCCATATAATGTTGAAGCAAAATCAGGGTAATGTTCTAATTTTGAAGAAATAATTTTACTGATTAAATCACAAATATGATGTTCATAGTCATCTAGCAATTCTTTTTGATTAAGACTTTCCTCTAATGCTAAAACATCGGTATAAGCATTCATTTGAACAACCAAATCTCTTATAATGTTTTTATCTTTTATTCCTGTATTTCTAGCAATGCAGTCAATAAATTCATCAATATTTAAAGAAAATAAAGCTGTATAAAATTCTTCATCATTATTTACAACTGATCTTAGGGTATTTATATACATGTAGATTGTATCTCTGTAAGCATTAGATAAACTAACTTCTTCATAAATAAGGCGATTATTAAACGCGCGATATATTCCTCTACCTTCTGAGTAAAAATCGATATTCATCACGCTATTTAATGTATCTAGTATTTCCTTTTCAGAAGGGGTAGTTTGTTTTTTTGTTAAGGTTTTAAGTACAGCATATTGATCATCACTTAAGTAAGCACCATATCTTTCTAAGTAGCCATTATAAAAATTAATGAAAATATCTTTATTTGTTAATGCTTCTTTATCTACTGTAGTATTTGCGGTGTTTTCAATATAGACAATCTCTTTAGTATCTTTTTCATTAGGAGTACAGCCAGTTAGAGCTAGTGATAAAGCCAAAGCAAATATTTGTTTTTTTCTTACATTCTTCATTATGATTCTCCTTTTATTACATCTTTTATGCATTTACGCACTTCAACAATTCTTTTTTCTAAAAATTCTGGGTGCTTAATTAGCCATCTTCTATTTAAAGGAGATGGATGAGGTAAAACAATAGCTTTTTTACCGTAAAGGATATTATCCTTGAATACTAAATCTTCAAATTTTTCATTTGGAAAAAAGACTTTAGCTGAAGAAGCCCCAACAATTATATATAATTCATTATTGATATATGATAGTTCTTTTTTTATCCACTTTTGATAGCAACATTTGGGAGGCAAATTATCTCCACCATTTTTGTTTTTGCCAGGATAACAATGAGCAAGAGAGCTTATATAGAAATTATTTTTATTATAAAACTCTTCATCAGTTATTTGATACCATTTATATTTTAATGTATCTCCTGATAAATCTGTAAATGGTTTTGATGATGCATGAACATTTTTTGAAGGAGCTTGACTGATTTGAACTATTTTTGAAGATTCACTACCCCATATAACTGGATTTGGAGTAAAACCAAATTTTTCTTCACAAATGCGACAATTTTTAATCTCATTTAACAACTCTTGAAAATCCATGATTATCCCCTTTTTTTATTAACTTTGTTTATTATAGCATATTTAAATAATGAAAAAAAGGCTTTTCGCCTATGAATATTATGTAACTTGTATAAGCTTTTTTCTTTATATTATGCTTACTTACTTTACCTTACCTGTTCTTCCAAAAGGAAATAAAATAATTTCTGTTGTACCTAAAATATCTTCGTCAGCAATATAACCTATCATACGTGAATCTTTAGAATTTCCTCGATTATCTCCCATAACATAGTAACTATTTTCTGGTACAGTTATTTCATAATTAAGTCCTTCAAATATAGAAGAAACTGTATTACATATTCTAAAGTCATTTTCCATTAATTCACGACAAGTATTCACTTTTGCAGTATCATCAAGAAATGATTCTTCAACCTTTTCATCATTTATATATAATACACCTTTTTCTTCATCGTTTTCTTTTTCAATAACATATTTTATTTTATCTCCAGGCAAACCAATAACTCTTTTTATAAGTCTACCACTATCTGTTTCAATAACGACAATGTCAAATCTTTTAATGCCTTTTGTTTTCTTAGTTAGTTTATACAAAAGCATTGTATCTCCATTTTTTAATGTTGGATTCATACTAGACCCATTTACTCTTACTGGTGTTGCAACAAATATTCTAATTATTAGAACAAAAAATATGATAATTATGAATGGCATATAACTCATAAAGAAATCTTTTTGAGCATACTTTGTCTCTTCGTTAACTAGTTCTTCTTTTTTATTATTAGTCTTTTTTAATGTTTTTTCTTTAGTCTTTTTTAATGTTTTTTCTTTTTCTGTGTTTTTTTCTTTTGCCATCTTATATCACCTATTTTTAATTATAGCATTTAGTTAAGAAAATTGAAATATTTAACCGAAAAAAAAGAAAGATTAATTTCTTTCTTTATTCTTATATTCCTTAGGCATGCCATCAATAAAGTTAAGTTTAGCTCTTCTAGCAACACCTTTTCTTACAACTGTTACTTTGTCAACTAAAGGAGAGTTAACTTTAAACACTCTTTTAACAGCAACTGAACCGCTTTTCTTTCTAACTGTGAAAGTTTTTCCGATTGAGCCACCTTTTATAGCAACTACATAACCTTCAAAAGCTTGGATTCTTTCATTTTTTCCTTCTTTAATCTTGTAATCAACTCTTACAATATCACCAACTTGGAATTCAGGAATATCATTTCTTATTGATTTTGCATTAATTTTATCAATTAAATTCATGAATACTCACCTTTCTATTAGTATATTACACCCACATAATCATGATAATTATCAGCGGATTACATTTAGCTCTTTTTTTAAAGCACATTTAGTTTATCACATATTAATTATTAATGCAAGGTGTTATTTACTAGATTTTATTAGTAATCTTTTAAAAAAATGCGCATATTTTGTCGAATGATTTGACTTTTGTTAACCATTTTAATATAATAAGCAGGTCAAAGGGGAAAATTTTTATGCAAACAATGGATGAAAGTAGTAGAAAACTGCCTGAATTATATAAAAAAAGACGTCAGTTTAGGCATTTTGTTCGTATTAACTCAGAAAGTTCTAAGAAGATTGATAGTTTAATGAATTCTTTTATTAGTACAGTTAAGTCAGTAGCTGCGACATATGGAACCGAGGAAACTTTATACTCAAAAGCTCTTGCTTTTGTTAATAGTAATTTTTATTTAAATTATGATGAAAAAATTATTTTTCTTATAAGATTACTTGATCCAACTTTAAAAATGCTTTCTTTATATAATAGTGTTTTGGATGAGCATAACATAGCTGCCACTTGTCCTCGCACATACGAAAATAAAATTATATTTTTGGATAAAGAAATAGAAGAGGAATTAAAAAAGAGAGCAATTGAAACATTTGGGTTTTATGATGCCTCACTTATTAAATACGAACATATTTATAGAACTAACGTTTTGTTAGCTGATTCACAAGAAAAAACAACAGATGTAAAAATTAATTATGCTAAACATGTATCACAAAGAATCAATCTAAATGAAATTGATCTACGAGTGGATAATGAAGAACTTGAAGAGATAATGGAACAAGCAAATGACTATTTAAAAATGTATCCTACGCCTTCACTAAATGATTTAGTTTTTCAATTATTATTTGAAAGTGGAGAATTAACTGCTATTTCCTTTAGGAATCAATTAATTTTCATAATGATTGTCTTAGATCGAGATTTAAGATATAAAAATGTATATGATAATAATTATAACTTTGTAACTATTAAAAATAAGATATCACAAATATTTGGTTGCTACTATCAATTTTTAATGGATCTTGAGTTAAAATACGCTAAAGATAATTTTGAACCAAATACTGTACCACAAAGAGTGCCTAGCTACCGCTAGACATTTTTTTGTTTATAATTATTTTTAAAGTCTTGTTAATTTTTAATAGGTCCCTCTTGTTTATGCGGTGCAAAAGCATTCATTCTCTCATGCCATAAAATAGCATCCACTAAATCATTATCCCCCTGTCATCTAAAACATCAAAATACTCTCTAGATAAAATACTTTCAGAAATACCTGAAAATGATCTATGCCCTGCTAATTGAGAACGTCTTTCAGCTGCTATTCTTCTTTTTAATTTTTTAGGATCTGTAATTTCAATACCAATTTATCAAAATATCTATAGTCTTCTAGTTTATCTTCTTTCCAACCAAATAATTCACAATTAACTTCAGCAAATATTCCTGTAAGGAAAGTCTTTCTTATTCTCATTATATCTTCAAATGTTAAAATCTTATCGTACCCAAAATTATTCAAGTAATTCTGCTAAATTAGTTGCATCTTTTATGACTATACTTTTTTCTCCAAGATTTAAACAAATATCATCATCTGTAATATTAAGTATAGGATAACTAGGACTTCTATACAATAAATCATTTGACTCTTTTTCTTCATTGAGAACAAACAACGTGCTTCTATAAATAAAATAAGCTTCTGAGCTTAATTCTCTCGGTTTAGTACGGAAAAAATTAGTATCTTTTAACGATAAATCCTATCAGTTCTTACAACTTCCCCAACATAAATGTTATCTCGTGCTTACTTTATAATTTCTATTTTCCATAGAGTCTCTCTCATCTGCGATTTATTATATTCTAAAAGCTTACTAAAATTAATAGTTTTTAAATAAGGAATCACTAACAGAGCAACCGCTTCTTTATAAAAGAAAAAACAAAGCTAAGCTACGTATAATTTAACTTTGATCTTCCCAATTAATTATAATTTGATTGTTAAAATATTTTATTTTAATATTTTCATCCAATATTTCTTTAGTTACTGGATTTACTATTTCTGTTAAATATTTTTTTTCATATAAATCTTTTAGGGTTATTTCATCTTGACAATTATTTTCTAAATAACATCTTTTGGCATAATACCCTATTTTACTTTCCATTGCATATAGGAGCTTTTCATTTTGATTAACTCTTATTTTTATAATAGTTGCAATAATTACTATTAAAATTGCTGTTATTATTGCCATTGAAATTAGTGTGAAATTACTTATTCTTTTACTCTTCATAATAGTCCTTTACAAACTCATCTTTAAATTCGATAATTTTATCGTCTTTTATTGCTTGTCTTAAATCTTCGGTTAATTTTATTAAAAAACGTATATTGTGAATAGATAATAACCTTGCTCCAAATGTCTCATCAGCATTTATTAGGTGTTTTATATAAGCCTTTGTGTAATTTTTACAAGCATAACAATCGCAATTTTCATCTATTGGAGTAAAGTCTTCTTTATACTTTTGATTCTTTAAATTAATTTTCCCATATTTCGTAAAAGCATGTCCATGTCTTGCCAACCTTGTAGGTAATACACAATCAAATATATCAATCCCTCTTATAACTCCTTCAATAATATCTATAGGCTCCCCTACTCCCATTAAATATCTAGTTTTATTCTCAGGTATAAATGGTATTGAATATTCTATTGCTTTATACATATCTTCTTTTGATTCGTGATCGTTTGCGACTCCCCCAATGCTATATCCATCAAAGTCCATTTTAACTGTCTCTTTAGCTGAATATTCTCTTAAATCTTGATAAGCTCCACCTTGAATGATGCCAAAAAGTGATTGATTCACATTTTGATGTACATCTTTTCCTCTTTTTGCCCATCTTAAAGTTCTTTCAATACTATTCTTCATATATTCGTGATCAGCACTAGCTGGCGGACATTCATCAAAACTCATGGCAATATCACTATCTAATTTATTTTGAATTTCAATACTCTTTTCCGGAGTTAAAAATAGGTTATCACCATTTAAATGATTCTTAAAATGAACCCCTTCTTCATTTATATCTTTAGGATTTGCAAGTGAAAAAACTTGAAATCCTCCAGAGTCAGTTAATATAGGTCCTGAATAATTCATAAATTTATGAAGACCACCAGCATGCGCTACAATATCTTCTCCAGGTCTTAACCATAAATGGTAAGTATTTGAAAGTATTATACCAGACCCAATATCCTTTAGTTCCTCTGGCGATAATGTTTTAACAGTCGCTTGAGTTCCTACTGGCATAAACATTGGTGTATCAAATTCTCCATAATTTGTTTTTAATTTACCTAATCTTGCATTGGTATGTGATTCACTTTTTATAAGCGTATACTCTATTTTCCCCATTTATTCATCAACAACTTTCTTATTTATTTTTTTACTGATAACATTTTTTCTGCACTATCTTTATAAAGTGTTAGGCGATTTTGTATTTTCTTTCCTAAACGGATGCCTAGGTTACGTTTGAAAGAGGCATATCCTAAGAACCACTGATCTTTAAATGCTAAATCTTCATAAGAAGTCATAACATCAAACATTCCATCGAAGGCGTCGGTATAAGCAAGTCCGATTGGATTACCTGAAAAATCTAAGTAAAAGTAAACATTTGCAATATGATTGCCATTTCCATTTTCGTAAGTATCGTGATATTCGTCTCTTACTAAAAAGGCTTTATGTTCTTGGTCATATGTTATATCATTAACCATTGGTGAAAGATTTTTATATCCATCTGATAAAACACATTTTGTTTGTTTACCAATAAATCTTTCGATATATATTTCTTTTCCTTCTGAGTTCATATATTTTTCTTTAATATATTTCATACGTTCTTTAGAATTAGTGGACTTTCTAGCTTTAATACATCTTTTTTTCATCTAAAACCCTCCCTGATTAGACTAATCTATGATTAGCATCGCATCCCCAAATGAGAAGAAACGATATTTTTCTTTGATTGCTTCTTTATAAGCAACCATGATATTTTCTTTACCCGCCAAAGCAGAAACTAACATAATAAGTGTACTTTTGGGTAAATGAAAATTAGTAATTAAATTATCTATACCTTTAAATTCGTAACCTGGATATATAAATATTTCAGTGTCGCTTACTTCTGGTGTATATTCCTTGTATTTGCTTCTATTTGATTCGAGAACTCTTGTTGATGTTGTTCCTACAGCAAATATTTTCCCACCATTCTTTCGTACCCTATTTAAAGTATCAGCGTCAACACTTCCTAGTATATAACTTTCTTTATGCATTTTATGATCGAGAATATTATCTACTTGCACTGGTCTAAATGTTCCTAAACCAACGTGAAGAGTTACATGGACGACATAAATTCCTTTTTCTTTGATTGATTCTAGCAATTCTTCTGTAAAATGTAAGCCTGCAGTTGGTGCAGCAGCAGAACCATAGTTTAAAGCATACACTGTTTGATAACGATCTTGATTATCTAATTTTTCGTGGATATATGGTGGTAAAGGCATTGTCCCTAGTTGCTCTAGTATTTCCATTAAAATTCCTTCATAAATCAATTCTACATGGGTAATACCATCATTTAAAATTTCTTTTACTTCGGCCTTTAATAAATTTCCACCAAAACTTACTATAGAACCAACATGTAGTCTTTTTTGCGGTTTTGATAAACACTCCCAAAGATTATCTTTTATATTGTTTAAAAGTAATAATTCAATGACTGCTTTTGTGTCCTCTTTTTCACCGATTAATCTAGCTGGTATGACTTTTGTGTCGTTGATTACTAAGGCATCTCCCGGATTCAAATAATTAATGATATCAGTAAATTTCTTGTGCTCGACTTCACCTGTTGTTTTGTGGAGTACAAGTAATCTAGAAGATGATCTATTTTCAAGTGGTGTTTGAGCGATTAATTCTTCCGGTAAATTATAATCAAATTCATCAGTATGCATTTTACCTCATCCCTTTAGATACTAGTATACTAAAAAAAGGAGTAAATTAAAAGACTAAATACATAATGTATTTAGTTTGCTTGCTTAATAATTATGATATTTTCTTCTTTTAAATCAATTTCTTTTCCTTTCAAATCAACTACGGTAGGATTATTGTACTCATTTGCATTATTTTCTGAAACAAGCCCAATTGTTCCATCGGACAATAAAACTTTCATTCCAACCTGATAAATTGGCACGATAGTTTTTAAAATATTAGTTAAACGAGCATTTACAAAGGAAGATGCAACAATCGTATCAATTTGTCTACCTAAGTTAGTATAAGGATTTGTTGGATTATTAATCACATTATTTCTGATGATTATATCAAACAAATCAGTTAATTTTAAAATTCTAGCAATTCTAGCATATGCTTCATTTTCTTTTTCGTGAAGTGGCGTATTAATTAAAGAATTTCCTCCACTCTCTTTTTCATGATGTAATAAAACAGCCATTTTAACATCATCGCTAGTTTTATAGTATTTACAAAAAAAATAACCATAAAGAGGATGATACTTGCTGTCATAATTATCAAATATGCCTAAATCAAGATTTGGTATCAACCTTTTAAATTCAACTAAATCGTTAGAATAGTTTTCTTTTAAAAAGGAAAGTGTTTCGCTTTTTTTTGCTCTTCTTCCTATATCTTGTAGAATGGCCGCATATATCGTGTTTTCTAAATCAACTTGTAACTCTTTTTCTGTTATTTCATTATATTTTTTGGCTAGTAAAGATGATAAAATTATTGTATTCACTAAATGATTGTAGTCTTCTTTTAAATAAATATCTAAATTGAATCTTAATTCATTACTTTTACTTACTAATTCGGTAATAAATATTGCTAAATCGTGCATTTCATCAATATTATCCCCTTCGATAAATGATTTAATTAGATTTCTTATTGATTCATTTATGGTATCAAACTCACTGTCGGTTTTAATCTTGACATAGTCTACTTTGCTCTCTTTTAAAGTAGTTATTAATTTATCATCTAAAATTTCGCCAGATAATAAATTAACATTTTCAATATCTTCAGCTAATTCCATTCCTGCAATTAGATATTTAACAGATAAGTTCATTAAAACACTCCTTTTATTCTTTAAAATAATGTATCTTGACTAGTTATTTTTAAATGTTCATAAGCTTTATCAGTTGCTACACGTCCCCTTTGAGTTCGCTTAATAAAACCTTCTTGCATTAGATAAGGTTCTACTATATCTTCACAAGTTGAGACTTCTTCACCAATTGAGGAAGCTATTGTTTCGACACCAACAGGTCCACCATTAAATTTCGTGATTAAATTTGTTAGATATTCAATGTCAATTTGATCAAGCCCGTATTTATCAACATGAAGTCTATCAAGAGCTTTTTTTGTTATTTCTTCATCTATAATTCCATCACCAATAACAGCAGCAAAATCTCTAACTCTTTTAAATAGGCGATTGGCAATACGTGGCGTTTTTCTACTTCTTCGAGCAAGTTCTTTAGCAGCTCCATCAGTAATCTCCATGCCTAAAACCTTACTTGTTCTTTTAATAATTCCCATTAATTCTTCTTCAGTATAATAATTTAATTTATTTATAATTCCAAATCTATCACGAAGAGGTGCCGATATATTTCCTGCCCTAGTTGTAGCTCCGACTAATGTAAATGGAGGTAAATCTATTTTTATACTCCTTGATGATGAATCTGTTCCAACAACAATGTCTAATTCAAAATCTTCCATAGCAGGATAAAGAATTTCCTCAATAAATTTTGGCATACGATGTATTTCATCAATAAAAAGGACATCACCTGTCTCAAGAGTTGAAAGGACTGCTGCTAAGTCCCCACTTTTTTCAATGGCTGGTCCTGATGAAGTTTTAATATTTGCTCCTAACTCATTTGCTATAATATGAGCAAGCGTTGTTTTACCTAGTCCTGGAGGCCCATATAATAAAACATGGTCAAGAGGCTCATTTCGCATTTTGGCAGCTTCAATAAATACTCTTAAATTCTCTTTAACCTCTTTTTGCCCAACGTATTCGTTTAAAGATTGGGGACGAATATTATCATCTGTTATATCTTCATCAAGAATTTCACCAGTTATAATTCTATCCATTATTTCATCTCCTCAAGTATATTCACAATTTCTTTCCAATCTGAAACTCTTTCAAATTGGATATCAAAATCATGATTATTTTTATGTTTCATATTTACTACTTTAATATCGACATTAATTAACACTTTTATATATATCAATGTTATCATTTATAAATAAATCTATTTTATTTTCAAAACGAGCCGCAAATTTTTTATATAGATTTGAAACTATCTTATAAAATGGTAAAACATTTTAACAAAATAGACGTATCTATATAAGCTTTTGTGGCATTATAATAACTTTCTCGTGATGATAAAATTATTATCTTATGCCCTTTTTTTCGCATTCCGATTCGCATCTTACCCTCTTAATAAGAGTTTAAGTGCTTCTTTTATTTGAATTTCAATTTCATCATTCTGATTTATATTTGGTAAAACTTTCTTTATATCTGGCTTTTTATAACCTAAGCTTTCAAGGGCTTCTACTAATTCTCCTGACGCTTGGGTATCCTTAGTACTATTTGCTAGTTTTCCTTTTAAATCAAGTATAATTTGTCTTGCTAATTTATCTCCTACTTTAGGAAACTTTGTTAGATAAATAATATTTTCTCGATCAATTGCATCAACTATACCTGAGACACTTCCTGTTGCAAACATTGGCATAGCAACCTTTGGTCCTAATCCTTTAACACCAATAAGACGCAAAAACAATTCTTTTTCTTCTAACGATTTAAAACCATACAATGAAGTTTCGCTTTCTGTTTGATGAGTATAGACATATACTTTATACTCCGTTTCTTCTTTAAAAGCATAGGGGTTTGCTACAAATACGTTATATCCTATTCCTTGATTATCAATAACGATTGAATTTATATTTATTTGTGTAATAATTCCAATAATGTAATTATACATAGCATCACATCCTAAGACCATTATAGCATACATTTGTTTCCTAACAAACACTTTTTATTCTATAATTAATATTATTTTTTAAAATAGTAAAAAAAATAATGTCAAAAACTAGTGATGATTAATAGAATATATTAGATAAAGGAGGTATATGAATGTACTATTACGGATATAATGGCAGCTATGGAATGAATACTAATCCTTGTTGCTCTACTCCAGGATATGCTGGATATACAACTGGTGGATATTCTTGGGGAGCAGCATTATGGATTGTTCTATTTATTCTTCTTGTCATCATAATTGGTGCCGGATGGACTGGTTACAATAATGATTAATGAAAATATCACTTCATATTTGAAGTGATATTTTTTATTTAAAACTTATATCATAGTTACTAGGTCCCATTAAAACATGCCCATCTATATCAAATCGTGAAGCATGACAAGGGCAATCCCAAGTTTTCTCTACTTCGTTAAATAATAAACTGCAACCTAAATGAGGACACTTATTTTTTACAATATGCTTAATCCCCTCTTCATCTTTATAAATAGCAACGTTAACTCCTTCAATATTCTTGTAAATTATGTTATTTTTCTTTATTATTTTAGAATTTAAATAAGCATACGCATTTGTGATCATATATAAGGGATATTTAATAATAGTTTTAAAATTTACTCTTTTTGGCGAAAAAAGAGTAGCAAATTCATTATCGTGCTTTAAAATTAAATCACTTATTATCTTTCCTGCAAGTGTGCTATTAGCCATTCCCCAAGTATTATATCCTGTAGCAATAAACATATTTTTTTCAATTTCACCAATATAAGGCATATAATCTTTTGTAATAATATCAATATTAGACCAAAGATATTTAGGTTTATAATTAAGTAGAACTTGAAAATTATTTAAATCATTTTGACAAAAATTTAAATTACAAGAGTTTGTAAGTATCAATTTATATCGTTTTTTATTCCCTTCAACATAGCGAAGAGAAAGTAATGGATTTTTAGTACTTATTGCATTAAAGTTAAGTTTACTTTTATCTAGATAACACCCTATAAAAGATTTTTCTAAAGAGCATTTAAGAGGCATAAGATATGGAAATAAAAAGAATGGATAATGTGATGCCACAACTAAGTATTTAGCAGTTACTCTTTTATTATTAATTGTTAAAATGAATTTTTCTTTATCGTGTTCTATTGTGGTCACTTTGCTATTTTCATATATTTCTATTTTAGAATCTATTAAAGTTTTTAGTTTATTTACATACTTAATGGGATTAAATTGATAAGAATTTTCGCCACTTATTCCATAATAAATTTTTAATCCATCGGGAAGTTTATTCACTCTCCTTATTTTTTCATTAAAATCTAAGAGTAATTTCTCTTCTTCTTTTATTTTTTTAATATCTTTTTTATTTGTTGTAAAAAAATAACCATTAGTCTTTAAAATATCACACTTAATTTCATTTTTGTTTATAATATTTATTAATAAATCTATCGCATACTTTTGGGAATCATAATATTTTTTGGCGGTAGAAATATTTCTAGTTTTCTTTATTTTACTTAAAATATTTTCCTGCATATAAGTTATTTTCCCGGTTGTCTTAGAAGTTGTTCCAGAACCTATTTTTTCTTTTTCAAATAGTCCAACTTTATAATATGAGTTTAAAAGAAAATAACCAACTGATAAACCTGTTATTCCACCTCCTATTATTGCGATATCAAGATCTAAATCTGTATTTAAAGAATCATATGTTATATCATCATAGTAATCACACCATATACTTTTGTTTTGCATTATATCACCATTATTAGTATTAACAAGAAGAGAAAAAAATATAAAAATAAATTTATAACAAAAAAATACTTCAAATTGAAGTATTTAAAATAATGACAATTGATTAGATTCACTTAAATTATCTAAGCATCCTAGAACTTTTAATTTTTCAATAGCAGATGATGGACATTTACCTCTTTTTTGTAAGTCTTCTTGTGAAATAAATGGAGCCTCTTTTCTTGCTTTAACAATGGCATCGGCAACATTTTCTCCTAGCCCATCAAGTGCGGTAAATGGAATAATAAGTCCTTTACCGTCTTCTGTAATAACAAACTTTTTCGCATCACTTTTCTCAATGTCAATGTTGACAAAATAGAATCCTCTTGCAGCCATCTCAAGGCAAAGTAACAAAGTTTCTCTTGTATCAACTTCTTTATTACTTGCTTGATTGCCTTTAGCATCTATTTCATCAATCTTATCTCTTATAGCATCTTCTCCTCTAATCATTGATGGAACATCAAATTGATCTTTTCTTATTGAAAGGAAAGCGCAGTAATACCAGATTGGATGATGAACCTTAAACCAAGCTATTCTAAAAGCCGATGTTACATAAGCTGTTGCATGTGCTTTTGGGAACATGTATTTTATCTTGCGACAAGAATCTATATACCATTCTGGAACATTATATTCTCGCATAGTTTCTGCATATCCAGCCCAAGTTTCTGGATCTTTACTTGGTTTTCCTTTACGAACAAATTCCATTATTTTGAAGGCTTTTGCTGGAGGAAGTCCCATCTGTATTAGATTCACCATGATGTCATCACGACAACCAATAACATTTTTAAAAGGTACTTGAATATTACCTGATGCATCTGGTGTACAAAGGTCTCTGGCATTTCCTAGCCATACATCAGTTCCATGCGAAAGTCCCGATATTTTTATAAGTTCGGCAAATGTCGTTGGCTTAGTTTCTTCTAACATTCCAAGAAGAAATGATGTACCAAATTCTGGAACTCCAAGTGTTCCAGTTGGGCAGTATTTTCGACCATTTTTATCAGTAAGTCCTCGAAGACGATACTTATCTACTCCTAAAACTTCTGGACCAGTAAATATTTTCATGGTATCTAAATCTCCTAAGTCAATCTCTGTTACATCAATCCCAGATAAATCTTGTAACATTCTTAAAACAGTTGGGTCATCGTGCCCTAGTATATCTAGTTTTAAAAGGTCGGCGTCAATTGCATGATAATCAAAGTGTGTTGTTCTCCATGGCACAGTTGGGTCATCTGCTGGATACTGGAATGGTGTAAAATCCCAAATATCTTTATACCCTGGAACTACAACGATTCCTCCTGGATGTTGGCCTGTAGTTCTTTTTACTCCTGTACAGCCTACAGCAAGTCTTTCCACTTCGGGAATTCTTACAGTACTTTTTATAAGTCCTTTTTTCTTAAGTTCATCTTTTCCTGTCAAATCAAGACCAAGAGATTTAATTTCCGCTTTTAATCGATTATAAATCCTTTCTTCAAAGAAACCTTGAACATATCCAAAGGCTGTTTTATCAGCAACTGTACCAATGGTACCAGCACGATAAACATTATCTGTACCGAATAATACCTTAGTATATTCATGGGCGCTAGCTTGATTATCTCCCGAGAAATTAAGGTCAATATCAGGAACTTTTTCTCCAGCAAATCCTAAGAAGGTTGCAAATGGCATATCGTTTCCTTGGTGAATCATAATTGTATCACATTTAGGACATTTCTTATTAGGCAAGTCAAAACCTGATGGGTAGTTTTCGGAGTAAGGTACTCCATCTTCATCATTAAATTCACTGTGTTGACATTTTGGACAGTAATAATGTGCGGGAAGTCCATTACATTCAGTAATTCCCATCATACTTGCGACAAATGATGAACCAACTGAACCACGCGAACCAACTAAGTAACCATCATCATTGGAATGTTTAACTAGCTTTTGAGCGATTAAGTAAATAACGTCAAAACCACCACCAATAATACCTGTTAATTCAGCTTTAGCTTTTACTTTAGCTTCTTCATCTGATAATTCACTGTTATTTCTTAGTATTTGTTCTTTTTTTAAGTTAACTACTCCGTCATAGCCTGACATGATAACTTCATGTATTATATTTGGTAATAACTCATCCTTTTCTTCATCATTAAGTTCTGGATGTTCTAGAGTTATTTTTTCTAGTATAAGATCAGTAATTTTATCACCATAGAATTCTTGTGCAATACGTTCCTCTATATTTCTAGGAAGCGGATTACCATACATACTCCAAGCACGTTCAAATACTAAATCACGGCATGTTTCTTGGGAATTTTCAATGATTGGTGAGAAAGGCTTATCGGGATAAATTACTACTTCTATTTCGTCTAACATATCAATTATTTTATTAGGATTTTCAATAACTATTTCGCGTATTAACTTCTCATCCTTAAGCCATGCAAATTCGGCAAGCATTTCTGTAGTTGTTCTAAAGAATTGGTTAGGAATATGACCATCTTCTATAGCATCTCCCTTATCATGCTTTGATATTAAAGAATATGTACCATCACTATAGTTTACTGAAATAATATTTGCTATTTGAAGTTTTCTTAAAGAGGAATCAATAATATATTTCTTTTCATTATCATCTTTTTTCATAGCATCTTCTAAATTATTTTTCTTGTCAATAGAATAAATACTTGAAATAGTAGATGAAGTTATAGATAATTCACCTACACTCGTTAAGGCATAAATATATTTTAGGACTTTTATATCAATTGGTGATAATTCTGCGCCATTCTTTTTAGCCTTCTCTATTGCGTTATTAATGTTTTCTTTATTGCTATTATTCTTTAAACTTGGGGATAAATATCTTGCTAAAGGATGTCTTCCTTTTCCGGGAACATTTTGATTAACAATTATCTCACGATATAATCTATCCTTTTCATCAATATTATGAACATCACCTGATGCTATAATAAGTTTTCCGCATTTTTTAGCACAATCAATAATCTTCTTTATGCACTTTTTTAAATGATCCATATTATTTATTGAGTGATCACTTACTAAATGTTTGTAATTTTCAATTGGTTGAACTTCAATATAATCATAAAATTTCATCGCGTTAATTAAGTCTTCATCGTTTCTTGTTTCCGCAAGGTAGAAAATTTCACCATTTAAACAGGATGATCCAACTAAGATACCTTCACGATATTCTTCAATTATTTTTCTTGGTATTTTAGCATTTCGATGAATAAAATTAGTATTGGCAAAGCTTATAAGTTTAAACATGTTTTTTAAGCCCTTACTATCTTTAGCAATAAATGTTACATGTTTAAGATTATCATACATATTTGCTGAATGTTCTTTATATGTCTTACCTGGAATGTTTTCATACATTTGTAAAACATTTTCTTTACACCAAGGGAACTTCCAGACATAGTTAAAGTTTCCATATTTCTCAAAAGGGTATAAGGTTCCTTCCTCAACTACTTCATCTTCTTCTATTTTCCTTACATAATTTTTATACGTGCATAGTTCACCTACGTTTGCTAAAAATTTGGGATTATTTCTTATGGCAGTTTCTTCTAATAATCCTAAATCATTTAATTCATTTAAAGTTTTAATTCCTTCAATTTGTTTTAACATTTTATTAAATATATAGCCTGTATTTTCTGAGTCGACATCTGCTCCATGGTGTTGTCCAACATAAACACTTACTTGGATTGTTTTTACACCAAATGGTGTTGTATACTTAATTTCACAGATGTTTTCGGCGGGATGTAAACTAACATTAGAAGAAAAATCTACTAATTCAAAACCATCCGCTAATTCTACTTCTAAAGTCACTTTTTCTGTTTTACTAGCTTTATAGGCCATATTTAAATACGATTCTTTTTTGGTCTTTTTTATTCTTTTTTCGGTAGCTATATCTATATCAGTATAATCAACATTAATGAATTTTAGAAGTTCTTCACCGTCAACTTTAACGCTTAGTACTTCAGAAGACGTTTCATCATCTAGTTTCACTGCTGTTGACGGTAATTCGCTTGTTTCATCCTCATCATCGCTTTCTTCACCTGTATCAACGCCGTAGAGTTTTCCTAAAGCTTTTAAACTATGTTTTTTTTGATCACGATTTATTATTCTTGAAAGCATTAATGTATCTATTATAGGGTTTTCAAGTAACCCTAAATCATATTTGTAATAGGCCATATCAAGCATATTTTTATCAAATCTAGCATTATGAGCAACTAATGGAAGAGAACCAATCCACTCCTTAAAACGTTTAGTAACATTTTCTTCATTATCAGCATCTTTTACATCATCATCACTTATATTTGTAACTCTCGTTATTTGTTCATCAATATGATGCCCAGGATTAATAAGCTCATCGAAACGATCGATTACTTCACCATCTTTTACCTTTACGCCACCAATTTCAATCATCGAGTCACCTAGGCCTGGATTAAATCCTGTAGTTTCTGTATCGAATACGACAAATGTATTACCACTTAAAGACTCGTCAGTCGGATTAAAACAAACATTTAAAAAACTTTCACACATCTCCAGTTCAACACCATACCCAACCTTAAATGGTTTATAATTTTTCTTTTCTTCTTTTAAGTCTTCTATGTATTTTTCTAATTCTTCAATTCCTTCTCTTTTACCTGCTTCTTTAAGCTCCTCTATAGATTTTTCATTTTCAGCAATTTTTGCATCAAATTCTTTTTTCTTTCCCTTATTATACTTAGTTACTGTATCAAAAACATGAGGAAACGATTGGCAGCAATCATGATCTGTTATACCAATTCCAGCATGTCCCCAAGCAATAGCTTGATTAACAAGTTTTATTTCATCGCATACGCCATCCATCTGACTCATCATCGTGTGGGTATGTAGTTCTACTCTTTTTTCAGGTTCTTCATCCAACCTTTTTATTTCGGGATTACCTATTTCTTCATAATCACGCATTTGGAATACTAAGTCGCTAGCGTAGTCATCATATCTTACTTGTCCAACAAAGTGAAACCATTTTCCTTTTTTTAAATCTTTTCCGAGCCTTTTAAATTCTTCTTCATCACGGGCAAATGTTTTGGCAAGTATGGAAGATGAATTATCACTTATTTTCAGTGTAACTAAATATAGAGGAGTACCATCTTTTTTTGTTAAAACATTAAATTCCGAATCAAATACATAGGCCTCTAAATTAACACTATTTTCTTCACGAGCAATAGAAGATATAGCAACAATTCCTTCTCTTTGATATTCAACTTTTTTACGATTTTGCCACTTAGGTTTATCAGTATTTTCCATTTTTGTAGGAATGACTACCTCTGATTTTTCTTTATCAATTTGTTTTTTTATAGCTTCTACTTCATTTTCATTTATAACAAAAGATATTTCAAATCCATGAATCCCTAAATCTTCTAACATTTTGCTTATTTTTTTACATTCTTTTTTTAAAGTAGTCTCCTCTATTTTAGAAGTCACTTCAACAATAATAACTTCTTCATCTATTCTTATTTTATCAGTATTAACACCAAGTAAAGAAGGATTTTGAGCAATTACTTTATTTAGAAAATAGATAAAGTATTCTAAGACATCATCTGTATTTAAGTTGTCATAAGATATTTCAATATTAATTTTACTTACCTTTTCTACGCCATCAGCACATAATTTTCTCAGGTTCATCATTGAATTTATATTTATTATATTTTCGGAAGTAAGTCTTAAAGTCCACGAATTCTCTTTAGTATTTACAACCATATCTTTTAATGTTGCATTCTCAAAAGCAAGAGCATCATTATAATTAACTAATTTAAAAAATCGTAAAAGTTTCTCATCCATCGTGAACACATCCTTATCTTGTACTTAATTACATTATACTAAAGTATATGCCAATTTTAAATACAAACAAAAGAAAAAGTTTAGAATATTCTAAACTTTTAAAATCATGGGTCAAATAATAATTTCTTGTTGTGTTAATCTTGTTGTTGTATCTTGTTGTTTAATCTAAGTTGTCAGTTTGTACTTCCTCACTCTGCTGTAAATTCTTTGTTGAATGTTGTCATATCTTGTTGTTGTACTTATTATCAACCATTATCCCCATCAAGGGTATTGTACCCTTAAACACATTATATTATAAAACTAAGTTTTAAATCAATAGCTTTTTGCAAATTTTTAAAATTTTCTAAATTTTATTTGGAATTCTGTTTTAGACTTATTATATTATTTTTTCTTTTCCACGTTTTTTTCGAGTATGGATGCAAACGACTATCTATTTTAAACTCCGTAAATATAGCATCCAGTATTTTTAGCTTAAAATCAAATTCGTCATCAAGATAGTTCCAATTCTTAAATGTATTTATGATTTCTTCCAAACCTACTTTTGATCTATTATTAACTTTTGCATAAACAAAGGCATTATACAAAATCCATTACTACTTGAGAATTATAAAACTCTCCCTTTATATTCGTTAGTTATTGAGGAAAATTATTTAACGTGAAAGACATAATATCTCTTAAAGTAAATAAATGCCATTCAACACTGCTAACTTCTCCATATTCTTTTGTTGATTCAGAATCTTTACCGAAACACTTAAGTAAAAATTCGTACCATTCAATATCATTGACATCAAATAAACTTAAATTATGTTGGATTGATTCGTTAGTTACTTCTGCTTCTTTGACTCGGAATGAATCTATATGTTTGTCTGACATATAAAGACTAATTTGGTTAATTATCCTAACTATTAAATCTTCTCTTTTTAAATTCCCATGTGTTTTTGTGATTGCTTTGTAATAATTAGCATTTATCATATAGAGAAATTGATTTATATTTGTTTTAGAAGAATTATCTAGATTAGCTAGGATGGAATCATTTTGTATTTCTTGATAAAAACAAACAGATTGTTTTGTTATTTTATGATCTTTTTCTTCTATTTCAACAAAGAGTTTCGAAATTTGATCTATTGCTTGTATATCACTTTTAAAATCTTCATCCATTTTTTCTTTTAATTTGGTTATACCAATGTAAGAAAGAGGTCCTAATGTTGGAGTTAAAATTAGAAGACTTAATAATATTGGAATATTAAGAGCAACTAAAATTGTGGAACCTAAACCTATGATACCAAGTGACATTGTCAGTTTGTTAAAAATGTTAAACCATATTGAATCTTCTAATGAATCTAAATTATCTAAATTTTCAATTTTGTCTTCTTTTTTCATAAAATTTTTCCCTTTTGTCGGAGTTTATTTTATCATAAAGATAAAAAGTTAACAAGAAAAAGGAATAGTTAAATATTCCCTTTACATGAGTCCTTTATAATACTTCCATGCCAATACTTTGAATGCTAGTCTGGATATCTTTGTTTCAGATATTATTCCATTTTTTACTGATTCAAGTATTTCTTTATATGCATTTTCATAATCTTGGACTAAGATTAAATGATTCCCTGCTTCTATTGCTTTGGTAAATTTATTTGGTATTTCTTTGGTTGCTCCCATATCTAAGGCATCTGTTATTATAATACCAGTAAAGTCTAAATCATTCGTTAGTAAGTTATGTATTTCTTTGGATAATGATGCTGGATTAACATTATCTATGGCTGAAACTGTATTATGGGATATCATTACTGCTTCGGCTCCATTTCGTATTCCTTCTTTAAATGGTATAATATCATTTTCCATTAATTCTTCTAAAGTTTTATTATCAACGCTTCCTGATTCATGAGTATCGGAATTATTTCCATATCCTGGGAAATGTTTTAAGGTATAGGATACTCCTGTTCCTTTACTGGCATTTATAACTCTTTTTCCATACTCTGCTGTTAAGTTTGCATCTAGTCCGATTACCCTATCACTTATGTATGAACCGGGTATTGCCATATCAACGACTGGGGCAAAGTTTACGTTCAATCCTAATCGCTTTAACACTCCACTTTTTACTTTTGTTTCATTCTCTATTAAAGTAAAATTGTTGCCTGATGCTTCATATAAGTCTTTGGATAATCGCCATGCATTTTTATTATTTGTATTTGTATAGAACATATTTGGATATTTACTTATTTCATCTCTTACAAGATTTGTATTTGATGATATTCTTACTACTCTTCCGCCTTCTTCATCGACTGCTGTGATTAGTGGTATTTTACTTGCTGCTTGTTCATCTGCTATCATTTTCTTTACTTCTTCTTCTGTTTTTCCTAAGAAGTCTGCTTCAAAGTAGGTATATCCACCAATATTGTATTTAGTTACTCCTTCTATCGCTGTGGCTTGATTGTGATGTGCCATTATTAACTGTCCTACTTTTTCTTCTAATGTTAACTTACTTAATGCTCGATACGCATCTACATAGTATTCTTGAAATATTCCATTGTCTAACCAATAATAAGGAATGTCATTTTTATTTATATCGTCAATTTCTTTTACATTGTAAGGATTTTTTTTACTTCCATCCCCTCCTAAAACTAATGCTTCATTTTTTAAAGATATTACTGGACGGACACCTGATTCTATATTAGCGAGTTCTAGACCAACATATCCATTTTTTGATGTCCCTTGTGCATTAACTGCACCAATAGCTATTCTTCCATCAAACCAATTAGGAGACATTGTATAAAATTTTAAATTGTTATATAAGTAATAACTCTCATTACTATATTCATTTCTATCACGAAATCTTGTTCCACCAGCAAAAGCTGTCTCATCAGCAGTTATTAATCCGATTGGATATTTTAAGGCGCCATTTCCATTTGAACTACTTACAGTAAAACGATCGTTAGGTTGTTTACATTTGTAGGTTGGTTTTGTTTTAAGTGCAGCATTAGCAATTCTTGAAACAACTCCGTATCCTGTATTGTTGTTGCCATAGCCAAGAATACCATATTTAGTTGTAACCAAATTATTATTTATACCTGGACTTTCGACACTTCTGTCATTACAATATACTGCATCTTCAATTAAATATTCATATTTTTTTCCTTTTAAGTTCTTTTCATACCATGAGTCAACTACTTTTTTTATTGTAGAGTCATTAATGTTAGCATGTGTTATCGCATAACTACTCGAATTTGGTGTCCCATACATATATCCAATATATGCATTGTCACTTACGGTGCTAGAATATGCTGAAGAACCGATGATTGTTTCCTCGTTTGAGTTCAGGCAACTTCCATTTTTTACTGGGCCATTATAAATAAGTTTTGTACCATTTGTCTCGGTTGTTCTAATTATTTTCCAACATGAATTTACAAATGTAACATTATTATCAACATTTCCCCGATAAAAGTATACTGGTTTTTCCGAGTCTGTATCATTAGTTTCAAAAACGCCTGTACCATTACTTTGTGAAGATATTTCGTCATAATTAATATTAGCATTTATGTCTGGACCTTGTGATAACGATTTGACTTTGTCATATAATTTAGTTTTAATAGCGACATTTCCCTCATCTAAATCATCTATATCCATATATATTGTTATTAGTGGTCTTATTCCCCTATTATTTATGTTGCTATATGCAGAAGCTCCTAAGAATCCATCAGCTCCAACAAGATAAGTTTTAGTTGTATCGTTTGGATCTGCTGTATTAACCCAATAGGTCATTCCAGTAATCCAGTCATACCAACTTGTGTTACAGGTTTTTGCCGCTTTATCGCATCCTAAATTTTCTAAATCTTCTACAGTTATTAAATTACCTTTTATATTTCCTATTTTGTAGGTGTTTTTTAAATACCAAACATATTCGTCAACGTAACCCTCTGCATAACTATCCTTATAATCTTGAGAGATGGCTGAATATGGAGTAACACCAATATAAGGATATTCACCAGTCAAAGTATAACCTAAAGCTTTTCTATTTTGTTTTCCATATAAAGGATCACTCCAAGATATATCTTCTTTGTCCCTAACAGAAGAATATGTAGAACCAACATATAAATTGTATTTTGCCAATAATTTAATCATATTGTTTTCGTTAGAGACTACATAAAAACATTCTTCTCCGATGCAATATTCATCTCCTGTTTTTAATTGGTCTAAATCAAATTTGTTATAAGAAGTTCTGCTTATAGGTTTAGCATCTATTGTGCAAGTATAGGAATTTTCATTAATGTCTTCTGTTTCTAATATGTAAGGTTCTTTTTTTGTTCCGTCTCCTTTTAATACTAAAATATTAGAATTTACAGAGATTACTGGAATTAAAAAACGCTCTTCCGAAGGATTTTCTGAACCTAAACTAAAGGGACGATTATAAGTAACCATTTTTTTATTGTTGAATAAGTCTGGTGTCATCGTATAGTATTCAGCAGTTCCTGTATACATTAGAAAATTTTTCTTATAAAAATCTTTATGATTATTATAAGGGGTTCCTGTGCTTCCTCCAACATAAATTAATTCATCGGTTGTAATAAGACCAATAGGATAGTCTAATGCTCCATTTCCATTTGTTTTATTAACTGTAAAGCGATCGTTTAAATTTGTGCACTTTAATGTTGGCAATGCTGTTTTAGATAGGTCTGTAGAACGTGCACTGGCAGCGTAATAAGTTTTGTTTCGACCGTATCCTAAATTATTTGTTATAGGTTCTTCTCCTTCATCTTGATATATATTCTCAAAATTTGTTGCTAAACTTCGATCATTGCAAAAGACTGTATCTTCTAAATAATTTTCATATTTTGTTCCTTTTAAATTTTTCTCGTACCATTCATCAATTTTTTCTTTAGCAAGTGAGTTGTGTTTATTTTGATGTGTTGCTGCGTAAGTTGTAGAATTTATGTCTCCATACATATATCCTACATAAGCATTGTCATCTTCATTATTGGTCCATTTACTTTTAGGAACTAGTCCGAAATTCATTTGTGTACCAAAAGGAAGGCAAGCTCCATCAACTGGATTACCCGTATATATTAGTTTTACTCCATTTGTTTCTGTTGTTCTTATTATATTCCAACAACGATTACCAAAAAGTACATTATTGTTTTCCGTTACTCCTCTATAAAAGTAAACTGATTTTCCTGTATCCGTATTGGTTGTTTCAAATACTCCTTTTTTTGAATCAGAAGTTGTAAATTTATTATAGTTTAAAGAATTATCTGTATCTAAACCTTGAGACTGATTTTTCACAATATTAAAAAGAGTTCCTAAATTTTCTGTGGTATCATTATTTTCGTTTTTGTTAACTTTTATATTAACTTTTCCAGTTCCAAATTTTCCAGCTTCTACCCTAATCGGTTCTGGTGTTAAAGATTTATTTTCACCATATGTAAATTCTGTATTATCGGATAAAGCAGCTGAGCAAGTTATTGTAACATCAGCATCATATTGTGTACTTTTGTTTACGATTTCATACTCTAATACTGATTCCGATATATTTGAAATATCAGTGTAGGACAATCTTATCGCTGTTTTATTGATGTTAAATAAGCTTGTTCTATTTGCTCCATTTAATATTGCTCGATTAAATTTAACTTCAAAATCAGTTTCCCCTAGTCCTAGACTTCCATTTATATTTAGGACTGTATTTATTGTTGCAAATCCTACAGTAAGTAAAAGTACAAGGGTTAAAACTAGCCAATGCTTTTTTATCATAATCATTACTCCATTTCTCTTTTAGACATACTTTCCTACTGTAATTATAGCATTTTTTTTTTTTTTTTTAGCAAGCCTTAATCGTTCTGTCAAGTATATTTTTTTACATATTTACACATAAAAAAAGAAGAAACTATTCTTCAGTTTCTTCTACTTCTTCTTCAGTAGCAACTTTTTCAACTACTACTAATTCTTCTTCTACTTTTTCTTCATCATCATCAATAAATTGATTTTCAAGAACTTCTGATGCATCATCAGATAAGTATTCTTTTTCTAAAGCAATTTGAACATCAGAGTATTCTTTTGCTCCAGTACCTGCTGGGATTAGTTTACCAAGAATAACATTCTCTTTTAGACCCTTTAAGTAGTCTACTTCGCCCTTAATTGCGGCATCTGTTAATACTTTTGTAGTTTCTTGGAATGATGCAGCTGATAAGAATGAATCAGTTTCAAGAGCAGATTTAGTAATACCTAAGATAACTGGACGTCCAGTTGCAGGTATACCGCCTGATAAAATAACTGGTTTATTTCTTTCCGCAAATTCACGAATTGACACTGTTAATCCAGCAACTAAATCAGAATCTCCTTCTTCAACGACTTTCATTTTATTAATCATTCTACTCGCAATAATCTCAACGTGTTTATCAGAAATATCAACACCTTGTGATTTATATACATTTTGTACTTCTTTTAAGATATATTCTTGTGTTGTAATTGGATCTGTTACAGCAAGTAATTCTTTTGGACTTATTGAACCTTGGGTTAATTTTTGTCCCGAAGTTACTTGATCTCCTTCTTCAATTAGTAGTTTAGCCTCATAAGACGTAACGTGATCTCTTTCTTCAACATCATTTTTAACCGTTACTTTCCATTTACCATTTACATTTTCAATGTTTGTAACTTTACCAGTGATTTCTGCAATAGTAGCTTTTGCCTTTGGTATACGAGCTTCAAATAGTTCTTCAACTCTTGGAAGACCTTGAGTGATATCAGCATCTCCACCATGGGCAGCTCCACCGGAATGGAATGTACGCATTGTTAACTGAGTACCAGGTTCACCAATTGATTGAGCAGCCATAATACCAACAGCTTCTCCTGTTTCAACTAAGTTACCTGTAGCAAGGTTTGTACCATAACATTTTTGACACACACCGTTAGCTGATGTACAAGTTAAGGCGCTACGAATCTCAACTTCTTCTATTCCTGCTTTTTCAATCTTAGCAACTAATGATTCAGTAATCATTTCGTCTTTTTCAACAATTACATCTTTAGTTTCAGGATTAACAATTCTCTTAGCAGCAAATCTACCAGTTATACGATCAGCAAGCGATTCAATTACAGAACCATCTTTTTCGTTTATGAATGCACGAACTACTAAACCTTGTAAACATCCACAATCGCTTTCTTTAATAATTATATCTTGAACTACGTCAACTAAACGACGAGTTAAATATCCTGAATCGGCAGTACGTAATGCTGTATCGGCAGATCCTTTACGAGCACCATGAGTATTTAAGAAGAACTCATTTACCTTACGACCTTCTACAAGAGATGATGTTATCGGAACTTCTGAAACTGTTCCATCAGGCTTAGCCATTAATCCTGACATACCTGCCATTTGTCCAAACTGTCCAACACTACCACGAGCACCAGAGTTCATCATCATAAATATAGGATTATCATTGTTAGATTTAGCAATTGCAGCAAGTTCACCATGAACCTTATCTTGTACGCCATTCCATACATCACAAACAGAATTATGTCTTTCTTCATCTGTTATAAGACCACGTTTATATTGTTTGTTGATTTTTTCAACCATATCGTGTCCTTCACGTAAGTATTCAGCCTTATGTTCTGATACAACAATATCAGCCATTGAGAATGTAATACCAGCAACAGTTGAGAATTTAAATCCTAAGTCTTTTAGTTTATCAAGCATAATACTTGTTTCTGTTGTTTTGAAACGTTTAAATACTTGAGCAATAATTTTTTGTAAATCTTTTTTACCAAATGCTGGTATTAAAGGCATTTTAGCAATTTCTTCAGGTATATTAACACCTTGTTCTAAGAAGAATTTCATTGGTGTAATTCCTTCAATATTATCTTTACTTGCTTCATTTAAATATTGGAAAGCATCTGGTAATATCTCATTAAATTTAATCTTACCAACAGTAGTAACTAAATATTTGTCTTGAACTTCTTCCATAAATAATTTATGTTTGAAACTACTTACTGGCAAGGCAATTCTTGTATGAAGTGTAACTTCTCTTCTTTCATAAGCCATTAAAGCTTCACTTTCATCTTTGAATACTTTACCTTCATTTTCTTCTCCTGCTTTTTCAAGAGTTAAATAGAAGTTTCCAAGAACCATATCTTGTCCTGGTGTAACAATTGGTTTTCCATCTTTTGGTGATAGGATATTATTTGCACCTAACATAAGGATTCTTGCTTCTGCTTTAGCTTCTTCAGAAAGTGGTACGTGTACAGCCATTTGGTCACCATCGAAGTCAGCATTAAATGCTGTACAAACAAGTGGATGTAATCTGATAGCTTTTCCACCTACTAGTTTAGGCTCAAATGCTTGAATACCTAATCTATGTAGTGTTGGTGCACGGTTTAACATAACTGGATGTTCCGTAATAACATCTTCTACTACATCCCATACGCAGTCATCTCTATAATCAATTAGTTTTTTTGCTCCTTTAATATTATGAGCAAGTCCACGTTCAACAAGGCCGTTAATTACATGTGGCTTAAATAGTTCTAGAGCCATTTCTTTTGGAATACCACATTGATACATTTTTAATGATGGACCAACAACGATAACTGAACGACCTGAATAGTCAACACGTTTACCAAGTAAGTTCTGACGGAAGCGTCCTTGTTTACCCTTTAACATACTTGATAATGATTTTAGAGGTCTTGAAGTTGCGGATGTAACACTTCTTCCACGACGTCCATTATCAAATAAAGTATCTACGGCTTCTTGAAGCATACGTTTTTCATTTTGCACAATGATTGAAGGTGCTCCAAGTTCAAGTAATTTCTTTAAACGATTGTTTCTATTGATGATACGACGATATAAATCATTTAAATCTGATGTTGCAAAACGTCCTCCATCAAGTTGAATCATTGGTCTTAAGTCTGGTGGTATAACTGGAATTGCATCTAGTACCATCCACTCAGGTTTGTTTCCACTTTCTTGGAAAGCAACAAGACAGTCAAGTCTCTTAACTAATCTTACACGTTTTTGACCAGTAGCACTTTCTAATTCTTTTCTTAAAGCTTCAACTTCAGCATCAACATCTACTTCTTCTAGTAGTTTTTTGATTGCCTCAGCTCCCATACCAACTTCAAATGAATCTCCATACTTTTCATAGTATGCACGATATTCTTTATCAGAAAGCGTTTGTTTTTTCTCTAAAGGTACACTTCCTGGGTTAATTACAACATAACTTACGAAATATAGTACTTCTTCTAAATCTCTTGGAGACATATCAAGAACAAGTCCCATCTTTGAAGGTACACCTTTAAAGAACCAAATGTGGGAACATGGAGAAGCAAGTTCAATATGTCCCATACGCTCACGACGTACCTTGGACTTTGTAACCTCTACTCCACATCTATCACATATAACATTTTTATATCTTAATCTCTTGTATTTACCACAAGAACATTCATAGTCTTTTGAAGGCCCAAATATTTTCTCACAGAATAGACCATCTCTTTCTGGTTTTAAAGTACGATAATTAATAGTTTCTGGCTTTTTTACTTCACCATAAGACCATTCACGTATTTTTTCAGGGCTAGCTATGCTAATTTTTATTCCTTTAATGTTGTTTACTTCTAACATTATTCTTCCCCTCCTTCAAAACCTTGTTCCATTGCCATGATTTCATCATCGCTTGGACCATCGTCTAAATCACCTTCGAATTCATCTTCGGGATCAATATCTTCTTCAACTAATTCCTCAGTAGATTCTGGCTCAATATCTGGAATTATTGAACTCTTTTGTTTAACTTCACCGGTGTTAACATCTATTTCATCTATAGTTAAAGCTTCTCCTGCATCTTCATCATCTGCTTCTAATTCTCTTAAATCATGAATTTCACCATTATGATCTAACATTTCGATGTTTAAACCTAGTGCTTGGAATTCTTTAATTAGAACTCGGAAACTTTCTGGAACACCTGCCGTAGTAATTGTCTTTCCTTTAACTAAAGCTTCATATACTTTAACACGACCATTTACATCATCAGACTTAACAGTCATTATTTCTTGTAGGACATGTGCTGCACCATATGCATATAGTGCCCAAACTTCCATCTCACCAAATCTTTGGCCACCAAATTGAGCTTTACCTCCAAGAGGTTGCTGAGTAACTAAACTGTATGGCCCAGTTGAACGAGCATGTAGTTTATCGTCTACCATGTGATGTAATTTGATCATATACATGACACCAACAGATACTCTATTTTCAAATGGCTCGCCTGTTTTTCCATCATAAAGTACTGTTTTTCCATCACGGTCCATGCCAGCTTCATCCATCATTTCATAAATTTCATCAATTGTAGCTCCATCAAAGACTGGAGTAGCAACATGTACACCTAACTTTTTAGCTGCCATGCCTAAATGTAATTCAAGAATTTGTCCTAAATTCATACGTGATGGAACACCTTGTGGGTTAAGTACTACATCTACTGGAGTACCATCTGGTAAATATGGCATATCTTCTTCTGGTAATATTAGAGATACAACACCTTTATTACCATGACGACCGGACATTTTATCTCCAACTTGTATCTTACGTTTTTGAACAATATATACACGTACAATTTTTGAAACACCTGCTGGTAACTCATCACTATTTTCTTTAGTATAAACTTTTACATCATGAACGATGCCATCAGCACCATGAGCTACACGAAGTGAAGTATCTCTAACTTCACGAGTCTTTTCACCAAATATTGCATGTAGTAATTTTTCTTCAGAAGTAAGTTCTTGAACACCTTTTGGAGTTACTTTACCAACTAAGATATCACCCTCTTTAACTTCTGTACCAATACGAATAATACCTTCAGAATCTAAGTTTTTACGAGCTTCCTCAGAAACATTTGGAATATCTCTTGTAATTTCTTCAGGCCCAAGTTTTGTATCACGGCAATCAATATCATAATGTTCAATATGTAAATTTGTATAGACATCGTCTTTTACAATTCTTTCATTTAATACAACGGCATCTTCATAGTTATAACCATTACATGTCATAAATGCTACAACCATGTTTTTACCTAAAGCTAATTCTCCTTTATCTGTTGAAGGACCATCAGCTATTACTTCACCAACGTGAACTTTTTCACCAATTTCTACGATTGGAGAATGATTTATACAACTTTCAGCATTACTTCTTTCAAAGTTAGCTAGATAATAAACATCTTTATCCTTAGCAGTCTTAACTACTATTTTTTTCGAGTCGGCATATTCAACTACACCGTCTGCCTTACATACTATAGTACTTCCTGAATCTCTAGCTGCAATATATTCAACACCTGTACCAATTAGAGGTGCTTCTGTTTTAATTAATGGAACAGCTTGACGTTGCATGTTGGAACCCATTAGAGCACGAGTCGCATCATCATGATCCAAGAATGGGATAATACTTGTAGTAATAGAAACAATTTGACTTGGTGCAACATCAATAAAGTTAATCTTCTCTTTTGTAGTAGTTACGTTATCACCATTATAACGACAAACTGGTTCTTCTTCGATAATATTATTTTTGCTATCCATTTGAATAGTTGCTTGTCCGATATAATAATCTTGTTCTTCATCTGCTGTCATATAAACTATTTCATCAGTAACATGACATGCATCTACTTTTCTATAAGGAGTCATTATGAATCCGTACTCATTAATTTTTGCATAACTTGCAAGTGATGTAATAAGTCCGATGTTTGCTCCTTCTGGAGACTCAATAGGACAAATTCTACCATAATGGGAAACGTTTACGTCACGAACATCCATACCAGCTCTATCACGAGATAGCCCACCTGGCCCTAAAGATGATAAACGACGTTTATCAGTTAACTCCGCAATTGGATTAATTTGATCCATGAATTTTGATAATTGACTTGAACCAAAGAATTCTTTCATTGCTGCTGTAACTGGACGTATATTAATTAAAGTTTTTGGAGTTATGGCATCTATCTCTTGTGTAGTCATTCTTTCACGAATAACTCTTTCCATACGAGCAATACCTGTTTTAAATTGGTTTTGTATTAGTTCACCAACTTGTCTAACACGACGGTTACCTAAGTGATCAATTTCATCAACTGATCCAAATCCTGCAAGTAAATTTAAATAATAACTTACGGCACCATAAACATCAGAAACAGTTAATCTACGTGAATCAATTGATTGATCATTACCAATAATTGTAATAGTTTTTCCTTCATTAGCAGGATCAAATACTTTAACTGTTTGAATTTTATTATATTGATCAAGTTCTTCATTAATAGTTACTTCTTTTACATTATAACCAGCCATAAAAATTGGTCTTAATGTTTCAAGCATAGCCTTATCAATAACAGTACCTGATGAACATATAACTTTTTTATCATCTTTAATATCTTCAGCTATAGTCATACCAAGTAGACGATCTAGAACATTTAATTTCTTATTAAATTTATAACGTCCAACTTTCGCAAGATCATATCTAAATTTATCAAAGAATCTAGTAATCATTTGGTTCTTAGCTGAATCAAGTGTTGCAGGTTCCCCTGGTCTTAATTTCTCATATATTTCAATTAAAGCTTCATCAGTATTCTTAGTTGAATCCTTCTCAAGTGTGTTTTTAATGAATTGGTTTTCTTCGCCAAACACTTCAAGAATTTCTTCATCACTAGATAAACCAAGTGCTCTTAGAAGAGTTGTAATAGTAACTTTACGAGTTCTATCAATTCTTACATATACAACATCTCTTGCATCTAGTTCAAATTCCAACCATGTACCACGGTTAGGAATAATTTCGCCAGATACGACAGGACGGCCATTCTTATCAATTTCTCTTTTAAAATAGATAGATGGACTTCTAACTAATTGAGATACAATTACTCTTTCTACACCATTTATAATAAATGTCCCAGCTTCAGTCATCATTGGCATGTCACCAAGGAAGATTTCTTGTTCTCTTACTTCCCCTGTTCCATGAATGAATACTCTAGCTTGAACCTTTAAAGGTGCTGAATATGTAACCATTCTTTCCTTAGATTCTTTTACACCATATCTCGGATTATCAAAACTATATGAATCAAAAGAAAGAGAAATCTTACCTGTAAATGACTCAACTGGAAAAATATCTTTAAATACTTCATCTATTCCTTCCGTTAAGAATTGGTTATAGGATTTCTTTTGAATTTCAAGTAAGTCTGCTAATTCAAGAGCGTTAGTTGTTTTTGAGAAAGTTCTTCTTTCTCTATGGTCACCAAATTTTTGTACTTTGTATGCCATCGTTTCACCCCAATACTATAGTAATTTTTTGTGAACTCCACGTGAAAAAGGAGTATTCGCCACCAATTTAAAATTATATCTTTATTTTAAGTTAGTGTCAATGCTTTTTGGCAAGAATTATAAAAAAACCTTTGCTTTTTTCAACAGTTTCAAGATTATATGTACTTTTCAGTTTTTCCATAATACTTTTTGCCCCTTGATCTTTTCTGATCACAAACCATAATTCACCATTATTATTTAAATAATCAGAAGCACCAAGTAAGATGTTTAATACAGTTTGTTTTCCTGCTCTAATCGGAGGGTTTGTAATAATCACATCGTAGGTTTCTCTTACAGAAGAATAAATATCAGATTCAAAAGTTTTGGCGTCTACTCCCGTATTTTTAATATTTATATTCGTAAGATGAACAGCTCTTTTGTTCACATCTACTAGAGTTGATTTAGTCTGCATATATTTAGCAAGTAAAATACCTATGATTCCATACCCACATCCAACATCAAGAACTTTAACAGCTTTCCTACCATTTTTAAAGTAGGTGTTTATAAGCAAATTGGACCCATAATCAATTTTATCTTTTGAAAATACCCCAAGGTCGCTTGTAAATTGTGTAAGTTCGTCTCCATACTTAAATACTACAGTGCGAAACTCGCTTTTTAAGTTATTGTTGTTTGTAAAGTAGTGCTCCATTTGTTTCCCCTTCGAATATCAATATTATATCAAAAAAGAAATACCTAAATCAAGGAATTTTACAAAAAGAAAAAGATTGTTAATCAATTTTAACAATCTTTACATCATAATCGCCATTTGGACTTTCAATAGTTACAACATCGCCTACTTTATGTCCACATAAAGCAGCACCCATTGCTGATTCATCAGATATTTTATTTTCTAAGATATTAGCTTCAAGTGAACCAACTATTTTATATTCATCAGTGTCCCCATCATCAACATATTCAATTGTAACAACTGAACCCAGTCCACAAACACCTTTCTTAGTTTCTTTAACAATTATTGCATGTTCTAACATATATTCTAGCTCTTTAATTCGTGACTCAGTTTTAGCTTGTTCTTCTCTGGCAGCATCGTAGTCGGCATTTTCTGATAAATCTCCTTGATCACGAGCCTCTTTTATTGCTTGGATTATTCTTGGTCTATCTTCTTCTCTTAACTTAGCAAGTTCTTCTTCTACTTCAGCAAAACCTGCAGCAGTTAATTTAATTTCTTTTTTTTCTGACATTAAATATCACTCTTTCTTTTTGAAATATTCATTCAATAAACTACTTTTAAAATGATATTACACTTTAGGACAAAAGTCAAACATTTTCGTACGTATCATGTCGTTTTTTTCAAGAGTATATGGAACGCTAATGGTTACAATCATCTGTGGGTGTTTGGCAACCACTAGTGATTTACCTTCCTCATCTATTATACTTTCAACAGGAAAGGTATAAGTTTCATGGTTGGGACCGAACGCTTGAACTATGTCTCCTACTTTAAAGTTGTTTCTCTGCTCAATAGTTGCGATTCCATCTTGATAGTCTAAAACAAGGCCTAAAAAATCTTGATTTGAGTACTCTTCACGTCCTAGGTAATATTGTTCATCTTCCCCAGGAAGTGAATTAAAGAATTGGGAAGCAGAATCACGATTTGCAACACGATTTAAAACATTTAAAGCATAATCACTATACTCTTTTGTTAAAGTCTTATCCATTATTTTATCAATTAATCTACGATAAACTAAAATAACAGTCGAAACATAATATATTGAACGCATTCTTCCTTCTATTTTAAAAGAACTTACGCCTAAAGCTATCATTTCTTCAATATTTGATACCATATTTAAATCTTTTGGTGTCATAGAAAATGGAGTTTCAGTTACTTTTTTATCATCTTTCTCATAGTCAAACATCCAACGGCATATTTGAGCACAACCTCCTCGGTTAGAATCACGATTAGTGCAATAGTTAGATAGTACACATCTTCCAGAGATACTTGTACACATCGCTCCATGAACAAAACATTCAATTTCAAGGCCCGTTTCATCTTTTATTCTTTTTATATCATATTTGCTTGCTTCTCTTGCAAGGACTAATCGCGTTGCTCCTATTTTTTTATAAAATAAAGCCGCTTCATAATTAAGTATGCTTGCTTGGGTAGAAACATGTATCTCTAAATCAATTTTTTTTGTATTTATTAAATTCATTACCGCTATATCGCTTGTTATAATTGCATCTACTTTAATAGAACTTAAATACCTAAGATACTCTTCAAGCCCACTTAAATCTTCATTATGAAAAACAATATTTACTGTAACATAAACATGTTTATTTAAACTGTGAGCTAAAAAAACAGCCTCTTTCATTTCTTCTAAAGAGAAGTTTTTAGCATTAGCACGTAAGGAGTAATTTTTTCCTCCAAAATAAACAGCATCTGCCCCATATAAAAAAGCAAACTTCATTTTTTCCAAGCTACCCGCTGGAGCTAATAATTCAATTTTTTCTGTCATTATACTCACTCATTCTATATACAGTCTTTTTATCTAAAAATCCCCTATTTCCAAAAACTTTTCCTTCAAGTATTTCTTTTAACTCAGAAGGTTTTATATCTTGATTTAAGATAAGATAGAACTTTATTTGATTATCATCTAACTTTTGCATTAATGATACATAATTAAAATATTCATCATTTAAAATTATAGTACCAAATTCACTCTCTCTTGCTCGAAAACGAGACTGAGTGATGTTTTCTTTAAGGACCATATCATTATAATTTTCTAAATTATCATGATTATTAAAATTGGTTAATAAATGTCTTCTTGAATACATTATTTGATTTTTAGCAAGAATAGTTAGAACTAAAGGTTTAGAGGAAGATTTAATAATATCTAGAATTTCTGTTTTTGTTATTTCATTTGATATTACAGCTGATGTGCAACCATTATTCAAATAATAATTAATTGATTCAGAGTTTGTTGCAAAATGATTTTGATACCAAATTAATTCAATGTCTTCCCCATTAAAGATGTTATAAATAGCTAAGTCTTCAAAAACTATACCTTTATATTTTAATAATTCGCTTTTTAACTCTTTTATTTCATCTACACCTTCACAATCTAATACCCGATTTATTAAAAGGTAAGATGAATATGGTATATCATGCAAAGAATAAGTATTATAGCCAATCGAAAATCTATCAACTGCAAAAAGAAAATTGGTTATGCCAATTTTCTTGTATTCTTCTATTTCACTTAAATTGTTAATATTAATCAATATTTTTGACATTTTCATCATTCTTTCTAAAACTTACTGAGATTCCATCACCAATATCATAGAATTTAGTGACATATTCCTCATGTTGTTTTAAAAAATCAATATACTTTTCTATTTTAGTTACGAGTCCTCGTACATTTTTAGATTCTATTTGCTCTTTATTATTTACAAGCCCGTGAAAATTTAAATTATCAGTAATAATAATTCCACCTGGATTTAAATAGTTTTCAAACTTTTCAAAAAATTTGATATATTGTCCTTTAGCAGCATCAATAAATATTAGATCGTATTTATGTCCTGCTAAATTAACATCTAAAGCATCATTAAAAACAATATTAATTTGATTGTCTAAACCGCATTCATTAACGTTTTTAACTGCTTCACGATATCTTTTCTCATCACGCTCTATAGTTGTTACTTCAACATTTTTATCGCATTCTGCCATAAGTATTGCAGAATAGCCTATTGCTGTACCTAGTTCAAGGACGGATTTTACTTTATTTAATTTAATATACTTTCTTATAAATTCAATAGAATCTTTTTCTATAATTGGAACATTGTTTGCCTCTGCATAGCGTTCCATTTCTTTTATAATTCCATTCATTAATTATTCACCTCTTACTCAGGCCATAAGCCTTGAGTTTTTAAGTCATTAATTACTCTATCTTGCGCATCTGCTGTCTTACTCAAATATACTTTATTATTCTTATCAGCAACAAAATAGTAATAATCACTCTCACTTGGAGTAATGGCTGCTACAATTGATGAAAGAGATGGGCTACAAATCGGCCCAACAGGAAGACCTTTAACACAAGTTCCCCTAGTATTATATGCATTACACGAATTTAAATCACTCAATGTTAGTGAAGTAGTCATCTCTTTTTTAACAGCATAATAAGTTGTAACGTCGCTACCTAAAGTCATACCAACCTTAAGTCTATTATTAAATACAGAAGCAACAGCGACTCTATCTTCGGGCGTTACAGCTTCTAATTCTACCATACTTGCAAGAGTTAGTAAACTACTTACAGATTTATTAGTTAAATTTATTTCTTCTTTATAATTATTTAATTTTGTGCCCATAGCATCAAGCATCTTTAAAATTATGTCTTCAATTGTTGCATCTTTTTTAAATTCGTAAGTATCGGGAAATAAATATCCTTCTAAAGGATAATATAGTTCTTTATTTAAGATATCTTCATCAATAAACCAGTAGTTTTTTATAACTTTATTTAAAAACTCTTCACTGTTTACAAGATTCATTACCTCATCTTCAGAATAGTTAAAGTTTTCGGTTATCTTCTTTACATAGTATGGAATTTTTTTACCTTCAACAAAAGTTATTTTAGTGGTATTTTCAACTATGTTAGTTCCTGTTGTAAAAGATGTAATAATCTCATTTACATTCATATTTTTGGATAATCTATAAGTTCCTGCTTGAAAGTTTGAAAAATCATTTAACTTAACATATATTTTAAAAATGAAAGCATTTCTTATTAAATTATTATTTTGAAGAGTATCAGCAATTTGCGATGTTCCCCAACCTTTTTCTAGTATGAATTCGGTGTATTCATCAGTATTTTGATCAACTGGAGATAAAGAAAACATAAAAAATACAGAAAAGCCGCATAATGCAAGAACTAAAAGAATTATTAAAAGCAAAACTATTTTCTTTAGTCTTTTATTAATCGAATTAGTTAGCGGTTCCTGATTCTTCATTAGCACTACTTCCTTCTTTTTGCATTTCTTCACGAATTTGTTCTTGTGTTGAAATTAAGATGTTTTCAATTACTTTCCATTCTTTGTCACTAGTTAGTGGCTGAAGTGATAAATCACTTCCTGTTGGATCGTAAGTATTTGCTCTTACAATAACATTACCTTTTTCATCAGTTGAATTATCTGTATAAACAATATAACTCTTTCCTGTTTCATCTGAATCAAATGTAAATAATTTATAAAATTCTTGTTCTTTTCCATTTTCGTCTTTTACGACAAATTTAGCATCTTCTATATTCATAATTAATCCCTTTCTTTTCTTAAATATGTATCAAGTATAACACTTGCCGCAACTGCATCAATTACTTTTTTTCTGTTTTCTCTTCGCATATCTGATGATATTAAGATTTTTTCTGCTTCTACTGTTGAGAGTCTTTCATCAATTAGTTCAATAGGCATATTTACTTTATTTTCTAGCAATGCTTTAAAATTATTTGTTCTTTCAACAGCAAAGCCAAGAGAATTATTCATATTCTTTGGCATTCCTAATACTAGTTTTTCAATATGTAATTCAGAAATTATTTTAACAACTTCATCAACTAGCGAATTAATATCATCATATCTTAATGTTTTATAGGGACTCGCAATGATTCCCAGTTTATCAGAAGTTGCAAGACCAAGTGTTTTAGTCCCCAAATCCATTCCTAAGCACTTCATTAGTTTTCTAAATATTCCTTTACTACTGCCTCTAGTATTTTTCCACGTTCAACAGATAATATTTTATTTCTAGCATCTTTATAAGTTGTTATATAGCCAGGATCACCACTGACTAAGTATCCAACTATTTGACTTACTGGATTATAGCCTTTTTCTTTTAAAGCATCATATACTTCCATTAAAGTAGTTTCAACTAACGCACTTGTTATTTCATCAATATTAAATAGAGTTGTCTTATCCAATTTACTTCACCTCTAATAAGATAATTTTAACATACCCTAGAAAATATAACAACAAACAAAGAAGAAAAAAAAGCATCGAATTTGATATTCGACACTTAATTATCTCTTATTTACAAAATCCAAAATGTCATCTTTGCTTTGTAAACCGATTAATTTACCATACTCGGCGCCATCAATAAATAATATTAGCGTTGGAATGCTCATTACTCCAAAAGATGTTGCTATTTTTGGAAATTCATCTGTGTTAATCTTTAGCACATTTATCTCATCCAAGTCTTCAAGAACTTCTCCCATTCTTCTACATGGTCCACACCAATCTGCATAAAAATCAACTAAAGTTACGCCGCTTTTAACATGATTTTCAAATTCTTCTTCATTTTTTAAATGTTTTATCATATGCTTCTCCTATTCTATACTACCTTTATATTCGCCATCCAAATCGGCAAAAACCTTAGAATCAATTTTTCCTGATTCAATTAGATTATTAACAGTTTCCCCAGAAACTATACCATATTTTATCATAATATTTAAAGTTTCTTTATTTATAGTATCTTTATCACTTTCTTTGTCTATATTTTTGGCTAAATCATAGACCTCAGTTATTGTTTTGTTTAAATTTTTTGTAGCATGGGAAAGGACTGGCGTATTATTAAGGATTCCATCAGCTACACGTGTTTCTTTTACATATTTACTAGTTTGAGGGATTAATGAAGCAACAAACAATACAATAAATGTAATAATGAAAAATCTTAAAGTGTTAACAATCCCGCCTCCAAGTTTATTAGGTAACCCTAATATAATGGTGGCATTTATAAATTTATTTAAAACTCCTGTTATTTTTAGAAGAATATTAAATATGATACCTAAAACAAAAATACATATAAGGAAAGCAATACCTTCATAAAGTACGATGTTAAGGGTTGTAATATCTTTAAATATACCGCCAAAGGAAAAAAATGGTAAATGTTCAATTAGGATTAAACTGATTGGATTTTTGAGTAAAAGTGCAAGAGCAAATATCAATATTGCAGATACTAGCTTAACAACACTTGTAAGTAGCCCTTTTTTCCATCCCTCAAGAAACCCGATTGCAAGCAAAATAATAATGATTAAATCGACATATAACACAATAATCAACTCCTATTTTAATTATATATAATTCTATTTCAAATTGCAATAAATTATGCTAAAATGATTTTTAGGTGATATTCGTGAAACAACAAACTATTGTATTTAAAGTATCTGATAATTTAAAAGAACAAATGATTGAATTTTATAAAGACCGTTTTTTAGAGAAGCATCCGCCCTACTCAATATTTCAAGTAAAAGATTATGATTGTGTTATAACTTTATATGAGTCGGGAAAAGTAATGTTTCAAGGTATTGGAGCTGATATTGAAGCTTCTTACTGGACTGAAGAAGAAAGAATTAAAAATAATAGAGATATAGCAAGGGATCTTGAAAGTGATAAAAAGAAAAAGGAAGAAAAAGAAGCTGAATTACATGATGAACGATTTAAAGGTGTATCAACAATTGGCTCTGATGAAGTTGGTACAGGAGATTATTTTGGACCAATAGTTGTTAGTGCTTCTTATGTCGATAAAACAAAAATGAGTCGTCTTTATGAACTTGGAGTAAGAGATTCGAAAAAAATAAGTGATGCTAAAATAAGAGAAATTGGTCCAACTTTGATGAAAGAATATCCTCACGTGACCTATATTCTAAATAACAGTACCTATAACAAATGGGGAATTAATAATATGAATCAAGTTAAAGCTATTTTACATAATCGTGTATTAACTGAATTACTAAAAAAAGCTAATTTTAATTATAAATATATTGTTGTTGATCAATTTTGTTTTCCTACTATGTACTTTAAACATATAAGTAAATCTTCCGAAATTACTAAGAATATTACATTTACAACTCATGCTGAAGATAAATGCTTAAGTGTTGCAGTATCAAGTATAATTTCAAGATATATTTTCTTAAACGAAATGGATAAGATGTCAAAAGAATTAGGTATTAATATTCCGTTAGGTGCTGGTGAAGGAGCTGATAAAACTGCTGCTAGTATTGTCAAAAAGTTTGGTCAAGATAAGTTAAAAGATCTTACTAAATTAAATTTTAAAAATACTGAGAAATTAAAAGAGTTCTTATAGATTAAGTAAGAACTCTTTTATTTCGTATTTGGCATTATAACCTGTTTTAAGTTTTATATCTAGGTTTGATAAATCAATTATAATATTTTTTAAATCTTCTGTTGTATAGATTTTGCTATTTTTTTTCATAACATAAACTCTTCCTGTTCCAGAGTAACCAAGCTTTTTGGCAATCTCCTCATCCCCTAGCCCATGATTTACGGCATCCCTAACCATAAACATATTTATATAAGATGATGCGAGAACTCCAAGAATTTGAAATTCGTCTATGCCGCTTGAAAATAGTTTATCAAGAAGAGAAAATGCTTTGTTAAAGTTTTTAGATATAACAGCATTGGAAAACTCAAAGGTATCAACACTTTCTAGTTTTATCCCATATTCATCTACGAGAGATACAGTAATATGTTTATTAATATTAGATATTTTCTCAATATCTTTAAGAGCAACATCTAGATTATTTAAACTATTTTTTAAAATTAAATCGCGGGCATCATTATCTAGAACAAGGTCAGAATCTGTTACATAATTAGCTATGACTTCATTTATTGCATCTAAAGTTAAATCTTGTAAATCAAATATTTTAGCACCTAAAGAGATTACTTTTTTAGTTATATCTTTTGTTTTAACTATAGAGTCGCACACAAATATTATTTTAACACTATCATCTATGGAAGATAAAAAATTATATAAAGCGTTCGTTTCTTCTTCATAATTAAATTTTCCCCCGAAATATTTGACATCCTTTATAACAATTATACGATCATCATCAAGCAGGCCAAAATAAGAGGCATCATCTATACAATCATAGATAGTAACATCATTTAAAGAATGATAAGTTATATTTTCATTACCCACGGCTATTTCTTTTATTTGTAAATTAATAATATTATAACTGGAACTAGACAATAAATATATTTCTTTCATGTTATCCCCTTTTTTCGCGATGGCAAGTATAATCTTCACTTAAAGATTTCTCAACTTCATCAATAGATGAAGACATAGTAATTCCTTTTTCTTCAATATAACTGTTATAAAATTCTTCATTAAAAAGTGTTTTAATATAAGTTTTTGCTTCAACATATGAGTCATGTTCCACTACCTCATAATTAAAGTAGTCACTAAAATTATCTTTAACAGAGTCATATTGTTTTTTAAATAATTCCTTTATATCTTTAATTTTGGTTTTTTCTGTTGCACTCATGGTTTCTTCTCTTCGATACTCGTATAAGGTTTTATCGACAAAATTAAACTCTAATTTTTCTTCATAATTTGTATATTCTGTATTATAATCACAAACTAAAACTAACGATAAATAGTCATTATCATTATAAATTTTATTTCCTATGGCAAGACCAATAAGGGAAATTATTATGAGAGCAATGATAATTCTAGTTTTATTTTCCACTTTTAACCACCTGTAACAATTATAGCATATATTTTAATTAAAACTTAAAAAAACAAGTTTTCTAATTAAACTCGTTTCTTATAATTATCTAAAGCTTTATGCCAATCACTATAAACAGGATCTGCAAAGTGATTATCAAATAAGCCTAATTCATGAAAATAAGCCCCCATATATTTAGATACTTTTAAAGCACCAGTATAATTTAAATGGTCTCCTTTATCTAAAGTATCAACTGCCCAATCTATTTTAAGCGAATCAATTAGATTTAAGTCAATATATGGAACATCTAAATTATCGGCTAATCTTTTAATTCCATTATGTTTTTGATAGTTCCAATTTATGGAACTTGGACTACTCATCAACATAAATTTTATTCCTTTTTGGTCACAGATATTTTTTATTGATACTACTTGGCGATAATTTAATGGCATGATATTTTTGTATCCTTCTTCTTTTTCCATGTAATTAGGATTTAAAGAGGCAGCTATTTGATCTTTTTTTATATAACCTTTATTATCATCTGTCCAAGTATAGTTAATGTCTCCACCAAATTCATTTATTGATAAATGTTTCCAACGATCGTGATATTTTATTACAGGAAATAAAAGTTTACTTTTAGCTTGAATCGCACTCATTAAAGTATATTTACGATATATGGCATTTGTTTCTAATACGACCATCTTCGGATTTTGATACTCTAAAGCAGCCTCTAAAAAACGATATGAGTCATATAGTCTTTGGCCTGAAGTCCCACAAACATAAGAAGTAATTCCATAATCATTAAAAAACTCCATTGGGATTATTGAAGTATAAACTTCGGAATCTCCTAAAAATAGAATATCAATCGTGTTTTCTTTTTCTCCTAAAACTCCGTTAGCTGTAATTTGTTCCATACCAAATTCTTCTAGATTGTTTTTGGGAACAAAAAGATAAGATGTAATATTAAGTAAAATAAAGAATATTACTAGAAATATTGTTGCATCTATATAGTTTTTATATTTCTCCATACAACCTCCTAAAAGTTTGCATACATTGGATCTACTGGTGTGTAATTCATTCCATATGCTCCAAATATTATTAAATAAAATATTAGTATATAAAATATTAACCAACGAAGAGGTTTTTGCCATGTACTTAGGATCTTTCTAATATTAATATTTTTCTCTTTTAAAATGCTAATAACGAAGACAAATACTAGAGTTATTATGACAATAATGAAATCTAACTTATCTATACCAAAATTGAAAATATCTTTGCTCATGATAACTCTAAAATCGAATTTGGTAATAAGGGCATTAAACATAGCTAGTGCTGTTTTAAAGCGATCTGCTCTAAAGAAGAGTTCTCCTATTAAAACAATAATTGTGGTCTTTATTATACGAATTGTTTTTACAATGATGTTTTCACGATTTATGTGAGTAACACAGTAAAATTTATTTACTAATGGTTCTGTTATATTAGCAATTATAATAAAGAAAAAGTGATACATTCCAAAGAAAACAAATGTCCAAGCAGCTCCATGCCATAAACCATTTGCTAACCACACTAAAAAAAGTGCAACGCTTCCAGCTATTAAAGGGCCAAAATGATTTCCTAAATGACGCCTTAAGATAGTCGTTAATTTCTTCATTGGCTTCGATAAAGATACAGGATAAAAAATATAGTCTTTAAACCAAGTTCCTAAGGTTATATGCCATCTTGACCAAAATTCACTTATGCTTTTAGAAAAAAAGGGTTGGCGAAAGTTTTCTTTTAAACGGATATTGAATATTTCGGCACTACCAATAACAACGTCCATTGTTCCGGAAAAATCCATATATAGTTGTATCGTATAAGCAATAGTACCAAGAGCAACAATTCCCCCATTTGAAAATTCGCTCATACTAAAAATGGACTTAACTAAAATATTTAAACGATCTGCTACTACCACTTTTTTAATTAGACCGTAAAGAATCCTTTGTGCTCCAAAGCAAAGCGACTTATACGTAGTTTTTTCTCCAGCATTGAGTGATTCTTTTAAATCTTCATATCGACTAATTGGGCCCTCTACTGTTTTTGGAAAAAAACTTAAGTATAATGCAAGGGACATCAAATTCTTTTCTGGTTTTATTTTTTCTCGAGCAACATCAATTATATATGATATAGCTTCAAGTGTATAAAATGATATTCCGATAGGAATAAGCAACTTAGGTAATGGTATTTGATAGTTTACTTTTAATTGTGCCAATAAATTATTGATATTTATACCAAAGAATTTAGTATATTTAAAAAATACTAAAAGACCTAAATGAATTAATATTGCTAAAATTATTATTCGCTTTTCTTTTTTCTTATACGTGATTTTTATTTCTTTTTTATCTTCTTTTTGAACATTTTTTAAAATTTCATCTCTTTCACTTTTTATTGATTCTAACCATAATCCAAAATGGTGTATAGATAAACTTGAAAAGATAAGAAAAATTATTAATTTTCCACTAATCGAAAAAAAGAAAATATAACTTGCTAACAATAAAATCTTTGGACGATGTTTTTTCGGTGTAATATTGTAAATTAGTATAACTATTGGCAAAAAGATAAGAAAGTAAAGTGTGTTACAATAGTTTACCATTTTTCTTAATCTTCCTCACTTAATCTTTCAATCATCTTATGTAAAGCAGAAGCAGAATTAAAGTTATCAGGTATTATTTCCACTGTTGGAATTGTGATGTCAAATTCATCTTCTATTTCAGCAACTAAGGATAAAATTGTTAATGAATCAAGATAATGTTCATCGATCAATGTTGTAACATTTTGATAATCTACTCCAGGATTTAAACTTTCTAATATATTAATTAATTTTTCCATAATCATTCTCCTTATTTTCCTGTATTAAACTGATAGGTTTCTATCCTATCTCTTAATACTTTTATTTCATTTTTCTTTTTTATTATTATTTTTGGCAAGTCTCTACTTAAAAAGAGTGCGATACCTTCAGTTGCTGAATAAGCTCCTGTATTTTTGAATATTAATGTATCCCCAACTTTTAGATTACTTATCTCTATATTTTTAGCGATTACATCATTTACAGAACACAAAGATCCACATAATGTCCACTTCTCTTTATCCCCATTTTCGCGTTTAGGTGTGACTTCATAAAAGGGTATTTTCATGGCAAGCGTTGAACCATAGTAAACAAGTTGATGTATTCCCCCATCTAAAATGCAGTAGTTGCCTGTTTCATTTTTCTTCATATCAACTACACTTGTCCAATAAGAGCCACAAGAAGCAGCTATACTTCTTCCAATTTCTAAGGTAATATGTGTATTTTTAAAGTTTGTTAAAAGAATATTAAAAGCACTTAAGAATTCTTCTTCATCAAAATTTGAGTCTTCAAAGTAAAAAACGGGAAATCCTGTGCCATACTCAAGTTCTTGAATTTCAAAATTAAATTCTTTACTCACTGAACTTATTATTTCTTTTAGATAGTCAAATTCTTTAGTTAGCTTTTTAATAGAATGTTTTTGTGTACCACTAAAATACTCAAGTCCCCTTACTTCAATAAAAGTATTTTCAAGGGAACGCTTTATAATCATAAATAGTTCACTTTCTGACACGCCAAATTGGTTACCAGAGGTTAAGCGAATTAATACCTTAACTTTCTTCTTTGCGTGTTTTGCTAAACTTAAAATTAACTCAAACTGGTTAATTGATTCAATTGTAATTATTTCCTTATTTAAGTTTGTGATTATTTCCTTTATTTCTTTTTCTTCTTTATTTACTCCTGATATAACTAGCTTTTCTTCACTTATTTTATTCTTTTTGCATATTTCATACTCGCCAGGAGAGCAAACTTCTATTCTGTCAATTAAGTTTGGTAAATAGCTAATAATAAAGGGGTTTGCTTTCATTGCATAACATAGTTTAACATCATTATTTATCCGATTTCTTAAAAATTTTATTCTCTCATTAAGTACATCAATATCATAAATGTAAAATGGAGTTTTGTATTTTTCTATTATTTCACTATAACCCATTATAATCCTCCTAAATTTTCAAGTAATTTTTTTCGATCAATTTTGCCATTTTTCGTTAATGGCAATTCATTTAACTTTATTATTTTGGTAGGAATCATATAAATTGGTAAATCCCTCTTTAAAATATCACGAATTTCTAATTCTTCTAAATCGCCAATATAAAATGAATAAATTCTACTTTTAACTTCATCATATAAAGTTATACTTCTTATAATTTGATCAAGAGAATTAATTTTAGCATCTATTTCTTCAAGTTCGATACGATGTCCCATATGTTTTATTTGGAAATCTTTTCTTCCTTGGAAATAGAATAATCCATCTTTTTTATAGCCTAAATCTCCTGTACGATATATTTGTTCATAGTATTTTTTATTAAGAGGGTTTTGAGTAAAATGTTTAACTGTTTCTTCTTCATTGTTTAAATAACCTAAACTAAGACAAACACCACTAACACATATCTCGCCTGTAATATTATCTTCCGTTATTTCTTTGTCATTTTCATCAAGTAAAAAGACTTTTTCATTTTTAAATGGAATCCCTATAGGTATTTCATCATAATATTCATCATGTTTTACTTTGTAGTAAGTACAGTTACACGTTATTTCTGTTGGCCCATAAACATTTATAAATTCAGCATAAGGAAGTTTTTCCATCCATAAATTTAGATGTTTTTTCGGCATTACTTCTCCACTAAATATTACTTTATTTACACATTTTGGTATCTTATAATCTAATCCATGAAAAGTTGTGATTAAACAAAGGGCTGATACTGCCCATATTAAGGTAGTAGCTTTATTCTCATCAAGATAATCAAGTAATTTGGTTGGATTAGAAAATAAAGGTTTTGGAATTATTAAAAGAGTTGCTCCAACGCATAAACTAGAATAGATATCTTTAACTGAAACATCAAAATCAAATGGTGCTTGATTAGCAATTATATCATGCTCATTTATATTAAAATTCTCTGTAAATTCTTCAATAAAATCTGTTATAGATAAAGAACTTATTAGAACTCCTTTTGGCACACCCGTTGATCCTGATGTAAAATTACAATATACAGGATCTATGTCAAGTGCACTATTATACCTTTTTTCTAACTTTTCTAAGTCTATTCCTGTATTTATTAAATCTTCAATTTTTAAGATATCTATATCATTAAATAATTTTTTTGCAGAACTATAGAATAATTCATTAGTAATAACAACTGATGCATTTAAAGTATTAGCAATTGATTCAATCCTAGTTTCTGGGAATTCTGGGTTAATTAAACTATAAAATCCATTAGCATATACTGTACCGAAAAAACTAATAAGGGCATCAATTCCTTTATCCATAAATACTAAGACCGGTTCGCATTTATTTATTTTGTCTATTAGGTACGTTCCAACTCTTTTGCTTTTGTCTTCTAATTCTTCATAAGTTATTTTTTGATCTTCTTCAATAACAGCAATCTTTTTAGGAAACTTTTCTTTGCTTTTTTCTAAATATTTTACTACATTTCTCATATCTTACTACTCCCAGTTTTAAGAATTACATAGTAATTTTAACAAAGCAAGATAAAGTATACATTTATAAAATCTTAAGATTTCTAAAGAAAAAAGAAAAGACACTTTAAAAGTCTTTTCTTGGAATAATTATTTCTATTTGGGTACTATAAGGCTTTCGAGGTTTTTTGACAATCCTTATTGAACCATTATGCAAGTCAACCACTTTCTTGGCAATAGATAAACCAAGACCTGTACTACTATCAGTATTTCTTGAAGTATCTCCCATCGTAAAGGGATCAAAAGCCGTATCAATCAATTCCTTTTTTATACCAATCCCATTGTCAGAAATAAGTATTTTAAGTCTATTTTTAGAAATAGTTGCATCAAAATAAATGGTCGTCTTCTTTTGATTATATTTAAGACTGTTACTTATAATATTGTTAAATAATCTAAGAAGTAATTTTTCATCTATTATATACTTTTCATGTGTTTCATTTAAAGTATATTTAAATTGATATTTTTCTAGTTCAATTTCATTTTGTTTTACTGTTAAATAATTTTTTAAAAATTCATGTATATCAACTTCACTTAAGTTCATTTGATAATTAGGATGTTCTAGTTTTGTGTATTCAAAAAGTGTATCAATAATATCAGATGAAATAGTAGCTTTAGAATATATTGCTTTTAAATACTTTGCTTCCTTTTCTTTTGGAACAATTCCATCAAGAAAAGCTTTTGAATATCCTTTTATTACTGTTAAAGGTGTTTTTAAGTCATGGCTTATGTTAGATATGACTCGATTTCTTTCTTTATACACGGAAGCATTTTCTAAATTTATTTTTTCTAAGTGATTAATTAATTCTTTTAAATTTTTTACTATGCTTTTAAATTCAGCAGGAACATCCCCTTCTTCAATGTTTAATTTTTTGGTTATCTCATAAATAATTAATTCTTTATTTAATGGTGTTAAGGTTTTATTAATGCTTCTTATAAAGAAGAAGGTTGAGAATGTGATAATAAATATAGTCGCTGGAATTAAAGTAAGCCATATATAGTTGCTTTCTCTTAATGTATCACTGTAACTATTTAAATCTAAGTTATTTGAAATGAATATTAAAGTTCTTTTTTCTCCGTAATGATTTTCGTAAATACTTTTTTCAATATCTTTATTATTAGAATATTTACCCTTTATAAAATTAAGCTCATCAGAAGTAATTTTTTTCTTTTTTTTGAAAAGATTTCCGTCAATTATATTTAAATCTTTATCTAGTATAGCATATTTTTTTACTTCGTTGTAACTGCCATCGGTTATAAGAACTTTAGTTATAATGATTAGATCTTCACCTGATTCATTTTTCATTGTATTAACTTCAAAATAAATATTGTTGCTATAGTTATTTATTAAATCTATTTTTTCTTCTGTGAACTGATTGTTTAGTTCTTTATTAGTTGAAAAAACGACATCAGATTCATCGTTGAAAACTATAAAATCAGCATGTTTAAACTTTTTCAAGGGAATGGAAGTAAAATCATCATAATATAATGCATCTTCATATCTTAGAATTGAATCAATTGTTAAAAAGGAATTTTCTAAATAACGGTTCACTAGTATATTAGTAATGATATATATAATTAGAAGCAACATGATACTTGTAGCAAAATATTTTAGGCAAAGATTAACCAGACTTTTAGTCTTGTTCTTTTTTGTTTTCAATTTTATATCCTACCCCTCTAATTGTTTTTATATATTTAGGATGAGCTGGATCATCTTCTATTTTTGATCTTAAATTAGAAATATGAACCATCATGGTATTATCATCATTTTTAAAATAACCGCCGTTTACATATTCATATAGTTGAGATTTGGTAAATACTTGTCCTGGATTATTCATCATTTTGGCAAGTATTTTGTATTCAACACTTGTAAGAGATATTTCTTCATTCTGTTTTTTTAGAGTATATTTTTCTTGGTCTAATATTAACTCTCCGATTGTTATAACTGATAGCTTTACATTTTTCTTTTTTAGTAAAGATTTTACGTAAGCTACTACTTCTAAAGGATTAAATGGCTTTGTGATATAAACATCAGCGCCTATATCAATTCCTAGTATTTTATCATTATCTAAACTTTTTGCTGAGGTGATAATTATGGGAATATCACTAAAACTTCTAACCTTCTTTATTAATTCATACCCGTTCATTTTAGGCATCATTATATCAACTATAGCTAAATCGAAAAAATCACTTTCTAATTTTGCTAATGCTTCTTCACCATTACTGGCAAGTGATACTTTATAATTATTGCTTTCTAAATAAAGCGTTAGTAATTCTCTTATATCCGAGTCATCTTCAGCAATTAATATTTTATCTTTTTCCATTATAAACACTTCCTATAAGTCTTTTTATGTATATTATTATAGCATGACTAAGTAAAATATTGGTATTTTTATAGAATTAATTAATTAAGACTTGCTAATATATAGTTTTTTTGTTAAAATTATTGTTGTCATGGCGGAATTGGTGAAGTGGTTAACACGGTAGATTGTGGCTCTATTATGCAAGGGTTCGACTCCCTTATTTCGCCCCATTTTTTAAGATTTAAACGTGAAAAATACGTTTAAATATATTTGTTAGGTTCATTCTAAAACGTTTCGTAGGTGTGTTAGGATGAAGGAAATTAAGGGTATTATATACCTTTTTTTCTTGCTCAGAATCTGAGTGAGTGTATACATCTAATGTAGTTGTGATATTGTTGTGTCCTACTCTTTTTGAAATAACATTAGCCTTTAAACCACTGTTAAATAACAATGTTATGTGACTATGTCTAAATTCATGTTGAGTAATACATTTAATACCTACTTTATCACACGCTGCTTTCTTTCTTCTGTCAATAGTTGTTGGAGATAATGGCTTATGTCCACCAAATATAAACAGATTACTTACATCTTCGTTATCATCTTTAATATATTCGTATTTAAGATTAAGTAAATCGTTAAATAATTTATCATCTAAGACTACTTTTCTTATGCTTGAATATGTCTTAGGTGTTCCTAAAGACCTTTTTCCTTTTCTTTCGATACTTTTATTAATGTCTACGTATTTATCTTTTAAATCACTAAACTTTAATGCCATTGCTTCACTGGGTCTTAAACCACCGTAGAACAAAAGCGAAAAGTATTGTATGTATATATTATCATCTAATCCTCTAATAAAAATATTAAATTCTTCTAAAGTATAGGTTTCGTGCTCTACTACTTCATTTTTTCTTTTGAAGTTTCCTAATTCTCTTAAAGGGTTCTTATCAATTACTTCCATATTGGCACAAAAATCAAGAAAATTAGTAAATGTAACATATAAAGTGTTATTGTACGAATTTTTAAAACCAAAACTACTTATTATATTTTTCCAATCTTGAAAATCGATTTTTTTTAACTCCCTGATGTCTTTATTTTCAAAATAAGGTAATATATACCTATTAAAGTTATACTTACGAGATGTAAGGCTTTGTGATTTCAAATTGTATTTTTCACTCTCAAGATATTTTTCATATAGTTCATTAAAAATATACAATTATATCAAGTCCTTTCTAATAGATTTCAAGCATGCTTTTGCTTGATACTTCGATTATAACACGGCTTTTTTTTATAATGATAAAAATTGCAAAAAAAATTAATATTTTCTTAAATTTACATGTTTTACATAAATTACATATTTTACATGCTTTTAGAGGTGTGTAAAACTTTTATTGTTAAACAATAATTTAAAAGAAAATGTTATTTTACATTAATTTTACATGTATTTTTGAAATTTTCACTCGTCGTATAGGCAACCCAAACAAAAAAGTGACTTTTTTGTTTGATAACAACCATTGTGTGAGCATTCCAAAAGTCAATTGCTTTCGCGACATATACTCTTATAGACAACGAAAAAAAGTCAATGTACTTCCCGTTATTTCACGGTCAATTGACTTTTTTCATTGCTCTTGAGAAGACTTACTTTATTTCTTCGAAATAAATTTGCGACATAAATACTCATCATCAAGAATAAGTGTATTGTCGCGAATTAGTTCACTTATAAATTTTTGCATAATACAATTACTGCTAAATAATAGATTTACTTCTTTAATTCCCTTTATCTCACGTTTTAAAGTAATTTTTAAATTTAAATTGTGATAATAGATATAATCTATATCATCCCTAGTAAGATTAATGTACACTTTGTTTTACTCCTTTTCTTTCACTTTCTATTTTTGGGGTTTTATATCAATAGAAAATGTTTTATACTATACTTAGTTATTTTAAGTATTCAAGAAAAGTGACTTTAGTATTATCATACACATTAATGTATTGATTGTCATAAATAAGTTGCTTGTCTTGAATTATTTTTTTGTAATAATATTGTCCTATCTCTGTATCACTATTGAGATAACTTACACTAGGTTTAATAAGGTTCATTGAAGAAAAATATCTTCTATGACTAAATAAGCGATTATCAATGTCTTTAGTCATATACTTTGATATATAACCTACTATTTTTTGGGGGTCATCTTTTATTTCTTCAATACTTGTAAAACCATCTAGCCAATATTTAATGTGTTTAAATTTTGGGTTATCTTCTTGTGTAAATAATAATTTATCATCATTTATAGAAACATTTGTGAGCAAATGATAGTGTATAGCGCCCCGTTTTTGAAATTCAGTAATACAAAGATATTTGAAATCTTTTTTTACTCTTCTAACCTTATCAGTAAAATACCTAAATCTTTTGTTTGCATCTTCTATTGAGGTTACATTATCACTAAATGTAAGTGTAATAAATGTTTTCCAAGAGCTAATATTTGCTTTAGCTAGTCGTTGACATTCTATTTTACTTCTAATTATACTACGTTGTTCTATTTTATTACTTAATTTAATTTCTTTATGATTTTCTTTTTCTTCATCAAATGAGTTTAAAATCTCCTTTGTTTTAAGTGATGTAAGATTAAAATCATCATTATCGTTACAAGTAACTTTCTTCTTATTTTCGTATAAATATACTTGCGTGTAATCGCCTACTTCTACAACTTTAATATTATAAATTGTCGGAGTTATGTGCTTACTATCAAGTAATAGGCGTGACTCTTTCAAGTCACTTTTTTTATTAGTCATATACTAATCATTGTTAATTGTATATTGTTGATTGTGTGTGTCGTGCGGATGCTACGACACAACACAACAAAACAAACTATATTACAATTAAAACAAGAATAATGTATAATCCCTTATTTCGCCCCATATTGAAATTTACGCACACCTTTGTGCTTAAACTTTAGTAAAAGTTCGTAATACTTGATATTATGGACTTTTTTCTTTGCAAAGGTGGTGAGTATATAGAATGAATGTGTCCATAGAACTTTTAGAATTTCCTTTGTGTATAAAAAATAAGATATTAAGAATTAAAAATATTACCAAACTAAATATAGAATATATTGCAGGAAAGAATATTGTTTTTAATAACTCTAATTTAGGATTAAATGACCCACATAAGATTATCATTAGTAATAATACTCAAAGTCTATTTTTACTTTGTTATGATAATGATTCAAATCTATATAATGAAGATTTATCAGATACGATTACAATAACTGAATTAACCAATATAATTGAATACTTATTAAAAGAAAACTAAAAATTTTTTTAAATTTGTTTTTTTCTTTACTTACAAGGGTTAAGCAACGATTTTTTGGTATGATTTTCGAATTGTGTCCGTTGCATGTCCTAAAAAAATGTGGTATTATGGTAATATATGAAAATTCTAGATAATCGTATATTTGAATTATTTTGAAGTTCTTAACACAAGGGAAATTCTTCCTTGTTTTTTTGTCGTTAAAAATTATAGGAGAGGAGAAAAAATATGGATGACAAAAAATATGTAGTAGGACTTTACCCTAGAGTTTCAACAGAGGATCAATTTAGGAATGGTCATAGTTTAGATGAACAAAAAGAAAGAATTTTGAAACTATGTGATTACAAAAATTATGAAGTTTATAAGGTGTATGAAGATGCAGGAATAAGTGCTAAAAATATGAATCGACCTGCTTTTCAAGAAATGATTCAAGATATTAAAGATGGAAAGATAAACAAAATAATTGTTTATAAGTTAGATAGACTTACTCGCTCTATCAAAGATTTAGAGGAAATATGTACCTTTTTAGAAGAAAATAATTGTAGTTTAGAAAGTATGTGTGAAGATATTAATACATCCACTGCGAATGGTAAGTTTTTTATTAGAATGCTTACTATACTTGCCCAACTAGAAATTGAAAGAACAAGTGAAAGAACTAAATTTGGAATGGTTGGAGCTGTGAAAAAGGGACATTTTGTAGGTCGTCCACCTATTGGATATGATAAAGTTGATAAAAAATTAGTTATCAATGATATTGAAAGCGAAGTTATTAGAAGAATATTTGATTTATATATTAAAGGTGTCGCTGCTAATGCCATTACTAAATTGTTAAACGAGGAAAAAGTATTAAATAGAAAATGGATTCCTACTCTAGTTGATAGAATATTATCTAATGAAATTTATATTGGCAATTATGTTCACAGAAAAACTGTTAGTGATGAAAAATCACAAAAGTTTGTTGGAGTTGCCCCAGCAATTATTGAAGAAGAAGTATTTAATATAGCTCAAATACAAAAACAAAAGAATCTTAAAAACTATAAAAGAAAGCAAACTTATATTTTTATGCAAAGTATCAAATGTCCAAAGTGTGGTACTATCATGGGTGGTTGTTCTAGTAAAAGTCATACAGGAGAAAAACATTGTTATTATCAATGTGCTAATTGTAAAACAAGAGTTAGTGAAAAGAAAATAGAAAAACAAATGATTAATTTTTTAGATGATATGTTAGATTTCTTTTTATTAATTGATAATACCTATAAGCCATATTTGTATCAAGATACTGAAAAAGAATTAAAGAAATGTAATAAAATAATTGATGAATTAAATACAAAAGAAAAAAGAATTAAGAGTGCTTTTGTAGATGGAATTGTTGAAGAAATAGAATTAAAAGATGAATTAGATTTTATTAAAAATCAAAAGAAAATAACAGAAGGGAAAATCAAAGATTTAACCATAAAAGAAAGCACAGAAGGTCATAAAAAGGAAATGAGATTAGTATATAATTTAAAACAATTAGAGCAAATAAAAAATAAATCATATTATGTTAGAAAAAATCATTTATGGGATAAATTATCTAAGGAACAAAAACAAGAAT
>CAJUMA010000002.1:32281-97110 GCA_910587065.1 uncultured Bacilli bacterium | reverse complement strand
GGTGGTGAGTATATAAATGAGAATTGCGTCCATAGAAATTTTAGAATTTCCTTTGTGTGTAAAAAATAAGATATTAAGAATTAAAAATATTACCAAGAAATTAATAATATTGGTTATTTATTTAGAGAAAATTGCTTTGATTTAGTAGTTAACGCTAATGATAAAAATTTAATATTATCTAATTATAAATCAAAAGAAGATATAGAAAGTTATGTTAAATCTTTAAGTGAGTTCTATAAAATCAAACAAAATAATTTAAATATTGATTCTATTAATTTGGAAGAATTAAATCAAAAGAATAGTCTATTACAAATAATTCCTAACAAAAAAGAATCAAGATTAGATAAAGAAAATTTAACATTACTATCAATAAATGCCTAAAGTATGGTAAAATTATATTAATTAAAGGAGGAAATCTGTATGATTATTACAAAAGAAATATTGAATCAAAAAGTTCCAAAAGATATGATGCCAACAAGATTAGATAGTGCTTTAAATTTATATACTAATGTTCATTACAAAAATGAAACTGGTATTATCGTCTACAACACGAATCCAGAAACCTGGAATTGTCTTTATTCGTTTTATGAGTTGAATCACAAGTTTACAATTGATAATTACAATTTTAATATCGAAAATCCTACTTATAGAGAACTAATTGAAGAATACAAATCTATGTATCAAAAAGTGTATGAGCAAGAAAAAGGATATACAAAAGAATCAAGAATGAATACTTTAATTGATGAGTTTAAAAAGACTTTTAACTTAGATAGTGTTAATATTAGGGATGAATTAGAACCAATTTTTGAGCTAAAATATTCCAAATCTAAAAATGTATGGACATTATATTATTTTGAAAATTATGTAGCAAATGATGTTGATAATATAAATGATTTATTAAATCAAAATTTATATGAACAAAAGATATTGCCTTTAGACTCATCTATTAATAAAATTGATGGAATTGATATTACAAGTAATATACCATTTCTTTTATCTATTGAATTTAATATAGAAAAATTAAATAACAATTTAATTGAGGTGGAAAAATAAAAATGCAAAGTAAGTTAACATTATTATATGCTACAAATAATAATTCAAAAGTTTATAATATGCGTAGAAGATTAGAAAATATTTCAATTGAAATAATAACACCTAAAGAACTTGGAATTAAAGTTAATGTTATAGAAGATGGAAAAACAGCTGTAGAAAATGCAATAAAAAAAGCTAGAGGCTATTATGAAGAAACCAAAATACCTACTATTGCTGGAGATTCTGGACTATTTATAGATGGTATTCCTAGTGATAAACAACCAGGATTATTTGTAAGACGAGTTAATGGTAAAGTTTTATCAGATGATGAAATGATAGAATATTACACAAAATTAATAGAATCTATTGGTGGGAAAACTACAGGTTATTATGTTACAGGATTGGCTTTAATAACAGAACAAGGACTATTTACTACTGAAATAAGTGAAGATAAGTTTATATTATCTTCAAAGATTTCTAATAATAATCATCGTGGAAATCCACTTGATGTAATGACTATAGATCCTGTCTCTCAAAAATTTTATACTGATATGACAGATGATGATTTTAAAAATTTAGGGCATGTTTTTGATAAAGAGTGTGTTAAATTTCTTCAAGAAAATCTTCTTAATGAAAGTAAAAAATTGCAAAAAATACAATAATTTTTGGCACAGAAATGTGCTTTTTTTGTTGTTTAAGGTTAGAAAGGAGATGAGTTTTATTAATTATTTCTTTGAAATAGTTGTGCCACAATTATTAGAGTATTTTAAAGAAAATGCAAAGGATATTCCTTATTCTTTGTTATCAGAAGTATTAGTTAATAATAAGAACTATGAAAAAGAAGTAAAAGAAATGATTGAAAAATCTAATGAAATTAGTAAAAAATATACTGAAAAATTTTAAACTGTCAGAGACTATATTAGTGGGTTTAGGGATATTCCCTAACAAGTAGATGGGTGTGTATACACCATGCTTGATATATTGAATTTTTATATTACGTTACCCGTCCCCTATTATTTTGAAAGGAGAGGTTATATGAGTGAAGAATGGATAGAAAGAAAAGTTGTTCAAGAGATATTTTCTTTAACCACAAAACAATTTGGAAGAGTTATGAGAAATATAAAACGAAGACATGAACTTGATTATTATTCATGGATAAAAAAAGATAAAGATAAGAAAACCAAGATGTATGTAAAACAAGAATGTGTTGATTGGTTAAAAGAAGTTTATTTTAACAAAGAAGAACATTATTTAACTTCTGAGATAAGATTTTATAAAAAGAAAATTTTTGATTTAGAAAATGAATTAGGAATAGATCATAAAAGACAAAAATATCAATCTTTTTCATTAAGATTTTTGCCTTACTTATTTGGAAAAAGTGTAAGTGCTATTCATGTAGCACTTCATAGAATGAAAAAGGTATTTCCCTATTCTATAACATTTGAAGATGAAGGTGTTATATGTGTAAAGGAAGAAGGAGTTAGATGGTTGTATGAAAATTATTTTAAGAGAGATTATTTAAAAGAATTAGAAGAATATAAATGGGAATTAGAAATTAGAAAAAATATAATAGTTAGAAATTAGTAAAATTTTTAATAACTACTTTGATAAATAATCTTTTTGCAGTATAATATTCTTAGGAGGTAAGCTATGGAAATGAAAGAAATAATAACATTTATCTGTACTATATTATCTGCTTTATTTGCGGGAGCGAGTTTTACTTTTTATAAAAAAAATTTAAAGATAAGTGGAGATTATAAAGAAACAAAAAATAAATATAAGAATATAAATCAACAATCTGGTAAAGATGGAAAAAATATTATTGGGGATAATAACAAATTTTAGGGGGAATTGTAGTGGGAGATGCAGTAAAACAAATAACTGGTGATGGTGGAATAAATATTGATGGAAATAATAATACTCTTAATTTATATAAGCAACCTATAAAATATGATTTATTATCTAAACTATGTAAAGATTTAATAGATAGTGATTTAAACTTCAATGAAGATATGAATATAAATGAGTTACCAGTAGAATTGCTAGAAAAAATAGAATATAACCATTTAACTGCTCATAAAGAATTATATGAGGAATTTGGAATGTATTTTTTAGATATAGATGGAGTAGTAAAAAAATCTTTGGGTGATAATTCTATAAAATTAGTTCGAATTATTAAAACTTTATATCTTGAAATTTTGGCTAATGACCCTAATCAAACTGCGGATCAAATATTGTTTAATATTGAAAATAAATTAATGAATTATACAAGTTTAATTGATTCAACAGAATATTTAAATGAAGATGTTAGATATTCTATAAGTCAAATTGTATTGTATGTTTTTGAAAAATGTCAGATTCTAAAAAAACCAAAAAAATAAAAAGAAAGGTGGAAGTGTGATGCAACTAATTAATAAGAATATTAGTCCAGATAAGACAATATATTATATATCAGTTATTATATATAAAGAATTAAAGGAAGCCACCTACTCTGTAAAAAAATTATATGAAAATTTGGAAGAAAAAAGCGAAGATATTGATTACAGCAGTTATCTGTATGCTTTAAACTTTTTATATTTAATAGAAAAAATTACTTTAGACAAGGATGTGATTAAATTATGTTAATTGAAAGATTAGTTATTAAGGAATCATTTCCAAGTGAAAGTATAATACGTGATATAAAATTTAATTTGGATGGTTTAAATTTAATTGTAGATGAAGGAAATAGAAAAAGAGGAAATGGAGTTGGCAAAACAACTTTTTTAAGACTAATAGATATTGCCTTTGGCGCTAAAGATCGTAAAGCATTATATGTTGATCCAGAAACATCTTCCATAAATGAGAAGTTAAAAAATTATATTGAAACATCTAAGGTATTCATAGAGTTATCAATAATTAATCAATCGACAAATATAAAAACATTGTTGATGGTAGAATTATTTCCAAGCGGAATTAGAAAAATTAATAATGAGAAATATAATTATAATGAATACAAAGAAAAATTAAATGAAATTGTTTTTGGAAATGCAGATAAGGTTCCAACCTTTCGTAATCTCATTGGTAAATTTATCAGAGTAAATATGAATGGCGATAATAATAGTTTCTTATATTTTAATAGCGATCATTGCTCAAATGCAGAATATCAAAATATCTATAACTATCTTTTTAAATTTAAAAATTCAGAGATTGAAAACATTATTTTATCTTTGAGAGAAAAAATTTCTGATTTAGAAAAACAATATAAAATGGTAAAAACAAGTTTAAAATATGATAGTATAGGTCAAATTGATGCAAAAATAAACATTATTGAAACTAAAGTGAAGGAATTAGAAAATAAACAAAAAACGTATATTGATGAGAAAATTGTTTTAGATGAAAAAAAGATAATGGAGAATAGAAAAGAATATTCCTTATTAAATCGTGAATGTGAAAAATTATTATTTGATATTAAAATATTAGAAGATAATATAAAAAAAGAATCATCTACTCGACAAAATATTGATGAAAAAGCTTTAAAGAATTTCTATGATGATGTTCAATTAAATATTTCTGCTTTAAGCAAAACATTTGCAGAATTAGTTGCTTTTAATAATCAATTGAACCAAAATCAGATAGATACTTATAATAAAATGCTAAAGGCTAAAAAACAAAAGTTAGATGAAATTAATATAAAAAAAGACAGATTTTATAATGATAACAAAGGTTATATGTTTTTGGTTGAAAATGGTAGTTTAGAGGAATATCTTAATTTACAAGAAAATTTAAGCAATTATCAAACCGGATTAGGTGAATGCTATAATGCTAGAGATATATATGATGATTATGATCGAAAAATTTCTAATGCTCAGATAGAACTAAATGAGCAAGTAGAAAAAAATAAAATTAATCAAGTTGATGAAAATTTAAATAAATTTAATACAATATTTACAAACTTTTCAAAGAAAACTGTAGATGCAGAATATTTCTTGTATTATAATGAATCTGGATTTCCTTTATCAATTTCAAATGTAGATGGAAGCTTTAGTACAGGAACAAGAAAGACTGCTATTATAGCGTTTGATTTAGCGTATTTAAAATATTCAAGAGATTTAAAAATTAAGTGCCCTAAATTTGTTATTCATGATGTTTTAGAAAACATCCATCAAAATGATTTTTATCAAACTATTGATCTTATTAAAAATCAAAAATTTCAATATATTGCTGCTATTTTAAAACAAAGTATTGATATGCACGATAATATCGATAAAGATAAAGATATTATTTTAACTCTTTCAGAAGATGAAAAACTTTTTCTAATTTAATATATATGAATTCTATTTTAATTGATAAAATTTACTTCTTGCACAAATGGATATATAAGTGCTATAATTAATTCATCAAGTATTAATTAAATACTTTTACTACTTGGGTGCAAAACTCGTTTACTTATTGCCCCATGAAAAAATTACTCACACGATGGTGTGAGTTTTTAAATTGTGAAAAAATCCTATATTTACTACTGATACAGAACTTATAAAACTAAAGAATTAGAAAACAAAACACTACTTAAATAAAAAATAGATATCATTTCATATCTATTTTATAGCTAATGATAATAAAGTTTGGTATTTTCTCAGCTCTTGCCTCAGCATTAAATGTTGGAGGAAGTAAACTGATATGATTTCATTGCCTCTTAGTTCATCATTGTCATTTTGATTTTCCGCCGCTGTAGTTTTAGTTGTAGTTGTAGTTGAGTTTGTTGAAGAAGGTTGCTGTTCTTCGTTTTTTTCTAATACAAGCTTATCTATAAGAATGTAGCCTATTAAAAGTACTATTATGATTGATAATATAATAACTAATACTCCTGATTTATTTTTTTGTTTTAACACACTTTCTTGATTATTTAATTCGTTCATTATATCTACCTCTATTTTTTAATATGTTATCATTTTTTATTTATTAAATCAACGAAGAAAAAATTTTTTTACAATTCACTGCACTTATTTGTCAAGTATTGCATCAATTGGTTTAATATGTGCTAATCTACTCAAACAAACACTTGTTAAAAGAAGTGAGCCAATCATAACGGAAATAAAAGTTATTAATGCTGTTTCCGGTTCAATAACAATATAATTAATATTTAAAAGACTTGTATAATTAAAAGTTCTATTAACAAGTTTAGTTACAGGAAGCCAAATTATTATAGATATAATGGTGGATAATACCCCTATTATTAAACTTTCATAACTAAATATTTTTCCTACATCTTTATGGCTTGTTCCGATTGCTCTTAAAATCCCTATTTTCTTTTTAGAGTAAGTAATTGTCGTTGCAATAAAATTATAAAATAAAAGTATAGCAAATAGTATAAAAACGGCTGTTATAACTGCTATGTATCCTTTACCATGTTCATAAAGCATTTTTATTGTTGAAATATCTCTTATAAATTTATAATCAATTGTATTAAAAACACCTACTTTTCTTTGCGTGTAATATTCACTATCTAATTCTAAGTTATCAAATATATATTTAATTTTTTCTTTACTACTTTCATACAGCCTTGTTGTAATAAGAATTTTGTTATAATCTTTGAAGTATTCTAATAATTGCTGACTTACGTACAGCTTATTTCCAGGAACTATTCCAATAATTTTTACGTCTTTGCTTGGCAATTTATCTAGTCTTTCTGTATAAAATTTTTTTTCAATAAATCTATTTTTATTTAAATATTCTATCGTATAAGCATTAACACTTTCTTCATAAGTATATTTTGGATGTTCCTTATAAAATTTCTCTAAACCACTTTTATAATCAGTGCTATAAACCTCTAAAGCACTAATAGGTACGATTATTTCATTTTCTTTTAAAGAATCTATTATTTTAGTGCCTTCTTTAGTTAAAACAGTTAAAGCCCCATTCATAATTTCTTTTTGATAGTTATGAAGATATGTTATATCACCAAATTCCCGAGTAACAAATTCAAAGTCTTTAAGAATTTCATTATAATCAACAGTCAAATTAATCTCTTTTATAAAATCTTTTGTTACATAAAAATATTCATCATGACCATCAATATAATTATTAAAATAATCTTTATAATTATCATTGTTAATGTTTTCTTTATCTTTAAATTCATCAAGAGTATGATCATTTAATTTAATATATCCGGTGATAATTACAGTTGTGTTACCTAATTTAACTTCTTTTTTATCATTAATTAAATCATTTAAATTTTCTGGCTGATAATTTCCATTATTGGAATCTATAATACCATATTTAACTATAAATTCGGCTTCTCTTTGGCTTATGACAATTTCTTTTTTGGTATTTGGTTTACTCCCAACAAGATCTGTTAAAACAGTGTCATCATCTACTGATACAAATGCTGATGATCTTGATGTATAGTACTCATTTATAGGTTGCGCGCTGTTGGTTTTAAATGTTAGATAATCACTTCCATCTTTAAGCATGTAAACACGATTTAATTTATGCTTTGTTGCACGCTCTAATTCTTTTACATCATTTTCATCTAAAATTAAATCTTTACAATATATTTCGCCACTTTCGAAAGCACATGATTGTTTTCCTATGTTAAAATAAAAGTCATTATTTCTGTGCATTGTATCACTAGCAAGTGATGATGATTTAAATAGATAGGCATTAAAAGCGAATTCCATAAAGAAAAAGGCAAAGCTTAGTAGTATTATTGTAAAAATAAATTTTCCCATTTTAGCTTTGATGTTCCCAAAAGTCAGCTTTAAAATATTCTTTCTTGAAATATGAAATTGTTTTAAACTAACTTCTTTTTTGTTTTCTTCTTTAGTTTTTCTTTTTGTTTCTTTAATGATATTTCCGTCACTTATTTCAATTATAATATCACCATAACTCTTCGCCATTTCCCTATCATGAGATACGACAAGGACAGTTCTATCCTTACTAATATTTTTTAGAATTTCAAATATTTGTTTACTTGATTTAGAATCTAAGTTTCCTGTTGGTTCATCGGCAAGAATAAGCGAGGGATTTTTTACTAAGGCTCGAGCAATTGCTACCCTTTGTTTTTGGCCACCAGATAGTTCATTTATATTTCTTTTTTCTAAGCCTTCTAGCCCTAAACTATTAAGTGTACTACTGACTAATTTAGAATCATTTTTCCCTTGTAATTCAAGAGATAAGTTAACATTTTCAAAGACATTATAATCTTCAATAATATTGTAGTCTTGAAAGACAAAACCAAGAAATGAGTTTCTAAACTTGTCTAAATCATGTTCACTTAGTTTAGTTATATCAATGTTATCAACAATAATACTACCTGAATCAACTTTATCAAGACCACCTAGACAATTAAGAAGAGTTGACTTACCTGAACCTGATGCACCAACAATAAATACTAATCCTTTTGAAGGTATAGATGTGGATATGTTATTTAAGGCAATTGTATCTTCTGTTTTTTTAGCTTTATATATTTTCTTAATATTTTTTAATTCAATCATTTTATCAATTCCTAACATTATTACTCTACTTATCTTTATAATACATTTAAAATTTTTAATATTCAAGTTAGAACTTATCTTTTGACAAAAATAATCTGCTATGTTACTATAAAGTACAATTAAGAAAGGAGGAATACTATGCCTGATAATTGGTTTACAAAAGCAATTTTAGAACTTGCTAAAATTAAAGGTGTTAACCTTGATTTAACAAGACCAAATGATGTGGCTGAGTTTTTAATGCCTACTGCTGATATACCTGATGAAACAAAGATTTGTTTATTTGATTTATTAAGCTATTTAACTTCTGAGGGAAGACAAACTTTGATGTTAGGTGTATCTATGCACATGCCATATTTTGCAAGTAAAGCAGCACTAAACAATACTGGTAAAGCACTTGCTCGTTTAGAACTTAGTCTTTTAAATTGTGAAGATGGTGAAATAATACATTACATGAAACATAATATTTTTGAAGAAATGGATATGACCTATCGAAGTGCACTACAAAAGCGTACAGGTTATGCTCCTGTACCTGAAACTTTACTCGGAATTCCCATTGAAGATTATGTTTTAGATCCGGAAAATGAAATCGTAAATTATGTACATTCTTTATTTAAAGATAAAAGCATTTCCGATGTTCAAGTACTAGGAGAAAGTGTTAATCCATGGCAAATAAAAAAGTCCGATGAAAACGGACAAAATCTAAAATAAGAATTCTAATAACATTTTTATGGCAATTAAGATAAGTATAAGCCCACCAGCCTTTTGCGGAGATGAGTTTATCTTATCTTTTATTTTGCTTGCAAATATTACTGCAAGTATTGAAAGGATAAATGTCGTTGTTCCAATCACTAAAGCAGGAATTAAAATACTTTCAACCATAAAAGGAAGTGTTAAACCAACAGCTAGTGCATCAATGGATGTTCCGATAGCCAAAGGAAGCATTGTTTTAAAATCTAATAATTCATTTCCTTCAGGTGTTTCTTCCCTATACATATTAATTCCAATTATGAAAATAATAATAAAGCCTATTAAATGGCTATAACGAATTAAATAAATACTTAAACTACTTGAAAAAATATACCCGAGGCATGGCATAACTCCTTGAAAAAGTCCAAAATAGAAGCCAACTATTAGAGGATGATAAAATAAAACTTTGTTTATACTAATGCCTTTTGAAAAAGCAACAGCAAAGGCATCACAGGATAAAGAAACACCTATTATAAATATCTCAATTAATGTCATTTAGCACCACATAGTTAACAAGTATCGAAAACTGTTCTGTATTTTTTATGCCAAATTGGTTATAACTATAGATAAAGTTAAGCCCCTTTTCAAGAACAAAAAAATTATCATTATTTATATTTAAAACAAGATCAATCATTTCATCATTTATTTTATATTCTTTTAAAGTTCTTTTTAATTCTTTTTTTAAAAACTCTAATAGATTATCTTTTTCCCTTGTAAAGTGTGTTATATCTATTAAAGTATCATTTAAGGTATGATAGTATTTATCTTCTCTTATTTCATAGTCTGTATAATTATAGATTAATATTATGTGTATATCTTCATAATTTAAATATTTATTTTTCTCTATTTTACTTATAAATTTTGGGTTTTTGGGTGTTATTTTATCGACTATACTTTTAAACTCATGTTTTTTTAAATTTAAATAATCTTCTACTAGCGATGCTACTGCGTTCTCTTCTTTCATCTTCCTCACCTATAAAATAGTATGATTTTTTTGCATTTTAATGCATAGAAAAAAGAGTCATTCTGAACTCTTTAAATTTTTATAAGCTCGTATTCTCTTGAACCAATATTTAATTTTTCAGCTGCTTCTAGTATAAGTGTTCCTTTTCTTGATTCTATTCTTTCAATTAAATGATCTTTTCCGGGATCAGTAGAATTATATATTAAATCTATACAAGCTTGATCTACCGCTAGTGGATCTGTTGAGGCAAGAATACCAATATCAGACATACATGGATCTTCTGCTATATAGCAACAATCACAGTCAACTGACATGTTAGACATAACATTTATATAAACTATATTACCTTTAAATTTATTATGGATAGTAGAGGCAGCATCAGCCATTGATTCAATAAAGTTTTCTTGTTTTACTTTAAAGAAGTCGGCTTCACTTCCATCTTCATCGCCAACACAATGAATGTAGGCTTTACCTTTGCTTGAAGCAAAACCAATAGATAACTGTTTTAAGGCTCCACCAAAACCACCCATTGGATGTCCTTTAAAATGGGATAGTACTAAAACCGAATCATATTTATCAATATTTGCTCCCACATAGTTTTTGGTTAAATGAAGCCCTTTTTCAATTGGTATAACTTTATCAGGACCAACCGAGTCTAATATATCTATTTTGAATACTTTACTCCAACCATGTTCTTTCATTAGTTGCTCGTGCTTTTCTGTTGTATTTCTCGCTCCTTCATAAGCTGTATTGCATTCGACAACTGTTCCATTAACATGATTTATAAGCTCTTCAACATATTCGGGTTTTAAAAAGTTCTGATTTCCTTTTTCACCAGAATGAACTTTTACAGCAACATTTCCTTTTAATTTAACATTCAATGCATCAAATATTTTAACTAAACCATTTGATGATAAATCATTAGTAAATAGTACTTTTTCCATGATTGCTCTCCTTATCTATAAGAATACTATAACAAGTTTAGATTATATTGTCCATAGACTTTTTACATAAAAAAGCGGATTTATGTATACAATATTAGTGAGGATGATATAATGAAATTTTTAAAAAAAGGAGTTTATTTATTTACTCCCTTAATCTTAGGATTAATTGTTGCCTTTTTGATACGCGATTATATAGATTACGATTACTTAATTAAACCACTTTTTGCCCCTCCATCATGGATATTTCCTGTTATGTGGACAATTATCTATTTTCTTATGGGACTTTCCTATTTACTTTATAAAGAGTATGGTCCGGTAAAAAGTATTGCTCCAACTTATTATACTCAATTATCTTTAAACTTAATTTGGCCGATAATATTTTTTATTCTTAAATTTAGATTTATTGGAACAATTGAGATTATTTGTCTAACCTTATCTGTTTTAATACTTCTTTATGAATTATTTAAATATTATAAAACTAGTTTTTTTATAAACATTCCCTATTTCATTTGGTGTATTTTTGCAGCGTACCTAACATTCAGTATATACTTATTAAATTAGTCCTTTAATGGACTTTTTTTATGAAAAAAAGAGTTTTATTTTAACTCTTCTTCCATTTTATAAATATGCCAAATATCTTCTTTATAAGATTTTATTAAATAAGTTTCATAGTTATATATATGATTACTTTGCATAGCTTGATAAGCTACATCTCCTGTTTTAAAAGAAAATTTAATGTAGAGTACTTCATAACTATTTGTTTCTTCTTTTATTTTATTTTCTAATTCTTTTGTTTCCTCAGATCCATACTCAATAGTTAAAAGCGAGGCATGATAAAATGTATCTTTATCTGTAAATATTTTCTTTATATAATCAAAACCACTTTCAATAACTAACTCATCATGAGAATGTGTTTTATATATCGTTGTTTCTAATTTTGATATACTATTTCCATTCGCTGATTTACAGGCCGTAAGAAATAAGAGAATGGCAGCAATCAATAGTACTTTCTTCATATTATCACCTAATATCTATAAAGATTATAACATATATTTGCTCTTATAAATAGTTTGTTAGAATAATTTCGACAACATCACTTAAAATAGACTTTATTTTTGGATCAATATTCTTTAGATGACTTATTGTTTTTAAAAGTTTACGAAAATTTAAAAATTCATTTAATGTTTTATAGCCTTGATGTTCTAAGTCACGAAAAATAGCATTAACAATTTTTTCCTGTTCTTCATAACTAATTGATGCAATATAAGTATTTAACTTTTCTTCTATTTGGATAGATTTCTTATCCTGTTTTCCTTGCACAAAGTGATTTCCTTCAATTACCCAAGAAGCAGAAGCATGAGCAAAGATATTTTTATTAGTAGTCTTAATCACTTTATAAGAATCATTATAAAGAAGTGTCCCAACAAGACTGTGAGTTGGTATTATATGAACATATCTATCTTTAATATTAAGATATTTTTTGGAATAGAATTCTTCTTTTCTAAGACCTGGCCCATCATTTGAATAAACACATTTTATTTTACTTTTTAAATAAAATTTAATATTCATAGAAGAAACTAAAGCAAGATTACCTCCTTTAGAGTGTCCTCCTAAAATAATATCATGGTCAAAAACGGATACTACTTCATTTATGTAATCAATAGCGTACTTTTGAGCATCTACTGGAAACTTAAAAGAAAGATAAGCATCTTCTTTCCAACCCGATATTAACTCATCAGTTCCCTCAAAACCAATATATTTTAATTTTTTATCTATTTTAAAAGTCATAGCCGAAAATTGGGAATCTAAACTTGTTATATAACGGTAATTAGATAGTGAAATATTTTTAAATCTTTCGGACTTTATAACAAGACCTAATAATTTATAGGCATCTTTTTGTGCAATACCAAGTCTCGCTATATCTCTACGTTTATAAGTGCTTAAATAAATATCGCCAGCATCTTTTAAAGTAATTGAAACTTTATTATTTGGAACAATATTAGTAAAATCTAAATATGTTAAATTGGACAAAATTAAATTATCAACTTCATTAAATGGCTCATCGGAAAATGAGGCTTGAAAATTTGTAACATATTCGAACATATTCATAAATTCACTTCCTATTTTTTCTTTTTATATTCCTTTATTTTTATTTTATACTTTTCTCGAAACTTCTTTTCCTGTGCCTTCCATTTATCTTGATTTTTCTTTACTTTTTCATTTATTTTTTTTATATTAATTACAAAATTTGGATAAGCATTTATTATACGACGGTAGAATATAGAATTAACAGTTAACCATTTATTAATTGATTTTTTAATTGCTTCAGTGTTATCCTTGTTTGAAAACTTAATGCAATTGCCAAGTTTGTTTAAAATGATGAATGTAAATAAGTTATCCAAAACATAAATTAGGAAAATAACTAATGCTAAAATAATTTTATAATTATAAGAAATTCTTGCAACAAAATTAACTATGATTGGATGAATTATATAAACAACTGTACAACCTAGTATCCCAAAAGGAATCATTGTCTCCAAACAGATTCGCCCATTAAGATTAAATTTTTTATTAGAGTAATCCCACCATCTTGCTTTAAATATTTTTTCCATAAAAAAGCTTGTTAAATATTCAATGACAGAGCAAACCAATATTGATTTTAAAAATATTGATAAAATGTCTCCTTTAATATTACCTATTAATAAAACGATTAAAAGAACTCCGTAACCATATATGGGACATATTGGTCCAACTAAAAAACCACGATTGATAAACCTCTTTTTTTCAATTAATTTGCATGTTACTTCCATTAACCATCCTAAAAATGAGTATATTATAAAATACAAAAAATATTCCACGATTAAATGCATTTGACTCACCTACATTTATATTAACAAATTATAATATAAATTTAAAGAAGAAAGAAAAAGATATCGACATGATATCTTATTTTGACAAAATTTCACAAATTAAGCTTGTTATCTCCGTTGAATTATCAAGTGGTAATCCTTCAATTAAACGTGCTTGAGCATAAAGGATTTTCGTATATTTTTTTAACTCTTCTTTATCACTTTTATACATTTTTTCTAATTTTTTAACAATTTCGTGATTTTCATTTATTTCAAGTACTTTTTCGGCATTTAATGTTTCATCAGTTGGCATGGCATTAATTACTTTTTCCATCTCGATTGTTACATTACCTTTACTTGATAAGCATACAGGATGTTTCTTTAATTTATTAGTAAATCTAATTTCTGATACTTCTGGAATTGCTTCTTGCATTAACTTAAACATATCTTTAGAGTTCTCATTATGCGTTGCAAGTTGCTCTTTTTCGGCATCAGTAGATAAATCGGTTTCACTAGTAGAGACATTAACAAATTTTTTCTCATTATAATTCATTAGTGTTTGTAAGACAAATTCATCCATATAATCAGTACAATATAGTACTTCTATATCTTTTTCTTTATAACTTTCAATAATTGGTAAATTATCTATTTTATCAATTGTTTCGCCACAGCAATAGTAAATTGAATCAGCATCTTTATTATTTTCGGTATATTCTGCTAATGTTACTAACTTTTTCGTTTTAGATGATGTGAACATTAATAAATCTTTTAATTTGTCTTTATTCATTCCAAAATTGTCATAAACACCAAATTTAATATTGGAACCAAATGTATTAAAGAACTTTTCATAATTTTCTCTTTCGTTCTTTAACATATCTGATAATTCTTTCGTTATTTTAGTTTCAATTGATTTAGCTATATTTTTAAGTGTTTTATCTTGTTGTAATATCTCGCGAGAAATATTAAGTGATAAATCTTCTGAATCGACAACTCCTTTAACAAAGTTATAATAGTCTGGTAAAAGATCAGCACACTTTTCCATAATTAGTACGCCACTTGAATATAGTTGTAATCCTTTTTCATAATTCTTGGTATAAAAGTCATATGCTGGATGAGAAGGAATGAATAAAAGCGAATTATAACTTACTAGACCTTCTGTACTGTTATGAATTACTTTAAGAGGGGCTTCATAGTCAAAGAATTTATCAGAATAGAAAGTATTATAATCACTTTCTTTTATTTTTGATTTATTTCTTTTCCATAAGGGAACCATATCATTAAGAGTTGTTTCTTTTATGTGTTCTTCGTACTCTGTTTCACTACCCTTTTTAAGTTCCCTTTTTTTCATATTCATAACAATTGGATATGTTATATAATCCGAATATTTTTTAACAATTGATTCAATTTTATGATCATGTAATAATTCATCAAAATCATAATCATCTGTCGAAGTTTTAATTGTTAAAACAATTTCAGTACCTGATTCATCTTTTTTTGCATCACTTATTTCATAGCCATCAATACCACTTGTTTTCCAGATGTAAGCATTCTTTTCTCCGTAAGCTTTACTTGTTACTTCAATTTTATCGGCAACCATAAATGCTGAATAGAATCCTACTCCGAACTGACCAATTATATCAATGTCTTTTTTATGGGCGTTTTCTTCTTTAAAAGCACTAGAACCAGACTTAGCTATTGTTCCAAGATTGGTTTCCAATTCTTCTTTAGTCATACCGATACCATTATCTTTAATAGTAAGTGTACGTTTTTCTTCATCAACTGCTAACTCAATTTTAAATTTTTTCTTGTCGACTTTTATCTTATCATCAGTTAGTGATTTATAATATAACTTATCTATTGCATCACTGGCATTAGATATTAACTCCCTTAAAAATATTTCTTTATTTGTATAAATTGAATTTATCATTAAATCCATTAGTTTTTTAGACTCTGCTTTAAATTGTTTTTTTGCCATTATTAGCATCTCCTTTTATTTGGTTACATTTTATTTATACCACCAAACATTAGCACTGTCAATATCAAAGTGCTAATTAATTTTAAGAAAAAAATACCCATTGGTATTTAATTTAAATTTTCTTTAATTAACTCAATAACTTTTTTTCTTAAGAATTGGTTAGCTTCTTCTAAATCCATATCAGCTATTTTAAAGGGTTTGCCAATTCTTATAGTAAGGTCATTACTTCTAAATTTATAATTTCCTGTTATTCCGATAGGAATTAAATAGGCATCTTTCTTTTTAGCCATTGATACAGCGCCAAATTTAAATTCCAGAATATAGGAATCATAATACTCACTTTCTGTAATTATATTTTGTTTAACAAGAGAGATTAAATATTTATCGGGATCAAGAATATTATTTTTAAAATCTTCTAAGGTAATTAACTCACTATTTAATAAATTAATCATCTTATCTACTTGAGACTTTTTTACATACTTCATCCTTTTTATAAACTCTTTTAAATCTGTCTTTATTCCATACTCTTTATATAAAAAAATGGCAAAAGATTCTTTTACTGAATTTCTAGTTCCTTCAGGAAAAAGTCCTATGGGTGATGATGAATTTAAGACTTCAAGTGCACTTTTTTTAGATTTTTCATCATGTTTACTTCTATCAACTGATATACAGCCAACAGACTTAAAAAACCACGAAGTTTTTAGAGAATCAAAATATTCTTTTTTAGCCATGAAAGTAATAAATTCTTTTGTCGAAATAATGATATTACATTGATCAAACAAATGAATGTGATTACCAACAATTACTTTAGCTCCACTTACTTTTAAATTGTCTTTGCCAATTATTTTAGGATTATAGTAAAATTTATAAATTGGACTTAAGAGGAATGAACAAAAAGAATAAAAGAAGGTCTTTTTACTCATCATTATCGCTTCCAATGTCACTTTGTAATTTTTTAAAATCAACTTTTCCTAGTTTTGTCTTTGGTAATTGCTTCCTAAAAACAAAATCTACTGGTACCATGTAACGTGCTAAATTTTTCTTGCAATAATTCTTTAAATCATTTTTTACAAGTAAACTATAACGTCCTTCTTTTAAAACAACATAAGCTTTTGCAACATTACCTTTATAAGTATGCGGTACTCCAACTACTGTACATTGCAAAACATCTGGGTGGTTTTCTATAACTTCTTCAATATGTGATGGGTATACATTATATCCACTTGTAATAATCATTCTTTTTTCTCTTCCTTGATAGAATATAAATCCATCTTCGTCCATATAACCTAAATCACCTGTATGAAGCCAAATATGTCCATCTTCATGTATTTGAAGGGATGAATTTGTTTCTGTTTCGTCATTTAAATAGCCCATCATTAAAGCTTTAGAATGAACAACGATCTCGCCAGTTTCACCAAATTTTAAAGTTTTTCTTGTAGCTGAGTCAATAATCTTAACATGATTTGAGGGAAAAGGTATCCCAACTGAACCTGGCTTATTTACATCATCATAAGCAAGAGTCACCGCAGCTAAAGCTTCAGATAAACCATATCCTTGCGTTATATGAGCGCTGCTATTATGTTCACTCAAGTACTCATTTACTTTATTTTCTAATTTATTAGATAAAATATCGCCACCACTTATGACATATTTTAGATTAGATAAATCTAATTTCTTGACATTTTTATTAGATACTAAAGCCTCAAATAATGTTGGTACTCCAAGGACACAAGTCGGCTTTGTTTTTTTTAATAAAACATCAAATTTTTTTGCATCAAATTTGGGTACAAGTATTGTATAACAACCTAAAGTTAAAGGCGTATGCATACAAACTGACAGACCAAATCCATGAAAGTTAGGCATTATACCTAAACAACAATCTCCAGGCCTTAACTTCTTTAAACAAATTTTTTCTTGTTTGCTACCTAGAATAAATGCCCTGTTTTGTAAAACAACGTTTTTTTGTTTGCCACTTGTTCCACCACTATGTAAAATAACGGCAGGAGTATTAGCCCCAAAACGTTTTGTTAGTTCGAAATTTTTATCATAATACTTACTAATAAATCTATTTAATTTAAGATAATAATCATTAAATGGCACTTTTTTATATTTACCTCGTCTTTTAAATTTATAGCCAACATTTTTTATTTTTGGTAATGAATCTGCAGGAGATACAAGTAAAACTTTTTCTACTAAAGTTTCTTCAATAATGTTTTCTATTTTATCAAAAAACATGTCGGTAAACAAAATTAATCTTGATTTAGTAGATTCAATACTTTGTTTTATCTCTTCTTCGGCAGATAGTGGATGAAGCATGTTAGCAATTGCACCAATTTTATTTAAAGCATATAAAGCATATAAGACCTCTGGCATATTTGGTAAACAAATAGTTACGATGTCTCCTTTTTTTATACCATAAGAATAAAATGCATTTGCTAAAACATCTATTTTCTTTTGCAAATCTTTATAATATATTTTCTTGCCTTCGTAGGAAATAGCTATATTATTTGGATACTTGTAAGCACTAATCTTTACTTGATCATACATCGAAATATTAGGAATTTTAATATTAAGTTCCTCTTCTTTATAATATTTACTCCAAGTTTCATCTAATTTTCGTTTCATTCTAAATATCTCAAATATCGACATTTTATCCCTTTAACCTTTCTTTTATAATATTTCTTAGATTGTCATTCTCTTCACTTAAATTATTATTAATGCTTATTTGTTTTAAGAACTCAATTGAAATGCTTTTATGAAATATTTTATATTTTCCTTTGATTACAAATGGTGTTATTTTAGAATTTGTCTCATAAGACATCTTTACGGCTCCAATTTTAAAGGGCATTAATCCTCTATTTTTTTCAGTAGTTCCTTCAGGAAAAACTAAAACTAATGCTTCATTATTTAAATATTCATAAGCATACTTTAAAGCATTCTTATCATGAACACTTCTATCAACTGGTATTAGCCCCATATGGGCAAATATAAGACTTTGAGGAAATTTCCATAGTTCTTTTTTAGCTAAAAAATGAATACTTCTTTTAGTACAAGACATTAAAAGAAGACAATCTAATATACTTGTATGATTTCCTGCTAATATAAGTCTTTTATCCGTAATGTTATCAAGACCTTTTATTTTAGGACGATAAAGAATTTTAAAGATAATTCTTATAATTGGTCTTATAATCCTGTAAAGAATCTTATTATCACTCATAAAATATCCTCTGTTCAATTATAACATAACTACTTAGTATATTATTTATATATTTTTATAAGTAGTTTTTATGAATATAAAATAATCTGCAAAACTACAGATTATTTATCAATTTCTTCTTTAAGAAGCTTTATAAAGTTTTCTTGATTACTAACATATTTTTGGGGTTTAAATTTTTTAATCTTTGCAACTACACTATCGAGATTTTCTCCCTCTTTAAATTCAAGTATGTAACCTAAATCAGCAAATATTGAAACGATTTCCATTTGATGATTATTAATGTGCTCCTTGTATTTCTCCAGTCGTGCACAAGCAATTACTTTTTTATTATGTTGTATGGGCGTTATAATACTTCCCGTTCCACCATGAGTAATAATAAAGTCACTTTTCTCAATTAATTTAGCCATTTCATCATAATTAATAAATTTAAGAATTTTCATCTTTTTCGATTTGTAATTACATGAACCACCAGCTTGAACAATAATTTCATCATCGATGTTAGAGTTTTCGATTGCATCAAGTAGTCGATAAAATTTTTGGCTTTGTGTGCCAAGTGTTACTAAAATCATTAATACATCCCTCCAAAATATTTTGCTTTAGGATAGAATTCAAGCATTGATTCCCACTGAACAATAAATGTTGTTGCTACAGGATAACAAAGAGCTCCCGCAAGGGTTTTTCCATTTCTTTTAGCAAATGACTCAATAAATATGACTTTTTTACCAAATATTCTTCCTAAATAACATAATGGTACTGCTGTATTTGCTCCCGTTGTTACGATAACATCAGGTCTAAAACTGAAGAAAGTAAAAATCGAATGAAAAGCATTTAAAACATTTATAATAAAATACTTTAAGAAATTCTTTTTATTACAGTAAATATAGTATTTAACATTATATTTTGTTTTTAGATTATCAGTGACACTGGACTTTTCTGTTATGAGTAAATAATTATAGTCATTAAATATGCTACTAACTTGAAGTAACTGAGTTAAGTGCCCGCCAATACTTGAGACAAATATGACTTTTTTCTTTTTGGTTTTCTTTTCTTCTTTAATTCTTTTTCTTTTACGATGTATAGATATAACAATTAGAACTAAAAGTGCACCAATTATCGCTCCACTTGTATCAATAAGTGAATCACTAAATTGCCCTGTACGTCCTGCGACAAAAGTCTGATGATATTCATCAAATAAGGCATACATAAATGATACCAATATCGTGATGATATAAGATACAGATAATTTAATTTTAAATCTGCTTAAAAATATCATTACAAGTATAGCTAGTATGAAGAAAACAGTAGCATGAGCACATTTACGCATAACGGGATTTATTTTTTCCACAAATGCTTTTTTGGATTTCTCGGATGGATGTTTATCTGTTAATCCGACTTTATTTGTAATACTAAGGACATAATCAACTATTTCATCAAGCGATGTTTGACTCTTAACGTTAGATTCTATTCCGTTCATATTCGATAAAGTAAATATTATAAACATCCAAGAAATAATAAATAAGAAAGGCAAGAATTTTCTTCTTTTCTTCTTTTCGACATTATCAATAAATTGTTCAATAGTCTTAAGCATTTCATAATTATGATCTAATGGAGATGGTTTAAATTTCTTTATAGCTTTTATAGCTTTATTTAAATTATTTAAATCTCTTAAGTATATTACATGTCCATCATGTTCAAATCTTTCGGCTATCTCTATTTGGTGATCATTATTGTGTTCTCCATATTTACTTTGTCTTGGTACAACAATTATTTTTTTATTATTTTCTAGTGCTGTAAGGATGGAACCTGCTCCAGCATGCGATATAACAAAATCAGATTCGGCCACTAAATCGGTCATAGTTTTTGTATCAACATAATCAAACATTTCCATATTTTTACTTTTATAGGTTTTATAGGTAAATCCTGCTTGAACTAGGACTTTATCTTTTATATTGCCGTTTTCTATATTTTTATCTATTGCTTTTAAAAGTCTATCAAAGCTTTTATCTTGGGTTCCAAGTGTTACTAAAATCATTAGTAGATCCATCCTTTATAGATAGCTTTGGGATATAACTTTAACATAGATTCCCATTGAACTAAGAAAAGGTCGGCAATATGATAAAGAAGACGTCCTGTGATAGTTTTCGAATTAATATTAGCAATAGTTTCAATATAGATTACTTTTTTACCAAATATTTTGGCAATACAACAAATTGGTCCAGCAGTATGTGTTCCGGTTGTTACAATAACATCTGGTCTTATTTTAATAAAATAGAAAAGTGATATAAAACAATTTATAAATAATTTAAAAGGATAACTTATTGGATGGTCTTTTGTTCCATACAAAAGATAGAAGACTTTATCTTTAAATTCTTCACGTAAATAGAGATTTGTTTTCTGTTTTTCTGTTGCAACATATGTATCATATTTTTTAAATAATGGTCTTAGTCGCATTAATTCATGAAAGTGCCCGCCAGTACTAGAAATAAATAATACTCTTTTTTGTTGTCTCATAAAGTCCTCCTTATAAATTATTAATTTTATCCTTTATCTTTTTGTTATAGTTTTCTAACTCATCAAATTTATGGGGATGTTTTTTTAAATTAAGTATAGCTGATTTAATATCCTCTACTCCCTTTATTTCTTTATCAACATATTTTTCTAAAGCTTTAGGCATAATTACATCAAGTCCCAGTGACTTTGCTTCTAAGAATACCATGCCTTGTCCTTCGTATCTGCTCATTAAAATGAAGGCATCCATATTATTCATCAAGGGATATGGATTATCCAAAAATCCTGTTAAAGTTACCAAATTTTCTAACTTCAATTCTTTTATTAAGGATTCAATGTGTGTTTTTTCGCTGCCATCACCTATTATATAAAAATGATGATTAGTTAATTCATCCTTAATTGAATTGATGAAATTAACTAAGATGTCAAAACCTTTTTGATGCACTATTCTACCTGTTGAGCAAATATTTATTTTATTTTCATCGATTTTAATATTGGATTTTGCTTTTATTTTTTCTTTAATTTCTTTAGTATCTATAAAATTAGGAATAACTAAAGTTTCTTTATCTTTTACCTTATTTAATCTTATAAAAGAATCTAAAGCTCCCGTTGAAACTCCAACGAACTTATTAAAATATTTATATTTACTTTTGAACATAATGTGTAGAACGCGATAAAGTATCTCTTCTTTAATCTTGATTTCTACATCATTATGAACCCACATAATTTTAGTTGATGCTTCCGTTTTGATAGCAGCAATAGCAGTCTCGTTTGAATATGAATTAAAGTCAATCACGATATCGTATTTTTTATCTATTTTTGGGCTATAAAATAGACTTAGTAAAGATATTGGAAGTAGCTTAGTTATATATGGCAATGGATCCAGATATTTTATATTTATTTTTTTGTTTATGTCGTTTATGAAGACATTTTCTTTGCTAATTAAATATAAATCTACTTCGTATTTTGAAGTATCTATATTATTAACAAGATTTACACAAGATTTCTGTATACCACCAATATTTAAATCCACTTGAAATATCGCGACTTTTTTCATATTATTCACCCAATATAATTATAAACTAAATAGGCAAAAAATAAAAGAGTAGCAACCTACTCTTTTTAAATAAACATTCTAATTATAATGCGCTTAGTCTTTTATATTTCATACCTTGAATTTTTCTCTTAGCGGCATTAACTGTTCCATAGTTTGGATACATTACATAGTCTTTTGTTTTGCCAAAGAAAATATAATCTTGTCCTCCAGAGCCAGTCACTGATTGAGTTTTTATTACCCAGTTAGGATTTTCAATCAATTCTTGGACACTTGAAGTTACTAAATCTGCAGGTATTGTTGTTGTATAAAAACCACTTACAGCTGATAAAACACTTGGAAATCTTGTGGCCATAGCTGGAGATTTCATCTTATTTAAAATAGCAGTCATTATTTTAGCATTATTCTTTTGTCGTTGATTATCTCCTGATTTAAATGCTAATCTCTCGCGTGCTACTGTTAAAGTTTGGATACCATTTAGTCCTTGGCAGCCTTTTTTGACATGAAGTTTTTCGCCTAAGGAATCATTATAAGTATCAAGTATCATAGCATGACTTGTCGTATATTCTGAATCAGAACAATATGTGATTCCACCTACGGCATCGACAAGAGCTACTAAACTTTTAGTATTAACTTTAATATAATAATCTATCTTTACGCCAAATAATTTGGCAACAGATGCCATATTCGTTTCAATACCACGAGCGCCCATATCGCTTAGTTTATCTTTCCTTCCAACACGTGCATCAGTTATATAAAAGTCTCTTGGAATAGTTGTAAGTAATATTTCATTGTTCGTTTTATTAATGGAAACTAACATATTAAAATCCATAAATGTATTAGTAAAATCATAACCGCCTAAGAAAATATTATAATATTCCCCTGGTGTTAGAGCTTGATATTCACCTTTTACACCTTCATCTAATTCTTCTTCACCTATGGCATCATTAGATAATTTAATTGCTACATTAAATTCAAAAATTACCTTTAACTCAGATACATTTATTTCCGCTTGGTTCTCTTTTAAATAAACGTATGTTGCATTGTCTAATAGCACAACATCTTGGGCAATTGCTACCTCAACCTCAGTATACTCTAAAAATGTCTTTATATCTTTTTTAGCAAGTTCTTCAAACACTTTTTCTTTTTCGGGTAAAGTATCTAAATAAGCTATATCTTTTCCTTTTAAATCTTCTTCGGTATAATCATTTTTACTTAATATCACATAAGCTGCCTTATACTCTTCCTCAGCATTACCAAAAGCATTTTTCAAAAAATTATTGGTCGTTATACCATAATACATCGTTGCTACTGATGCAATATTTAGTATAAAATACAAGATAAAACTAAATACTTTAACAAAGCCTCTTTTATTTATAAGCAAACAAAATGCAGCAATGAAGTTTACTATAAATAAGCCTTCACATATCCTTACAAATAATTTCATTGGTAGTAAATTTAAATCAAATATTATTTTTGCGGAAATGGCTGTAATTAATAAAAACACGACTGCTAAAGCAATTCTAATACTTCTTTTTAACTTCATCATTATCACCTTCTAATTTATTATAACATAACGACATATGCTATACAAGAAAAGAAAAAAGATAACTCATGTTACCTTTAAATTCTTATGGTTTTACAAGCACTGGTGTTCCCATTGTGATATATTCGGATAATTCGAAGACATCTTCATGACGCATATTACAGCATCCATGAGAACCATCATTTATATATGTATCCCCACCGAATTCCGACGTATCTCGCCAGCCATGTCTATTTTTCCAGTTGTCGCATGTATGATACTCAGCGTCATGGAATCCCTCATTATTATGAAATTTCATCATTATGTCAACTGGAGTTTTTGATCCACCATCGCCAATTAAATTACGTGCTCCAGTAATATTATGAATTTCCCATAAACCTAAATCAGTTTCTCTTGACTTCGTTGGTAATCCTGTAACAACTGGATACGTGTTTATTACTACGTTATCTTTGTAAAGTGTTACTTTTTGTAATTCGATATCAATTACTGCAATGGTTCCATTTAATTCTGCTACTTTATCTTTAGCTATATAACCAATATATTCTTCTGTTTTAACTAAGTATAGAGCTTCATCTTCTTGATATACTTCAAAACATTCAAGTTTTGGAATATCAACAGTTACTTGTTCACCTGTTTCACTTAAATAATCAGGAATAACAAGTGAAGTATCTTCTGTAGCATAAAGTATTTTCTTTATTGGACTTTTAAAGTCATAGACTTTTGATAAGGATACTTTTTCTGTTTTTACAAGTGCAGTATCTCCAAAGTAATCTATTTGAGTATAACCGTTATCTTCAACAGCAATTAAATCCGCAGTTCTTCCTTCAGGAAGATATCCAATAATTCGACCATTTTCTAAATTATCAATTACTTCAGTACGAGAGTTTGCTACAACTACATCTACTTCAATAATCTCAACTTCATCTTCATCTTTTTCTTCTTCAACATCAGGCGCTTCCATTGTTTCAATTTGATTTACAATAGGTTCACTAAATAGTTCTTCTTCAAACTCGCTTTCATAGGAAAAAGGCGTTACACTCAATTCTGTAGTTTTACCTTGTTCGTTTCCATAGCCCATTAAGCCAGTTCCTAAAATACCCATCAAGTATAAGGTTGCAAATTTTTTCTTCCATATTTTCATGTATTATACCCCTTTCCGAACTAGGTTATTATAATATATTAGTTGGGGCTTGTCAAACATAAATTTATAAAAATTTAGATGTTTTTCTTATACGATTAATTGTACTGAATATTTAAATTATTGTTGTTGCCTAATTGTCGATAATAACAGGATTATTAATTTGATATAAATCGCTTTTATAATCGATTATTTTATCTAAAGCAAGTCTGTAAACTGCAAAACATTTATTATAATTACCATTTTCTATCAATTTGCTGTTTTCCTTTAGCAACAAATAACTGGTTTTATCAAACATCCAATTTAGAGCTTGAGCATCTGCTTTGATTTCATAATCCTCTTTTGATTCGTTTTCAGAAGAAATCATACAACCACTTTTGGCACGATTAAAATCACTTTTGCAATGAGCAAGTTCATGAAGTAAAGCAAAATATATATCAGCAATTCTTCTATGTTTTCTGGTTAAATAGATCGCTGGAGTATTATTTAGTATTTTAAATGCTCCTCTTGTTTTTGTTCCAGGTAAATCATCTTCAATAACTAAATAAATTCCGTTCTTATTAAATTCTTCTACCAACTTTTCCATTTATAATATCAATTAAATTCTTTGGAGAAGTTCCTATCCTATAAGCAAATTCTTTTTGACTTATATTTTTGAATTCTAAAAATTCTCCTAACTCACTTCCAAATTTATTCATCATAATAAATCACCTTCTCCTCACTAAAATCTATGTAATGTTTAAAACTAGCGTAAATTAGTTTTACTTCATTTAATTCCAAACTAAACTTAACTATTAATCTAATTGTCCCACCACTTTTTTCTAAGTTAAATGAGTGGAACTTATTTAATTCATATTTAAGTTGCTCTAAATTATACATTTTAGAAAGCGAATATTCTTTAGTTCGTTAATATTTGATGAGTTTTTTATCATTGATATAATCTTTTCTAAATTAGCAAGTTCATTATGATGATTTTTTAACTTCTTAACTGTTCTATCATAACTTTTTGTATACTTTATTGAGACCGTTGTTTCATTCATAATGCTGCCTTTCTTAATATATATTAATTATTTTTTTCATAAAAAAATTCACATTGTGAACTTTTATTGTACTTTATTAAAGAGATCTATAGCATATTTGCCTATATCCTCGTACGATTTAATATTGTATTTTTTTACCATTTCTTTAAAATATCCAGTTATATCTTTTTCATCGATAATTCTATTAGAAGGTTCATTCTCTTCTAAGCCTATACGTGCATTTATCCATGGTTCTGTTAGATGAGACATATTTCGTAGTTTCAATCCACCATAACATGAAAAATATTTTGAGACCTCATCGATATATTCTTTTTCCTCATTTGTTAAATCAAATTCACGATCTTTTAATACTTCCGATATATTAATGTTATCTCTTACATAATATGAAAAAGCATCGTACATTTTGGCATATACCGGACCGTGAGGCCATGCTTGAGCTGTATCATTAAATAAGTTATGGCCTAATAATAATGGCGAGAATCCATTTAAAAAATATAATATTTTTTGTAGTGACAGGTTTGTTATATCACCGAGTGACTCAATTAAGTATAACCCAATGTTATATATTTTTGAATGTTCGCTTGTTAATTCAAGTTGTCTAATCTTGCCAATTTGTTTTTTAAAAACTTTTTCGTCAAGACTATTTTTTGCGTCTAGAACATAACCTTCATATACAAAGGGATTATCTTTGATAGACTTTAATTTATCGGAATGCTCTTTACTAGGATTACCAAATTTTAAATACCTAGATACTTGAATTTCTCCAAATCCTAATATCTTAGATAAATTCTTTTGACTTACGGAATATTTGGATAGTATTTCTTCTATTTCACATTTTCTTATAAGTCCCGTAATTTTTCTAAGTTCATCATTTGCATCATGAACATTTTCATCAAAGGTTTCTGCATCATATCCTGCTTCTCCACATATAGGACAAATATATTTTTTTTCTTTATACGTAATTACATTGCAATCGATACTTTTTGTTACTTTTTCTTCTTTTAATTCGCAATTTCTTATTTCATCGCATGTTAAACAATACACTTTCTTTTTCATTTTTATCACATATTATCTAATCATATCATCTTCATGAAAAGAAACCCCATAAATGATATGTTTATTTTTATGAAATCCACCTTTAAAGTACATACTTACAACTTTATCATTCCCATCGAAATCTACTAAATTAACAAGTAAATTTTTTTGGAATTCATACAAATGCTTTGTTTTATTTCTATTATCATGGTTATTTACGCAATGTGGCATATTCTTAATCGTAAGGCATTTTATAAAATCAATTATATCACTTGATGTCAAATTATACTCATTAATAGTTTCTGCATTTTTATCTCTATCCATACTTAAAACAAAGTCATCATCTTTGTATTCCTTGATTTTATTAATCACTTCGGTTGCTGTTAATCTTCTCTCGTTGTCTTCCATAAAAACTCCTTTCTGTATGTATCATATGAAATTATAGTTAATAAGTCAAGTAAAACAGTATCAATGATACCGTTTTGTAAATTTGATTATTTTAAAATTATTTAAATTCACATTTGTAAAACTTAATTGACATTAACAAATGATTTATGATATATTGCTCCTACATAAGCAATTATGTTATACAAGTACTTGCATATAATATTAAAAAAACGAGTGATGTCAGCTCTATAAAAGGAAACGAAAAAAGAAGTTAGAGGAGCACACTCTAACTTTTGCTTTTTTGTAGATATAATAGAAAAAATAAAATTAATTAAAATCGATTACAAATATTGTAATTATTTAAGAAATTTTGATAATAAGGTTCTTACAAAAAACTACTTTATTAGGTATCTATAGTTTTTCTATTATATTAATTATAACTGGACTAACTTCATAAACAAAATACTCTAACTCTTCTTTTCCAATTTTTATATTTTTGTTTCCAAATTTATCACTTGGATGTGATATTTGATTTTCATTTCGCATGTTAGCAAACTTATTAATGATAATTTGATCAGAAACAGTAATAATTTTTTTCTTTTTTAAATTGGTAATTATAGTTTCAGACGTTAGATCTTCTTTCTTGCATAATTTTATCTTACATAGTTCATGAAAAAAATTATAAAAACTGTTGTAAGCTACTCCCCAATCTTGTTTTATATAGTATTCAACAAAATTGTTTATCTGATCTATTAAAGCATCATTTTTATTTTGCATACTTAAATAGACTTTTATCATTTGATTAAAAGATACATTACTGTTGCATATTACATCTTTTCCAGCATTTTTATAATAATAAGATATCTTATTATAAATTGCCATTTCATTTAATAAGCTAATGTGCTTATCATAACTATAATTTTCTGAAAATATAAGAAGATATCTTCCATAATTATCTTTAGCCAAATCATCTTTTACTTTTTCAATGTAAGTAAATACTTCATTAGCTTCCAAGTCTTGTGTAATACCCATTAGTAAAATATGTATCATTCGTTTATCATCGTATTTATTAAAAGTTTTTATATATTTATCAAAAGCGCTAAAATATGGTTTTGTTCCCTTAACATTTAAAAACAATAACGCGATTAATATGTATATATTATCTACAGTTAATTCCATATCTATTTTTTCTAATACTTTATTTAGTATTTTTATATTGTTAGAGGACTTTAAATAATTATTTACATCTTTACTAAATATTAGTTTTAGTTTTTCTTTATCTTTATTATCAAACTCTTCTACTTGACTGTTAGTATCTGGATATCTAAACTTTTCTAAAGCTTCTAATAATTCATTAAATTTCTCTTGTATTTTTCTTTTACTAGAAGTTCTACCAAAGTTTTCAACAAATGAAACTTGTTTGGAGTTGTCTTCTAGATACTCTATTACTTCATCATCATCTTTTAAAATTCTTACAATTGTTTTAGCATCATTTATTTTTAAATTTAAGTTTTGAAATAGAAATAGAGCAATTTTATTTTCAATGTTATGTAGCTCTTTGTAGATATCGTGAATTGACTCAACTGCTTTGCGCTCAAATACAATGGTAATGTCATCAACATATCTAATCATTGCCTTATATAACAACATTTCACTTTCGCATATTTTTTTTATTTCTTTATCAAACATTTTTAAATATAAATCACCAAAGAAATCAGAAAAACAGTTAACTCTTCCTTGAGGTATACCCTTTTTAGAATTCATCATCATGTCAAAATAATGAATAATTGCTTCTTTTGTTTCTGAGTTTATCTTGTATTTATTTTTGATTACTGGTTGCCCAAAAATATCTAGTGTCTCGACTAACTTTGTGTGATCTATGCTATTAAAGTAATTGCGTAAATCAATTCTAAGTATTATTGAATCCTCGTTTATTAACTCTTCCTGCTTGTTTAGATATTCAGAATAAAACTTTCTATAAGTGTGATCTATCTTTACTTTCTCCTGCTTATTCTTTTCATTACTAATCTTATTAGGAGCATAAGTATATACATTATCTGTTTCAAAATCTATTTTACCTAGCAAATCTTCTGTTACTTTATAAAAAAGTATTCCAATAGCGTTATATAAAATTAGGGAGTATTGGGCAAAAAATCTATACTCTCTGAATGAATTATTTCCTTTCGGTATATCAACAATACTAGAAGTGAATAATTCTGGTATAGAATAGAAAATATTTCTGTCTAAATAGTTACCGTAGTAAGTCTCAATATCGCTTTTACTTAATTTTAGAAGGGAGTCCTTTAACAATTTTAAATTAATGTCTTTTAAATGTTCTTCACTAACTGCTTCTTTACATATTTCATGTGCATTAACAAATATTTCTTTTGTTATTATCTCACTAATACTTCTCATACTATAGCACCTCTTTAGTGAAATATATTATAACTTTATAATTAAATTTTATCAATGACAAAATGCTTTTAACATAATTAGCTTGTTTTCTTTCGTGTTTAAATTAAATTTTTCTTTTTGGCAACAAACCACGCTACCGCTCCTAAAATTCCTACTCCAACTATTACACTTCCAGTAGAATCTTCTTCTTGTTTTTCCTTTTCTTCTGTTATATTCTTATTACTACTTGTTTTTTCGCTAACTCCTTTTGAATTTGTGGTGTCATCAGTTGATGAACTTATAGTACTGGTTGTTGTCAAAGTCGTTGTATTTATCGGAACATTGTTAGTTGTGGTTCTAACTGTAGTCACTTTTGTTGTTTTTCTTTTTGTTGTTGATGGAGCAACATATTCACATCCACAAGAGGGACTTACTGAGGCATCATTACATATATACATGCCAATTGAAGCATCACAGTGAGATACACCACCGTGATGTGAGCAGCATCCACTTCTTGCATCTACACTAATAGGTATGATAACTAATAAAATTAATATAAACTTCTTGTACTTCATTAAACCACTCACTTTAATCTTTTCTTTTTCTATATTTAAAATATCATAAATATTATTAAAAATCTACCTAATTAATTGTTGACAATTAGGACATTATTTTTATTATTTAATTGTTTTATTTTCTTTCTTAAAATCTAAATATTAAAATAAAATTGTATATTAAATCTTCATTTGTTTTATTAGAAATTGGTTCACTTAAAACTAGTTTTTTCTAATAAATGCTAATATTTTATATAATTCCATAAAAAATTGTACTTAAGTTGCCCATAAAAAAGAACCATTAAATTGGTTCTAGTTAAAAATTTATAGTATATTGTAAATATTTTGTCTTTTGTTGAATTCAGCTATTTCATTTAAACTGTTAATTATATTGTTAATTCATCTTTTTCTATATATTTCTTTAATTGGTTTTCTAGTACTGTATGGAATTCTGGATACTTTGTCATAATATCCTAACGTTATAATTACTGCCACTCTTTCAGAATGGGGTATATCTAATTTATTTTTAAATTCTTCTTCTTCTTTAAATGAGTTACCAAATTGTATAAAGCAAGAGCCTATTCCAAGTGAATGAAGAGAGTTTACAAAATTCATAGAAAATAAACCAGCGTTAAACCAGCCTTGATTTCTTTCTCCAATAAAATAATTAGCTGAAACATCAAAAGTAACAACTACATAATTCGCATTAGTTAGATCAAAAAGACCTAAACCTTGTGCATAATTCTCTATTACCCTCTTATTTTTTTCGTCATTAATAAAGTATACTTTGCACATTTGCCTATTACAAGCGGATGGCGAAAGGATAGCAATCTCTGTTGCTTTTTTTATAATGCTTTCTGTTATTTCTTTATTAGAAAAATTTCGAACAGATTTTCTGCTTTTTAAAAATGACTCATAATCAACTGAAGATGCTTCAATAATATCTTCTAACTGCAAATCAAATGCTCCTGCTAATTCAGTTGGGACTTTTTTATCAATTAAGAATCGATCGATTATTTTATATGCTTCAGTTTCTGTCCAGTTATGCTGTTCAAAAAAGTTCTTATATTCAAATAGTGAACTAAACCCTAAGTTTGAAGAAAAACTAGGTTCGAACTCTAACTTTTCATAAAGATTAAGTAATTCAATAATTCTTTTTACTTTTTCTATGCCAAATACTCTTGGATTCACTACTGCAAATCCCTTTTCTAGTTTATGAATTTCTAGGAGAAGTTCATATTCGATTTTATCTTTCGTTACACCTTTTGAATGCATATAATTCTTTAAGAAAAATTTTTTATCTCTATAAAATTCTATACTCTTCCTTGTATTGTTTAACGCTTTAAATCCTGGTACTTTTTTTATTACCTTTTTTAACATAAAAATCACCTTACCCTAAACTTTTTAAATACTTTATTCAAAATAGTTTTTTCGTATTCATTCATTACAAATAATAGGCATATTATACCATACATAATTGTATAGACAAAACTATATACTAAAATTCCCGTTATTCCATCTAATTTGGTTAAAAACATTAAAACTAAAACTAATGCTACTGGAATTATAAACCACATTGTCATTTCAAAAATATTTTTCCAAAATTTTATTACATTAATATTGATTACTTTATGATAATAAATATTAATTAAAATAATATTGCATATGACTAACGCGATAGATGTTCCGATTGCACTACCAATTGGTCCGTATCTTTTGGCTAAATAGATACTAATAAAAATATTAGCAATCGCCATAATAAATGTTGATATAGATTTAAATTTATACTTGTTTAAGGCTTGCATTACACTTATACCTAAATTTTGTATTAATGGAAATGAAATTGGTATTATTAAAATAAGAGTTACATAGTAAGCAACTTCAAATTCCTTTCCCGCCCATAATATGATAAAATCTTTTCCAACTAAGGTAAATCCACTTACCATTAAAAATATTATATAATACTGAATTCTTCCTACTTTTATAAATTCATTTGATAGCTTATCTGTTGTCTCATTATTTGCGATCATCTTAGTAACTTTAGGTAGCATTACTCCACTAACTGCTGTTGAAAGATTGATAAAAAGTGTGTTGATTTGACTTGCTACTGAATAAATTGAAACTGCTATTGTTCCAGATACAGCTCCTAATACAAATTGATCGACGCTCCAATTAACTTTATCTACAATTATTCCTAAAAAAATCCAAATAGAATATCCCAAGATAGCTTTGAATAAGGTTTTATCAAATCCCATATATTTTATTCTTATATCTAATTTGGATCTGCAATAGAAATAGTTTGATAATAAAACCATTAAATTTACTATTGTTATAATAACACACAACGATATTGATTTGTATCCCATGAATAGTAAAGGAATCATTAATATGGGTTTTAATATTGTGTTGAGAATCGAAAGAACTTTTTGAAATGTAAATTTTTCATAAGCATTAATAATAGATGAATAAATACTAAATGGAAAAGTTATCGCTAAATTAAAGACTAAAATTAACATCATTATTTTCATTTTTTCTAATTCAAGTGAATTCATAGTATTTCCAAAAAGATTATTTACATTTAAATACAAAATACCTCCTAACAATACTGCTATCAATCCTATTATTGAGAAAACTATCTTAAACATTCCGTGAAGTTTTTTCTCATCATCAAATTTTCCCTGAGTATGAAACTTAGTTGTATAAACAATTATGGCATTTCCAAAACCTAAATCCAACACGGTTAAATATCCAATAATTGATGATACTAGGGAATATAAGCCATATTCACTCTGCCCAAGCATTCTAATTAGCAAAGGAGTGTATAATAATTGTACTAATGTACTAACTATTATCGTTAGATAAGAAAGAATTATTCCTACTTTTCTTTGTTTTCCACTATTCACACAAAAACCTTCTTCCATTTTGTAACATTCCTATTTCTTCTCTATATAGATTTTATCATATAATGCTTTATAGCAAACTCTTTAATATTCTATATTGTTATTAAAAACATAAATTATTTAAATAACAATGCTACCAATATGCATTCTTTTACAAATCAAATGACCTTTTTATAAATTTTTTTGTTTTTTCTTTTTCTTCTTCAAGAATTTTGTCTACATAACTATAATCTTTACTTATAATGTCAATATCAATTTTCCCATTGTAGTAATTATTTGTTAACTCAAATTTTTTTAGTAATGTGTCAATTCTAGAATTCATTTCGTTTATTCCCTTTTGACCATCATCTCTATTAAATACAATAAATGGTGTTTTATATAGAATGGCAAAAACTGATGAATGGAAAGAATCTGTACAAACTAAAAAAGCATTTTTTTCAAGCCATATAAATTCAGATGGCCCGCAATTGTAAAAATCGTCATCTTTATCTAGTACATTAATAATTGAACAGTTATTGTCTTGTGCGAATTGTTCAATTACTAGTTTTCTTTCATTTGTATATTCGCCTAAAAAGTATAGTAAAATAAATTTTATCCCATCGAAATTTTTCTCATCAAACTGTTTAGGCCTTTTAGATACTCTATCCCATTTTTCTATATCAAGTGACATAGTTGGATCTAATAAAACTTCTACATCTTCTCGCCCCGTTATATTTCCAACAATTTTTTTAGCGCTTTCTTCACGCACTGAAATGCTATAAAAATCGCTTATATATTTTTTTACTTGATTCTCACTTTCAGTAAAAAGCTTGTCTGTTCCTAGACTTGCAGAAAATGATATCTTTTTTTGGGAATTACCTACGAAATTTAACAAAAACAAATCGTTAATGCGACCTGTTGTCTGATTCCATACTTGGTCAGATCCAACTAGGAAATAATCATATATATTGTCTAATTTTTTGTTTGGATAGCGGTAACTAGTTGCAAGTTTCCCTTTATTTATATTTCGATCAAATATTTTAAAATTTTTCTCTCTTTTTAGATCTTTTGGTGTATAATCTTTATGATGAAGAATATATTTAAAAAAATCTTTAAGTACTTTTATTATTTTATATTTCTCGTAATAATTAACTATAGTGTAAACACTAAATCCTGTTACTTCTTTTATTATTTCCTGTGCAGCATAATTTTGTAATTTATTTCCAAAATTATTATTTGCATACAACGTTGCTATTGCTACTTTTTTTTTCATATTACCTCTCCATTCTAAAAAGTCAAAATAATAAATTTATTTAAATATAGAATATATTATATTTAATAGATTAAAGCCTCTATATTTAAAGATCAAAATCAGTAATCTTTTCTTTAAAATCATGTTGTTAATATATCTAAACCTTAAAGATTCTTTTATATCTTTATTTTTGTACAATGCATCAAACATCTTTTTTCTATCTAAATTACTCAAATTAACTTTTTTTGAAAAAATATTAAAACTCATAATATCGATAATACTTTGATGTATGAACATATAGAAATATTTAATATCAATGCTGTTTTCCTCTATAATTTTTTTTACGTATTTAATCATTAATAATCTTTGCGATGTGTAGTTTGGATTGTATTTGTGGGTAATTGATTCTAAATTAGTCCTATAAAAATACGTTATACAATTTGAAAAGCACAAGCTCTTGCATTTTAACATGTACTCCAAATTAAAAATCCCATCTTCATACATAAAAAATTCTTTTCTAAATCTAATGCGATTTTCTTCTATAATATTTTTTTTGTATATCTTACATACAGGGCCTGGAAATATTTTAAAATCAACATATCTAGTGTCTCCAATTAACAATTTGTTTATTGCTTTTTTTCTTTCCTGATTAGTTAAAATTTTTTCTTCCACTTTATCATTGTCTATTTTAGGTATTGAGGTTTCGAAGTTTTCTAGTTTTGTCTGAAAAAAATCAACACCTATGTTCTCATTTACTAGTTTGTTATAATAATCTAGAGTATTTTTTTCTAAAATGTCGTCAGAATCGACAAAAATTATATAATCATTTTTTGAGGTGTCAATCCCTGTATTTCTAGCGCTACTAACTCCTCCATTTTCTTTGTATACAGTTTTTACTCTTTCATCTAACTTACTATATTTTTTCAAAATACTAGCAGAATTATCAGTTGAACCATCATCAACTAGTATTAATTCAAAATTTTGGTAGTTTTGATTAATAATTGAAGAAATACATGCTTCGAGGTATTTTTCAGAGTTATAAACAGGGATAATTATACTAAAACTATTCTTTTTCATATTTGCTCCTTATATTTGAAAGAAAAATTTATATGGGTATGTATCATAATATCCTCTATATACAATTTTATAGAACCAATAGAATAAACACATACAAATCAATATTGTGTTGCTAATATTTTTTGATTCAAATTTTGAATTAATAAGATTATTAAACAAGCAAGGCAGACTTACTATGTTGAAAATTTGAAAATTCCATGATAGTCTTGAGGCATTTAATGTTGCCCCTGTTGATAATTGAATACATAACATATATAGTATATAGCAATATATGTAAAACAGATAATTTTTTCGCGCTTTCTTTTTGAAATTTTTCTTATTTATAAAGAAAATAAAAATAATTGGTATGCAAAATACAAATCCTCCACTAATTCCGAAAGTACCTTTAATATATGAAGAATATCTATAACCAATATTAAAGAAACTCAGTATTAGGCCATTTAGTCCAGGAATATACAAAAACATTAAACCTCCAGTTAGAATTAGAATTAATAGCAACATTGAACTACTTATCTTTCTATTATTACTAAAGACCAGTTTAAATTGTTTAGTTAGGAAACAGTAACCAACATAATAGATAATTCCCATCCATGACGATTTATGAAATAAGACAGCGACTATGAAAGACACAATAATATTTTGGTATTTTTTTTCACTATTGTTGATAAAACAGCTAACTCCATAAAACAAGAATGAAATAGAAATAAATTGTCTGATCGCATTTAACCCTGCATTGTACAACAACAAATAATACAAAAGCATACTTAACCATATTTTCTTTTCATTTCTAATAGAATCAAATTTTTTAACCGCAAAGTACACAGGTATAATAATAAGTCCTTCCAATATAAATAATAGAAGTTGAAAATTGTTAAAAATCCGTTGTGTTAGATATTCCACCATAACAAAACCGAACTCGTGAGAGGATACTCTATATAACAGTCCTTCTGCAGGGTTATTTAAAATTATAGTATCAAAATAATCTCTAAAATTATTTGAAAATACCGATGCATCAAAAATCTTTTTTACATACCAACTAACATCTGTACCTATACTTATATCTCTTAATCCGGCTAATATGCACGGCAAAAGTAAGCCTACTATAAGTAGCATTCTTTTAGTTTTATTTTTTTCATATAAATATATTAAAAAGGATGATATAAAAAACACAATTAAATATATCACTTTATCATTCTCCTTTTCTACTAATTATAGAGTCATAAATGTTAATTAAGATCTCATAATTTTCTTTTTTTGTATATCCTGGCTCAATTATTATTTCTTTATTAGGGTCGAATTTCTTTATACAATTTATTAATTCTTCGTCATTATTAAATAAATATCCATGGTGATTAAGCAATGCGGCATTGCCTAAATTGTAAGAAATTACTGGGGTGTTAACAAAAAAACTTTCCAAAATTGATAGTCCAAAAGTTTCGTATACTCTAGACGGAAAAATTAAAGCTTTTGATTCAGCAATTTTTTTTAGTAACTCTTTGTGTTTTAATTGACCAAGCATCTCAACATTTAGCTTTTTGTTTTGAACAATATTTTTTATTTCTTTTTCTAAAGGCCCAGATCCGCAAACAATTAATTTTTCATTATTGACTTTATTCCAAATATTGATCAAATCTAAAATACCTTTTTCATTAGATAGCCTTCCAGCATATATAAATTGATCCTTTTTTCTAATTTCAGATAATTCTGGTATTTCATTTTCATCAACAAAATTTGGCTTTATAAAAAATTTTTTTTCATCAAAGCATTTCAAACTCTTGTTGTATTCAACAAATTTACTTTTATTAAATTCAGTTAAGAAAATAAAATTTACATATTTATAAGCTTTCATTTTTCTGTGTATTTTTAAGGCAAGCATCACAAAGAATGTTTGAAGACGGCTCTTGTGATAGCATCGATACTTTATAGATTTTTTTAATCCAGCACGAGGACATTCTTCACATATTCGATTATCTCTAAAAAGTAGGCCATTAGGGCATAATAGCCTAAAATTATGAATAGTTTGAACTATAGGTACATTACATTTTTTACACGCGTATATTATGGAAGGGCTAATAAGATTATGATAGTTATGAACATGAACAATATCGATTTTATGCTTTTTTATATATTTTTTTATATCACGGTAAGTTTTTAAGGAAAATATATTTGTAAATGGCAAAAATACTTTTCTAATGACATTTAGTTTGTCGATTTCTCGGTTATCTCTTGTATATTCATAAATACAATTTCCTTTTTCAATAAGCATTTGTTTTTCGTTGCAAAAAACAGTATCTTCCCCTCCAGTAACTTTGTAAAAATTATGAACTAGCAGAACATTATATTTTTTCATTTTTTATTTTCCTTATTGACCAACTTAATAAATTTAAAATTTGTCTTCACATATCGTTGAAATAATCTTTTAGGGTCTTGACAAAGGCGATATGCCCATTCCAAATTGCATTTTTGCATCCATTTTGGAGCTCTTTTTATATTGCCCGCATGATAATCAAAACCTGCACCAACGCCTATCATAACCCCAGTGACTTTACCTTCATGTTCATTCATCCAAATCTCTTGCTTAGGGGCGCCTAACCCAATCCAAACAATATCTGCGTTAGAATTGTTTATCTCTTCAACAATTTTCTTATCTTCATCAATTGTCAATTTTCTAAATGGCGGAGAATACTTTCCAACTATTTTTAATTTTGGATACTTTTCCTTTAGTTTAGTTTCTAGCGTACTAAGAGTTTCTAGCGTGCTTCCATAAAAGAAATGTTTCAGTTGATTATTTTCGGATTCTTCAAACAATCTTTTCATCAAATCTGGTCCAGTAACCCTTTGTGCATCTTTATATCCGCGTTTTCTTTGAACACTACTCAACGGTCCTCCATCAGGCAATCTTAATGCTGCAGAATTCTGAATTTTTTTATAGTCGGAGTCTTCATAACTCATAACAGTTGTGTGAACATTAGAAACGCAAATATACTTTCCTGACAAATCCTTAATATTTTTGTAAATAAAATTTACAACTTGATTCATATCTGTAACAGCTACTTTAACTCCTAAGATTGGTTCTTCTTTTATTTTGTTATTCATGTAAATTCCACCTTCTCTTATACAAAGCTTAATCACTTATAAATGCTTTTATACTATTTAATTATACCAAATGATGCTATTATTTGATATAAAAAATGATAAAATAACCAGTATTATTTTATTGTTCTTTACACTATTGCAATTAGTGTAAAGAATACTATGTTAATAATCATTAATGTGCATTAAATTTTTTGCATACAAAAAGTGCATAATTTAATATGCACCCTTATAATCCTTTAAATACTACAATGAACGTTTTGAAGAATATTTCAATATCCATTGCAATACTTGCTTTTTCCGAATAATCAGCTTCTAATTTACATCTCGTTTTAAATGTTGTATTACTTCTTCCGCTTGTTTGCCATAATCCTGTAATTCCTGGTTTTGTTGAAACTATTTTTTCATAATATGGTCTCATATCATCAATTTCTCTAGGCAAATAAGGTCTATTACCTATTAGTGACATATCCCCTTTTAACACATTTACTAATTGAGGTAATTCATCAATCGATAATTTTCTAATAATTTTACCTACACTAGTAATACGTGGGTCATTTTTAAATTTTTTATTAACTCGATACTCTAAAGCTAAGACATCATCTTTACTTAAAATATCTTTTAATATATCATCAGCATTTTCAACCATACTTCTAAATTTATATAATTTAAATATTTTACCATTAAGTCCAATTCTATCTTGAGTAAATATTGCTTTCCCTTTTGACTCTAACCTAATTGCAATAATTGTAATTAGAAATACTGGAGACAAGACGATTAAGCCAAATAAACTAGCAAATATATCAAATGCTCTTTTTACAATAAAATAGACTCTTTTTGATATGGTCATAGATGTATCAACTACTACTTCAGCACTATGCATAAAAAATCTCTCCTCCACACTAGATTTCCCTTTTGTTGCACGATATTATATATCACTTGTCTTAATTTGTCAAATTAGGGTTAACTCACTCATGTATCAACATTATATCACTTATATTTTTGACTTGTAAATATAATATACAAAATAAGTAATAATAATATCTAATTAGACAAAATTAGACATTTTAACAAACTTAATGTATCAAAAATCTCAATTTCATAAACATTATAACATACTTTTTAGTATATTTGTACTACATTTTGTGTAACTTACTAATTGTAGTACATTTTTTTTATAATTTTATTAAGTGAGGTGGAAATCAATGAAAGAATTTAAAATTCCTAAAAATGAAGATGAACAATCCGTTTTAAAAACAATAAGAATAAAATATTCCGTTTTGAAAAAAATTGAAGATTTGTCTAAAAGATCCAATATTTCGGTCAATAAAATTATTAATGAATGTATTGATTTTGCCTTAGAAAATCTTGATGAATCCAACTTAGATAAGTAAAATATTTATAGCAGTTTACTTTATTGTTATATATTTTTGTTTAAAATTAGAAAAATAGAGAAAAATATGATATTATATAGCCACATGGGGAAGGTATAATTATGAATATTTTACTTAGTTTATTAACCTCGATTATATTATCTAGGTTAACTAATAACAATATATTAGTTTTTATATGTACATTTATTTTGAGTTCTTACCTATTTAAATTTATATATGATAAACGTAGCATTAAGATAAGTGCAGTATTTGCTTTTTTCCTATCTTTAATTGTTAATTCATACATAAATTTAAACGTTATAGGAAGTTCTAAAATATTTAATGTTACAACATTACTGTCAATTATAGGTTTTACGCCCTTAATTACATATATATTACTTTTTATAAATAAGTTTATTCAGAATATTAGTGAAAGACATTATAAGTTAGATAAAAAAATATTTAAGAATACTAAATACTCAATATTGAGATATTTTATCTTAATATTGATAACATGGATACCAGTGATAATTTCTTTTTATCCAGGAATATTTTCTTACGATGCAGCAGGACAGTTAAATCAAATGTTTATGGGTAAATATACTACTCATCATCCAATGATTCATACTCTTTTTTTAGATTTTCCAATAAAGATGACTGATTTAATTTGTGGTTCTGGCAGTGTTGGCCTATTTATTCATTTGTTGATTCAAGCTACTGTTTTTGCTCTTTCTTTAGCGTACTTAGTTGATTATTTAAGCAAAGAAAAAGCAAGTTTCATTTTAAAACTTGGCTCTTTACTAGCATTTATGTTTGTTCCTCTATTTCCAGTGATGGCCATTACAGCTACTAAAGATGTGTTATTTTCCGCATTTTATTTATTACTTGCAATAAATATTATAGAATTTATTAAATATCAAGACAAATTTATAAAGAGACCAATTAATATTATTTCTTTGATTGCTTTTGCTACCCTATCTTTATTATTTAGAAACAATACCTTATATGCATTTTGTCTTTTCTTACCTTTCATTATCTTTTATCTAAAAAAATATATAAGTCAAATTATAATTGTATTTGCTTCCATTTTTTTAATTGTTACTGGAGTAAACAGATATATTGATGTAATTTATGAACCAGAACCTGGATCAGTTAGAGAGGCCCTTAGTTTACCAACTCAATTCATGGGACGTCTTTATAATACAGAAGAAAATTTAACGGATAAAGAGAAGGAAAAAATCCAAAGTTTTTACTGGAATAAACGTTTAAAAGATTATGAAGAACATATAAGTGATCCAATAAAAAATACCATGTATAAGGGATATGTTACTAGTCACGCACCTAAATACGTTAAACTATTCTTTACACTAGGATTCAAATATCCTGTGACACTTATAGATTCCTTCTTACTTACCAATGAAACATATTTTAATCCTTTTGATAAGTTACCTGATGATGATGTATACCGAGTATTATGGGAAATAAGAGATAAAGATGATTTTTTCAACTATGATATTGAATTTAAGTTTAAAGAAAACAAACTAGCTGGATTTTACTACGCTTTACTAGAGACTGGGGAATATAATAAATTTCCTCTATTAAAAGTTATTTTTAATATATCTTTATATATTTATATTTTAGGGTTAGCTCTTTATATATTCATCATTAGAAAAGAATATAATAAAGTTCTTTGTATTCTTCCGTTCATTACTTTATTCATTACAGTTCTTTTAGGGCCTGTTGCAATTTTAAGATATGTTTTACCAGTTGCCTTAGCAGCGCCACTTTTAATACATATGATATTAAAAAAAGATAATTAATCTTAGACAAAATAAATAGGAAAGTGTTTACTTTCCTATTTTATATTTAAAATATCTTTTACTTCTTTAAGAGATAATTTAGATGCTTTACAAATTGATTCTAAAGGTATGTTAAGATGATAAAGAGATTTTACTATTTCTTTTTTCTCTTGTTCAATTCCCTGCTTAACGCCTTGTTCAATTCCTTGTTCAATTCCTTGCTTAATTCCTTGCGCAATGCCTTCTTTGATGCCTTGTTCTAATCCCTCTAGTCTTGCTCCTTTTAATCTAGTTTTTCTTATCTTTTCTTCTTCTATTTCAGCATCATATAATCCAATCATTGTATCATCGACACTAAGTTTTGCTATTTCATCTACAATACTCATCATTACTTCATCATCCCCTGCAACTTTATTTGCATATTCCTTTTCCTCTGTCTTCAAGATTAAACAAAATCTTTCAAACCTTGTTAATTCACTTATATTCTTATTATAGCATCTATCCCAAATGTTTGGAAGACATACATGATATTTTACAGTTGAATCCTCATCTAGTTCATATGTTTCTTCTTCTAAAAATAGGAACTTGTATATATCTTTTTTATATTTAAAGTGATAAAAATCATTAAAATTTATTTGGATTACTTGACCAGCATCTATATAATCTTCACTTTCCTTATAAATACTTGCTTTTATCTTACTTATGTAGGCATCATTTTTATTAAATACTCCTCTATAGTATTCTTTATTCATTTCAATATTGATATACTTATTTCCAATACTTACTATAACATCAGAGCGCATCTTTTTATCATTCTTATTCGCTATCGTATATTCTGTGTTTTGAACCTTGATTTCTTCTAAGGCATCTAAAGGAATTCCTGTAATTATATTAATTAATTCTTTTAAAAATCCGTTTAATTCGGGTTTTAACATTAGTGCTTTAAACATACAATCGCGTGTTGCAGGTAATAATATATTGTCTTTCATAATTTTTTCCTCAATTCTAGTAAGGAACTTATCCTTCCTTCTACTAGACTTATTACCGATAAAATTCGCGATTACTTTTAAAAAAACAAAAAAATAGGAAATTTTCCTATTTTTTCTTTTCATTTAAATTTTCTGAAATTATAAATCTTGGACGAGCTTTTGTTTCGTTGTAGATTTTACCTATATACTCACCTATTATACCAATTGAAATCATTTGAAGACCACCAATAAACCAAATAGATATAGTTATGAATGCCCAACCATCAACTGTGTTTCCTGTAAACTTTTGAATTAATGAATATAACATTATTATAAAACTAAAGAACAATATAATAAAACCAAGTACACAAATCATACGAAGTGGTTTAACTGAGAAAGATGATATACCATCCCAAGCAAAGCTTAACATTTTTTTTAATGGATATTTTGATTCTCCCGCAAATCTTTCAGCTCTTTCATAATAAACGACATCAGATTTAAAACCAATTAAAGGAAATATCCCTCTTAAGAATAAATTTACTTCTTTATAACCTTCAAATTCACACAACACTCTTTTACTAGTTAATCGATAGTCTGCATGATTAAATACTATATCAACGCCCATAAGACTCATGAACTTATAAAATCCTTCGGCAGTAACTTTTTTGAAAAAAGTATCTTTCTTTCTTGACGAACGTACTCCATAGACAATATCGAAACCAGCATAGTATTTTTCTAGCATTTCGTCGATTGCATTAATATCGTCTTGCAAATCAGCATCCATACTAATTACAACATCAGCATACTCTTTAGCCGTTAAAAGACCAGCAACTAATGCATTTTGGTGTCCCCTATTACGTGATAAAGTAATTCCCGTAAATAATTCTTCAGACTCATCTATTTCTTTTATTAAATCCCAAGTTTTATCTTTAGATCCATCATTAACATACATTACACGGCTATTTTTAGATATTACCTTATCTTTAATTAATTTATTTAATTTTTCCTTTAATCTTTTAGTTGTTTCATGTAATACTTCTTCTTCATTATAACAAGGTATTACAATATATAGTGTATTTTCTTTTTTCATAAATTACCTCTTCTAATCCATTATAACATAGCCTAATTCTTTTATCTACTTCTTCTCTTTTTTGTACAATATTATTAATATAGTACCAAAATGTAATGCAAATTCAACAAACATCACAACAAGATAAGAAATACTAGCTCCATTAATTCCCCAAAACTTAACAAATTGGTTAGAAATTATTAAAGCACTTAAAGCTGTAACAATTAATAATATTAATTGTTCCATAGTCTTTCTCATTGCAATAAATGCAGACGATAAAAGTATCGCTAGTGAATAGAATATTGATCCTGCTAAAATTATCAGTAAATTAACTTTCTGTTCTTTTAATTCCGTAGAATAAACAAATTCTAATATTGGGATACCTATTAAGTAACATAAAACAATAGCCATAATTCCAACAAATGTAATCCCTAACGATAATCTAATTAATAATTTATTTAATTCCTTCTTGTCTTTATTGTTAATACTAGAGCTTATTTTATTTAAAAAAGGTTGAATTAAATAATTAGATACCATACTTAAGAACGAGGCTGGCATAATGATTATTCCATATATTGCTTGAATATCATCAGTCGTAAAACTGTTAATTGCATACTTTGTTGCACTAGAAACGTATATTGATAAAAATGAGTACAAGAATGTTGAAAACCCTAAATGTAATAATTTTTTATTAATCTGACTATCAAACTTTGATTTATTAAATTTATTCTTTATATTATTGTAATCAATAAAAAACAAAAAAACCAAATTAATAACTATTAAAAAACCACTTGTAACTATAATATTGTTTGTTATTAAATCAACCACTATAAAAGCAATAACCAATATTATTGTCCTAAAGAAAAGAGAAATACCAGCCTTATACAATTCACCATTTCTTTGTACTACAGCATGCATAGATTCGATTATTGCTTCTATTGCACGATAAATTGTTAATAGCAAACTTAGCACAAATTTCTCTGCAGTTGATTTAGTTAGTAGACAGAAAACTGTAACTGCTATAATTGAAAAAACACCTGTAGTTATCCTATTATAAAAATAATCTGTATCCTTGATATTTTCATCACTTTCTGTTACTTGAAATGTTCTTCCAGAATAAGAAGCAATTGTCCAAAATATGCAAGCATTTGCAAAACAATACGTAAAAATTCCAGCTTTATCTAGACCATTGATTCGTGTAACAATTATCATAAAAAATAAAGATGTAAAACCAAATGCAGTAGATCCTATAATATTCCATATAAAGTTTTTTAATTCCAATTTACTTTTTTTCATAAATTCTCTCCAAAAAAAATAATTTATAGTTTACTATAAATTATTATATCATACATTTTATAAATTACCATTTAATATCAATCTTAAATTTATCAATCATAAATTTATATATTGCTAAAAAAAGTTTGAACATATGAAATTTGTAAAACGTCTTAACAATCCACAATTTCAAATTACTTCCATGATTTTTTATAACATAACTAAGTTTTATATATTTAGAGTTTTTCCATAATGGGAAATTACTATTTAAAAAAGTGTTATTATCTTTTAGTATTTTATTAAAATCGGCTTCTTTATCATAAGATAATCTATACATTAATGATATACCTAAATGTAAAAAGGCATTTACATCAATATAATCTAGCATATCTTTATTCTCTTTCTTGTAAATATTTCTTATTTCTAACATTGCGTTATAAGTTGATTCAATTTTATCTTGTTTTACAGTAGCTGTCATTATTGAATCGCTTCTTACCATATAATAAACTAAACTCTTATCTACAAACGAAACTTTTTTAGCATTAATATACAGTAATAATTGGAACATCATATCATCAAGAATCTTTGGAACATTTTTTAAATCGTGCTGTTTTTTCAACAATTCTGATTTATATATTTTATTCCATGGAGCGCCATTTAGCTCTAATAATTCTTCTGGATGTTTTTCTATATTAATTATTTTATTGTTGTTTTTGCACATCTCTCTTGAATACAATTTTCCAGTGTCAAGGTCAATTCTATCAAAGCCACAAACTGCTATGTCAGAATAATTTTCAATTGCTGAATTATATAACTTTTCTGCATAGTCAAGCGCTACGTAATCATCACTATCAACAAATCCAATAAATTCTCCCTTAGCAATTTTTATTCCATCTTTTCTTCCTCGCCATACACCTTCATTTTTCTTATCAATTATTACGATTTTATCTCCATATTTCTTGTGATAATCTTTTAAAATATTAAGACAATTATCAGGAGACCCATCATTTATACATATTATTTCAATATCTGCTAAAGTTTGATTAACTAATGAATCTAAGCATCTTGGAAGATACTCTTCTACCTTGTAGCAAGGAACTATTATACTTAATTTAATTTGTTTCTTCATAAAATTTACTCCTAATTATTTTTGTACGCATCAAAAGCACTTTTGATAACATCGTCCATATCATAATACTTATATTCAGCAAGCCTACCACCAAATATGACATTTTTTTCTTTTAAGGTAAGTTCTCGATATTTTTCTGCAAGAGCATTGTTCTCATTATCGTTAACTGTATAATATTTTTCCATGCCTTCTTCATAATCAGCTGGGTACTCATAAGTCACAACAGTGTTTGAACTTTCTATATCAAATTCAAAATGTTTATGTTCAATAACTCTTGTATACTCAACATCATGACCAGTATAATTAACTACTGCATTACCTTGATAATTAACCTTGTCCAAAACTTTTGTTTCGAATTTTAAAGAACGCCATGCTAATTTTCCTAAAGAATAATTAAAGTATTCATCTATCGGTCCAGTGTATACTATTTTATCTGCTAATTCTTTATATGCATCAATATTATCAAAATAATTGGTTTCTAATTTAACTTCTATTCCATCTAACATATTTTCAACTAATTTAGTGTAACCTCCAATTGGAACTCCTTGATATTTATCATTAAAATAATTGTTATCATATGTAAGTCTTACAGGTAATCTTTTAATAATAAAAGAAGGGAGTTCAGTACATGACCTATTCCATTGTTTTTCAGTATAACCTTTAATAAGTTTTTCATATATAGTTCTTCCAACTAAACTTATAGCTTGTTCTTCTAGATTAGATGGAGTAATACCATCCATTTCTTTCTTTTCTTCCTCAATATGTCTTAAAGCATCATCTGGGGTAAATACATCATCCCAGATTTTAGAAAATGTATTCATATTAAATGGCATGTTATAGACTTCATTTCCTATTCTTGCTATTGGGCTATTAGTATATCGATTAAATTCAACAAAGGAATTTACATAATCCCATACATCTTTATAATCTGTATGAAATATATGAGCCCCATACTTATGAACATTTACTCCTTCAATATTCTCAGTAAATACATTCCCAGCTATATGATTTCTCTTATCTATAACTAAAACCTTTTTATTATCTTTTTTAGCAAGATTAGCAAATGTTGCTCCAAATAATCCTGCTCCAACTATTATATAATCATATTTTTTCATATTATCTCCTATTTTTCTCTTTTAAAATTGCCACTTGTTGAGAAAGTTCTATTATTTTTTCTTGTTGCTCTGCAATCTTTTTACTATTTCTAAAATTAATAAAAATCAAGAAAATGATACAAAATACGAATAATAATGAAGGTCCATATGAAACATTAAATTTTTTCGCAATCCAATCTATTGAATAAGGAAATATGGCTAAAAAAAGCATTACAACTGAAGCAATAAACCACCAAAAACTTTCCTTTATCGAAAATTTTCTTTGCCTTACCTCATATATTACATAAATAAAAGCGAAAACTGCAATAATTATAAAATATACTTTTTTCATTTTTTACTTCCCACCTTTTTTATTGGAGTTTGAATAATTATAAAAAATATTGTATAAAACATATTAATCATATACTGAGCTGGTTTAATAATTCCTCCGTGCATTGATTCTCCATTTTCACGTAAACGCATCTTAACAGGCACTTCCGTAATTTTATAACCTGCTCGAAGCATCTCTATAACTAAATTTGCGTCGGGATATTCTGGATAATTTCCCATCTTAGAATAATATTCAATAACATCTTTATTTAAGCATTGAAATCCCGAAAGAGAGTCAGCAATCCTCTGATGGCAAATAAGCTTAATAATAATCTCAAATATTTTAGTTCCAAATCTTCTCATAAATGGACAAGGATAACCCATGTCTTTTAAATATCTTGAACCTATAACAATATCCGAATCAGTTTTCTTTATTGTATCAAGTAACTTAATAGCTTCTTTTGCAATATGTTGTCCATCAGCGTCAAACTGTATAATATAATCATAATCATTTTCGTATGCATATTTGATTCCTGTTTGTACTGCCATTGCATACCTCATATTAAATATGTTATTTATACAATTAACATTATTCTTTCTAACAATTTCTTCAGTGTTATCTTTTGAACAATCATTTATGACAAGTATATCAGCGAACGCTGCATCTTTCTTTAATTCTTTTATAACTTTTTCAATATTCTCTGCTTCATTATAAGCTGGAATTACAAATAAGACTTTATCTTTTTTCTTCATCTTTTACCTCCCGAATTATAAAAAGTAATTAAGTATCAGTACATTATATATTAAAACTATATAAGAAAGAATGTACATTGTTGTTACCATAAAGGCCATTTTCTTTTCATCCAAGTTACTTTTGATTGATGGACTAGATAATACATATAAAAGTGGTAAATACAGAGGTAAAAAATATCTGCACTGAACACCATTAATTGTATTTTCTCCAACTGGGGTATATCCCAAGTACATTGAACCCCAAATAAAACAGATAATTGTAAACAGTATCGAAAATAATATAAATCTATTGCTTAACTTCATTTTATCTTTTTTTCTTTCTCCAACAGAAGCAATTATAATTGCTAACCATATGAGTAAATAAGAAGCATCACACTTCATAGAGCCATAGTATGATAATAAACCAAGTGCATCTGGAGAAACAAGTCTGTGCGGAGTCTTTAAAACAGCTTCTCTCCAAAAAACATTAATAAATGAAGTGGGATTTCTTAATATTAATTTTACTTGTTGTACAGCTGAGGTATTACCACCTCTAGAATCATCTAAAGATTTAGGGTTATTAATTAATGGAATAACAAATGTCAACATACACGTGATAAATAGGCCAATCAAAACACCTTTAAAACAATACATCTGTTTTTTATCTCTAAACTTATCTTTTGGCAAAATTAACCCAACTAAAAGAATTGGTGCATATATAGCCTTAGGTAGTATTCCTATTAAAGAAGCCATTGTGAACATCAAAGCACTCTTTAAAGTTAACTTATTCTTTTCATGATATTCCTTTATAAATATTGAAATAGCTAATATTAAAAACATATTAACAACTGGATCATAACTAAAGTTTACTGCAAGAAATAAACTTTGTGGTATTAATCCAATTAATAATACAAGTAACTTATATATTGGAATTATTTTTATAGAAATAGCTATAACTAATGAATAAATCATTAACTTCATGAGTCTAACTATAAATACTTTAGTTGTATATTTTATTTTAAAGAAAGATAGTACTTTCAATAATATAGATGTAGGTAAATAATTAAGCATTCCAGGTTCTAATAAATTGAGAAAGTTAACTCTTTTATTATAGCCATCGTCATCTTTGGAAAAATAATATTTATTAGAGCCATCATCTAAAAATTGTTGATAATCTTTAATCTCAATATTTGTATCTTGATGAGAAAAAGGTGCGATAACATTTTCCATATAATAGTCAGACACTGAATAGAAATTAGAGGATTTGAGTGAATTATAGCGGGCATAATGTGTATCATCATCTAAAGTAGTTGAAGTAGTATTATGTGTACATATTAAAAAAACTGCTCCTAAACTAAAACATAATATAAACGATAAAATATGTAATTTAGCAAAAAGAATATTTTTAAATAAAATAATCAACAATATTAGTTCTACTATAATTGCCCAAAAGCCAAAAGTTCGCCAATTAAAATAAATTGAATTATCCACTTTAATACTTTTTATTGTAACATCTTTACTTCCAAAGGTTAATTTAACATTACCTACTTTTTGATTGAAAGGGAATGCAGTCCTATTAAGGAAATTGTAACATGTTGCATCTTTTGTATATTCTTTATATATCCCGTATTCGTTAGCTCGTTCTGATTCCATATCCATCTTAAATATATTCTCAGTTTCATATTCAATAATTAAATTTCTAACATATTTATAATTAAAATATATTGAAAGTGTTGCTTCATTTTCTTTGCTAATAAGATAAGAATCTTTTTTCTCAAAAGAATTATTAGTAACATTTGCTAAATTAACAGAGGTGATGCCCTTTTGTTCTTTTGTCAATTTAAGAGCTTGATAATTATAAAAAGCAAAATTAATCAAAGCAATGAAAGCAAGAATTATTACCATAATAACTATTTTAATAGAAATATGTAAATTATCTATCTTATTAATTATTTTCATAATACTATCTCTCCTTTTTTTTAACAAATGATTCAATTAATATTATAAACAATGCCACAAATAATTCGTATATATATATATAATAATTCTTTCTTTTACATTTATAAGCAATCGCTATAGACTTATCTTGAACTGTATCATTTAAGTACATTTTATATTCATATTCGGTGGAACTCCAAATGCTTAATTGATCACTTTTTCCTAAATCTAAAACATTTATACAAAGTTTATATTTTTTTCCTTTAGATTCTTTTTGTTCAGGAATAGACAATGTATAAAATAGGCTATCTTTAATGGAATCTAAGTTAATATTCTTATTTACTATTTCAGTATTATTGTCATCATAAAGAGTTGCTTTTATTTCTCCTTTTATGGAAACATTATCATATGTAGCAATCTTTATCCCAATACTATTTAAATTATCCCCTTTTACTTCAAAGTCTTGAGTAACTGTGTCTCCCTTTTTTAATAAATTATCTCCTACTACGACATCAGGAGGAAATTCTATTATATTAAACTTATAGAAATTTACAAACAATAATATTAAAATCATAATAGATAAGTAAATAGTATATCTTATTGTTTTTTTCATTTTAACATCGTCCTTCCAGTATAGCATCTACACATTTTCATCAATATATAATTTTATAATATCATCTTCGAAGTTTTTCCAACTATGTTTTTTAGCAGTTTCTAATCCGTTAGAGATTATTTTATCTCTTAATGGTTTATTATTAATTATTAATTCAATTTTATTTAAAGCATCATCTATATTCCCTTGTTCATATATTAAACAATTGACTTCATCTTTCAAAAACTCTGAATTACCGTTATTTAATACACAAATAGGGATACCACCAGTGGCCATCATTTCTAATGGCGGATAAGAGAATGACTCAAGATAACTTGATTTGAGCAAGATATCACATCTTTCATATATTTCATGAACTTTCTCATAAGCAACTTTATTATAAAATTTATCGACTCTGTACCATTCTTTAGGTTTTCCATTATAAGATAAATAACTTATCTCGTATTTTGAAGAATCCAGTTTATTAGCAATTCTAAAAGATTCATCAACATTTTTATAGTAACTATTGGAATCTCCTTCAATTAATATCTTTATTTTACCTTTAAAATTTCTAGATTTCTTTTTGAATAAAGATAAATCAATACCATTAGGTGCGTATAGTGCATCTTGATTAAAATCTTCTTTCAACCATTTTTTACACCATTTAGATATTGTTATATACTTAATTCCTTCTAAATTATAAGAAGCATTTGCAGATAGAATATCAGGATCATCTCCTTTATAAAATCCATCTTCTCTTCCTTGAACTAAATATTTAATGTTTTTACATTTAGGATAAGATTTAACTAAATCAGTTGTAAACCACATGGTTGCTACTAAAGTGTGTATTTCCATATCTTTTTTTAGATTATTATTAGAAATAACGGGAATATACGTTCCTCCAGAATAGATTTTTTCTATTAACTGAGAGTCTAAATCCATATTAAGTAAAGACACATCGTATCCCGCTTTTTTTAAAATGGCAGCATGTCTCGCAATAACCATCAATCCTCCAGAAAGTTTAGCGGCTGGAATAACAAACATAATATTTTTGTTTAATTTAGTTTTAATAAAATCAGCTAGTTCTTTACCGCTAGTGTTAGGCGTGTAATGACTATAAACTGTTTTATATGCTCCCTCACCTATTTTTTTTCTATATTCCGAATCAGTTACAAGTTTTTCTAATTTCTTAAACCATTCTGAATCTTTACATAAAATTCCATCTACTCCATCAGTTATAGAATCGTGGAAGTTTCCTACATCAGATGCAACGGTCGGTATTTTCACAAGCCCGGCTTCCATCCATTTAATTGATGATTTAGCTGCATTAAATATAGAAGTTTCTAGTGGTGCAAGATTAATGTCTAAACTTCTTATTAACATGGGTAATTTTTTATAATCAACAAAAGGTACAGTTAGGATTCTATCTCCATACTTTTTAAACTCTTCAGGTATATCAATAACACCAATAAATTTAAAATACACATTAGGATATTTATCAAGAATTTTCTTAATCGCATCTTGAATCAAAGCAAAGTCATCATTATGAGTAAGAGACCCGCTAGCATATCCAATAACAATTTTATCAGGATCTTTTTTTACTTCGTTAATCGCTATTTCAGAATACTTTTGCATTTTTAGGCTTGCTATATTTTTGTCAATATAGACATCTTTTACGTGTTTTTTCATTTCTTCCGCTATAACTTTTGTCGTTGTAATAGAATAATCACAGCATGCTAGTAATTTTCCATACCCAATTACACCAGCATTATAATTCTTTCTTTCTTCTTTAGATAAACTCTGTAAACTTTTGATATTATGAACAAACTTTAAATCAAAGACTAAATCATCTATATCATAAAAAACCACTTTGTTATTTTCATGAACAAGTTTAATAAATGTATCTAAATGTTTAGACCAAGGTGCACGATATATAATAAATGTTCGATAATTTTTTATCAATTCTTCGGTTAATTCTTCGGGAACTACCTCATCAGAAGATATACCATATGCAGTAAGTTCTTCCATCTTATGTAAAACTCTATAGCGTTCGCAGTACTCTATGCAACAACCATTAATAAATAGTACATCTTTTAAGCTTCTTTTGGATACACCTTTTCTTTTTTTATGCATAAATTTTATATGATAGATGGTATGCTTGAAAAAGCCTACCGGTCCTTTTTGTATAAATATTTTTATCGCATTTTTTAATGTTTGAATTCTCATATTACTCACTTAACCTTCCCTTAACCCCATTTTTATAATCTTTATATCCTTTATACATCATTTTTAATTTTTTAAATTTATCTTTTTCAAAAACCAAAATTCTTTTTACTTGCCCTTTTTGACATCTAATCAAGTGATCACAGTATTCGGGATATAAATCATGGTACATCTCATATATATATAAATTGTTTCTAACAATATAATAACGTCGTATTGGATTATGATTAAAACAATCATAAGTCTTACCCAGAAATCTATGGAGTGTTAAATCACCTAAACTATGTTTCATTATTACATTATTTAATCTTAGAACTTGATATTTATGATTAAGTAAATTTAAACAATAATCTGTATCGACACAGTCAATAAATAGCCAGTCTTTAAAACCACCAATTTTTTTATAAGCCTCTAAATTAATAACACTTCCAGAAGTCATTAGTTCAAGACATTCTTCATATTCCTTATCACTTTTTTCATGTGGTAATCCAATATCTTGAAAAGGCGCAACCAATCCAATTCTCTTTTCTTTGGTATTTTCTATAAACTCTTTTAAAGCAGAAATATTTTTTTTAGTTATCTTACTATCTTGATCAAGAGTTAATAACCATTTAAAATTTAAATCACGAGCTCTTTTTGCTCCTTCATTAAGAGCTTGAGCAATTCCTTTATTCTCATAAAATTTAATGTATTCAATCTTTTTTGTTGATTTTAATCTAATTACATCGTCATCTGAATTATCAACAACAAAAACTTTTTCTACTTCATCTAAATATGTATTAATATTTTTTATATTATCATCACTTGGGTAATAAAACACTACTATAGTTGCTAACTTCATAGGCTATATCTCCTCAGCAAATCCTTTAGATAATTTTCTAAATATAAAAAGTCCAAGGCTAACTAAAACTAAACTGAATAAAAGGAGTATTAACAATGATTTTAAATTGGGAGTTAATCCCCAATAAAATACATCACGGTAACTAGTTATAATAATAGCTAGAGGGTTCATATTCATTAAAGTATAAATAATTTTGGGAGCTTTTTCGAACATTGATAATTCATAAAGTATAGGTGTTCCATAGAATAATAATTGAATAATAAAATTAATAATATATTCAAAATCTCTAATGTAGACATTAATAGCACTTGTAACAAAAATAATTCCTAAAGTAATTAAATATTGAATTAAAATTATTAATGGTAAAAACAGTAAATTGACTGTAATTGGTCTGTGATATATAAAAATGAATATAATAATAATTATACATTGTATCAAATAATTAACTAACCCACTGCTAACCACAGAGATTGGTAAAATCTCTCTTGGAAAATAAACTTTCTTTAAAATTCCTCCATTTCCAATAATACAATATGTACCTTGAGCAATACTTGTTGTAAACCATGTCCAAGGAAGAATTCCAATAATTATAAATGTTGTATAACTATCATACCCAGATCCACGCATTAAAAATGGAAAGACTAAGGCATAAACAAATGTCATAAGTAATGGAGATACAAAAGACCACAATATTCCTAAAAAGGAGCCTTTATATTTTCCTCTTATATCCTTTTTTATATTTGACTTTAATAATTCTCGGTAATTATATAGATCTTTAAAAAGTTTCATAGGTTCCTCCTAACTACATTTTTTAAGGTATTCATCAATTGCTTTATCTATTTTATCGTCGCATTCTATTTTCCCCTCATTAATCCAAATACCTCTATTACATATTTGTTTTATTGCATCAAGTGCATGAGATACAATAACAATAGTTTTTTCACTGTCTCTTAACTCTTTAAGTTTATCAAAGCATTTATCCTGAAAATGTTGATCTCCAACTGCAAGTATTTCATCAATAAGCAAAATTTCTGCATCAACATTAATTGCGATAGAAAATGCTAGTCTCATATACTGACCACTAGAATAAGTTCTAACTGGATTATCAATAAACTCTTCTAACTCAGAAAAATCAATTATATCTTTCATTCTTTTATTTATTTCTTTTTTTGTTAAGCCAAAAATGGACGCATTGAAATAAATATTTTCTCTACCGGTGAAATCTGGGTGAAAACCAGCTCCTAACTCAAGTAAACTGGTTAGTTTTCCACTTGTTGTAACTGTTCCTTTAGTAGGATAAATAATCTTTGTCATTAACTTTAAAAGTGTCGATTTACCTGAACCATTAACGCCAATTAAAGCAACTGTTTCTCCTTTTTTAATTTCAATATTAATATTATCAAGTACAGTTCTTGTATCAGCTTTTTTATGGTTCCAAAAAACTAGTCTTTCTTTTAATGTACTAGGTTTATCATAAAATAATTTAAATCTTTTAGTCATATTTTTGACTTCAATTGCATTTTCTTTTTTCATAAGTCACCTTCTATTACTTACCTATTAACTTCATCATCTTATTAATTAGTTTCCATCTTTTGCTGTTAAGAATATTATTTAGTTCGACTTGCAAACAATCACGTTCATTAGTTAAATTATTACAAGTATTTTTAATTTCATCTAACTCTTTAGTAATTCTATCAAAATCATTTTTCATATTAACATAATTAGTTATAATGTCTTTAGAATTATTATTGAAATGTTTCTTAGACGTCTTCTTTTTTTCTTGAGACAATGTTAAAACAAAGATATTCTGTAAAACAAAATACTCATCAATTTTCTCTTTACCAAAAAGCTTATCTATTTCACTTTCCCAATCTTTTATATAATCTGGTATTACTTTAATTGAATCAACTCTTTTAACATCAAAAAATACATTACTCGTGTTTCCAATATTTTCAATCATGTCTGCAAAAGACCCCTCAGTAAAAAATCTTAGATGGGTTGTATCAAGAATACCAGAATAATTATAATTAAAATTCCCCTTAATGAGCTCAATAATCGTGTCAATATAGGCTATATTTGGTAAAGAAATAATAATTGAGCCATCTTTTTTTAATAATTTAGAGAACTGCACTAATACATCGTAAGGTCTATCTAAATGTTCTAAAACATCACCAAAGATAATATGATCATACTTTTTTTTGTTTTTAAAAAAAGCATTATATGCTTTGCTTTCTTTATCAGTTATAGAAAAAGAATAAAGATTACAATAACAATTTTTCTTACGAGCAATTTCTAAGGCTTCTTCATTATATTCAATTCCATCAATCGTGGCTGATTTAAAATCTTTAAGTATTTTCCCTATATTTCCTGAAGCACACCCCACATCCAAAACAACACTTTTTTCTTTAACATTTCTTGCAATTGCTGCATGAGAATCGCATTTAGAATTTATATCGTATTTATCTTTACTATAAAAAAAGTCATAATTATTATTTATTTTTTCCCCTAAAACATTTCTCTTCGCATTTCCTAAATTAAACATATTGACATTACCCTTCTATATAAAATTATACCATATATTCATATTATTCCCAATAAAAACTGAAAAATAAAGTAAGTTTAATATTAAATAAAAAGTATAATAGATTCTATTACACAAAAAAGTGTAAGAATTTCGTTTCTTACACCCCGACTTCAAAAGAATATTCATCTTTTTTATTTTCATATTTAAAATAGTTTGGTTTGTCTTTAAGTACTAGTCTCTTTTGGTCTTTATCATTAATTATTAAATCTTTTATATCAATCCCATGTTCTTCTAAAATACTTTCAAACAAAGCCCGAGTTTCTTCCCCACTCCAAAGAATGCCTTCTTCAAGTTCTGGTGCATATGAATTATCAACAAAGTATTGAAATATGGCATTATCGGTTAAACTTATAAATCCATGAGCAAATCCACGTGGCACATATAGCTGTTTTCCACTATCTGGATCACTTGGTTCATATGGTTTTAAATGAATAGCAATAGATTTTCCATAAGTTGGAGAATCCTTTCTTATGTCTACTACAACGTCCATAACTTCTCCACTTACTACACGAACTAGTTTAGCTTGACACTTTGGATCTAATTGGAAGTGCATTCCTCTTAAAACATTTTTGGCACTTTTACTTTCACTGTGTTGATAAACTTCTTCAAAACCTAGTTCCTTCATCTCTGACTTTTGAAAATCACTTACGTGGTATCCACCTTCATCTTTAACATAACTAGGTTCAACTATATAGCAGTCTTGCAATTCTGTTGATATAGTTTTGGCAACACTATTTTCTTCTAAAGATTTACATATTTTAAATTTATCTTTATTTTGACTAAGTTCACCTAATATTTTACTAACTATTGGTCTTAATTCATCAGATGAAGAAACATTTTTAAAATTAGTTGCTTTTTCTCCTTTAAATTCTTGAATAATTGTATTATCTTTTAAGCTTAAAACAGCATGTGCATAACCTGTTGGAACAAAAACTTCTTTTCCACTAAGTTCATCACTACTGCTGTAGGGTGTTAAATGGACTAGTGTATACTCGCCAAAGGTATTAGAATCTTTCCTTGCATCAATAACGATTGCAATTGCATCCCCTGATATTGCTCTTAAAATCCTCGAAGTTAGCGCATTATTAGCATCAAGTTCTACTCCTCTTAAATAATTCTTTATACTTTTAGTTTCATGATGACTAAGAGCTTTAGGAAAACCAAGTTCTTCCATATCTTCTTTAATGTAATCAGCTACATAGTAACCTCTTTCATCACCAAAGAATCTTGGTTTTATAATATAACAATCTTTTAACTCTGTCTCTCTTGCACTTGATTTATTTTTAAATACAATATTTTTCATAACTTTTACTTCTCTTTTCTTAAATTTTTTTGTTTATCATTTAATTTTAATTCTTCACTAAATCTTATAAGAGCATCATGCCAATGTGGTAGATGCTTGAATCCTGCATCATCTAAAGCTTTTTTACTTAATCTTGTATTTAAAGGTCTTGGTGCAGTAGCATTATAGTCTTTTGTATTGATTCCCTCAACTTCTACGTTTTTCCCATTTAGGGCAAATATTTCTCGAGCAAAATCACACCATGAGGTATAACCATCATTATTACCAGGGTAGATTCCATATTTTTCGGAAGTACTCATATCAATAAGCAACCTTGCTAAATCTTTAGAATATGTTGGACTGCCAATTTGATCATCGACTACTCTTAATTTATCATGTGTTTCTGCGAGTCTTAACATTGTTTTTACAAAGTTCCCACGACCAGAGACTCCAAACACCCATGAAGTTCGAACAATAAAATACTTAGAATACTCACGTACTATTTCTTCTCCCAATAGTTTTGTTTGCCCATAAACATTTATTGGTTTTGCTTCATCACACATTTCATAAATGCCATCCTTAGTTCCATCGAAAACGTAATCTGTACTTACATAAATAAGTTTAGCACCTACTAGTGAAGCACCATCTTTAATATTTTGAGTACCATTTACATTAATATCATATGCAGTATGGCAATCATTTTCGGCTGCATCAACATTAGTATATGCAGCACAGTGAATGATGACATCAGGGCAAGTATCTTTGATATATTTAAGTGTACTCTCGCGATTAGTTATATCAAGGACCTCGTGTTCAGGTGCTAAAACTTCATCATTGTTTCCTCGAGAAACTATTTCTCTAAAGCAGTCATACCCGACTTGCCCAGAACATCCTGTTATTAAATATTTCATAAACTACAAACCTCCTGAAAACATTTATGTAATGTTTAAAAAATATTATACACCCACAAAAAGTGTTTTGAAAGATTAAATCATTTTTTTAAAATATTTTTTATTTCATAAGGTATTAAGTTTATTAAATAAAATAATCTAAAAATAGTCATTTCAAATATATTTGCCTTGTTGTATTTCTTTTCATAATATAATTGACTTTTTTTATAAATCTTGTATTTATTTCTAATGCTTATATTATTTCCAATTACTGCATTATGAATATGTTCAACAAAAACACTTGTGTCAACTATACTTTTTAAATTACGACTCTTTAGTTTCCTTGCAAGAATATATTCTTCAAAGTAAAGAAATGTCTTATCATCAAAGTAACCTATTTCTTCTAAAGTACTCCCTTTAATCATAAAGAAGCACCCATAGATAACATCTACTTCTCTATTGTCTTTAAAATATTCTTCAGGATAATCAATTATATTTTTTCGAAATAATCTATTAATTAAAGGTATATTGGCTTTTAAATCAGATAGTGCACTTGTTAACTTCCAACCATATTTAAAACTATTATTTTCTTTAACTTTAGGCATAACGCACACGACATCGTTTTTTATATTATTAGCCATAGAAATAAGTACTTTTTCATTCGCGACATGAATATCGGTATTAGACAGACATATAAGTGCATCTTGGATAGTCTCATTAATATACTTAGCACCAATATTTAAAGCATAAGCATAACCATAATTATTATCATTTTCAATAATTGTTAATTTTTTTTCTTTGAGCTTTTTTAACTTGTTTAGTTCACTCGTGTATGAATTATTATCAACTACTACTATACTTTTAATAACTTTAAAGGCTGATACACTTTTAATTAACTTGATAGTGTTATCAGAATCATTATAATTTACAATAACTAAACCAATATTCATGATACAGCCACTTTCTTTAATAAATCATTTATAATATAAGCAATGTAAAACGCCACTGCAGGATGCATTAAAGAGTGACCTGCCATATAAGAAACCATAAGTAATAGTCCTAAAGTAATACCTAAAATAATTATTTCATCATTTAGCAGTAATTTAACATTTTTATTTAACTTTTTAAGAAGCCTAATTCCAAGATATAAAGGTAACAGACTTTCAACAATAAGGCCAACAATTCCATAAATCATATATAAATCATGAAAATCTCTTTCATTAATATGATTAACTAATTGCTCATTATAATAGTTTCCTTGATCTGTTATACCAAATAGTTTATTAAATAATGGAGCATTCTTATATATTTCTTTATTTACAGCAATAAAGTCATTTCTGCCACTAAAAACGAGATAATTATTTACTTCCTTTTTTAAATCTTTATCATTTATTTCAGGATTTTCATTTGTCTTAGTTTCAAGAGTTCCAAAATATATCTCATATAAATTATTGTATACTGGTAGTCTTTTTATGTTTACACCAACTAAAACGATTATTAAAAACATAACAACTACTGCCCCTCTATAATCTCTTTTTTCAGGTGTTATAAAAATTGCTGTTATTAAATAATAAATTATATAAACAAAAAATAAACCAAATAAACCAATAAAACTTGTCTTTGTCCCCAGTAAACTTAAGAATAACACTAGCATAGAAAGGACAACTAAATTAATTAGTTTTCTCTTTTTTATAAATTCAATCATTTGGTACCCTAGTAAAGCAATTAGAATTGACCCATACTCATTTGCTGAAAAAAAGTATCCTAAATATCCCTTAGGTAGACAATTTTCAAATTCATCATAGGAACAAAATGATGTTTTAGTTAGTAAAGATATTAGTAAAGAAATACCAACAATAAAACCCATTTTAGTGAAGGTTTGATTATCTATACTTTTATGTTTTTTTAAATATAAATAGAAAAACAATAACACTATTTGAAAATAAATAAGTCTAAATAAATTATAAGCATGATGTACTATACTAAAATTATCTTTTATTATGTAGTTACCTACTATACTTACAAGAAAATAGGCAAAGCAAATGCCAAAAAAAGCATATACTTTCTTATTCTTGCTTACTATTAAATATAATCCACAATAAAGAATAAACATGAATCGGACTATCATAGCAAGTGATAAAGGTAGATCAAAATAATATTTCATTAGACCTGTTATAATATCTATAATGGGCTGAATAATAAAATATGTTGTAAGTACTCGATTGTTATAAAACTTTTTCATATTATCGCTCCTATTTTTTTAATGTTAATCACAAACACTTTCAGAAGAACAAACATTTAATCCCTTTGTCTTATTTATTAAATCTTGATAAATATTTTTTAGTTCTATTATTTGATTTTGTTCTAAGGCATCATATTTAGTTTGATTTTCATTAAGTTCTACTGTGCTAACATGAGTTCCTTCAATATTTCCATTTTTTACTGCAATAGTGGTAGGAATATATATTCTTTTTTCTTTTGTATCATAAACTTTCCCTTCTTCATCTTTTAAAGTATAAGTCTTATCCCCTAATACTTCATCTAAAGCATCAAGTAATTCATTATAGCCATCGCCCTCTTTTTGAGTTTTAACAAGTTTTTTATCCTTTATCTCATAAACGTTGCGAACATCTGTTAAGTCTAAATACTTTATAACTAAATTATTATCACGAGCAACATCCATTAACACTGGTAAAGCATTGCGGCACCATGGACACCAAGGAGCTCCAATAAATAGTATGCCAGACTCTTCTTTAATAAATTTCGATGCTTCAGTTGCCGTTAAACTATCTATTTCAATAGTTGCATCAACTTTTATTTTTTGATATGTTGCTCCATCACTTTCCCTAACAGTCCCATTTAGGGATTCGTATTCTTCTTTTACCTTTTTTGTTTCAGCAAATGTTGGCAAGTTTTTATCGATTTTGTAATAGTAAAAACAACCACTTACAGTTAGGATAATAAGAATTAAACCAATTATAACTACATTTTTACTTTTCATGTTATCACCTTAAAAAAATTATAACATAAAAAAAGGTGGATTATCCACCTAATTTTTCTAATCCTAGTTTATATTCATAATCGGTTCTTAAATTGAACTTCCCTAAACTTGCCATTATTTCTTCCAGTAAGGATATAGTTGCATCATAATCTTCTTTTGAAGATATTTCAAGTTCAGAAAGTAACATTTCAGTATCTTCAGCTAATGGTTCATCATAAGTTCTTATCTCATCAAGGCTATCTTTTAAGAATTCAACTAAATCACTATTGCAAGGTTTTAATTTCTTATAGAGTCTTATTAATGTATCTATCTTATCACGTGGAATTTTATATTTAATTAAATATCCTATTAGGCAAATTAATTCATCGTATTTGTTTAAATAATTTGCCTCTTTAAGACTAAAAATATCCGTTAAAGCTAGATCAATAAATCTTGCTATAGCATAAAAGTCTTCTTCTAGCTCTTCCATTTTTTCTATACAGTTAAGTAGCTCTTCATAATTTGGTAGTTTAACAATCTTAGCATGATAAGTGTTATAAAATTCACGAATATATTTATTTAATTCTCTTACTTCCTTTTCGGTTAAGTAAATTTTAACTGGTGTTTGAATAGTTGCCTTAGGCGATGCTACCTTGCTTGCATTTTCTTTCTTTGAATTTACTAAAGTATTATGGGCTAGTAATTCTTTTTCGATTTTTTCTCTTTCCTTTTCATCTTCGATAAGAATTTCTAAATAAACATGGTTTAATTCTAAATCAAAAATGTCCATACTTTTATGAATATTTGCTCGAAAGATACTTATAAATGACCTTTTAAGATTAGCAAGTAAATCATCATTAACACCTAACCACTTTAATTCTTTAAGTCCATCAATAATGTTTTCTAATGTAATATTTGGGAAAAATTGAACAAAGTTTTTATAGAAAGCATCATTATGCTTACAATAATCTTTGTAGTCATGAATTAGTTCATCTAAATGAGACCCAATCTCTTTTCTTTGCTCTTGTTCTTCTTCTGTTAAATTTTCTCCCTTAACATATCTTGCTAAAGTAACTTCATCTTTAAATATTTCTAATACTCTTTCTTGTGTCATTGTTTTAAAGTCTATTCTCTTTACGGCTTCAAGATCAAACACTAATTTACTTTCAGAATGTTCTGTTATTTTATGATTTCTTCTAACCATTGTTGCAATTAATTGATAAGCATCCATAGTCTTAACACCAAAAACACTTCTCATATATTCTGAGGCTAAAGCAAAATTACGGAAAAGTATATTACTATTTAAGCATTCTTCTTCTGATTTACTAAAATAAGTTATTAAGAGATTTAATTCATCCCTAGCTACTTTTCCTGTTATTTCATTGACTAACTCATACCCAGTAACTTCAAACTCTATTTTCTTGGTTTTTTCTTCTATTCTCTCTATTGTTTCTTTTTTTTCTTCTTCAGATACAAATTCTTTTATATCTTCTAATGTTAATAAATATTTTTCAATTAATTTCATAGTATCACTTTCCTTCATTTTTTGAATTTCCCTTAATTCTTCTTTTTCTCTCTTTTCTTGATAATTTTTTAATTTTGAATCAAGGTATTTTTGGACTCTTTTTAAACATTCATCGCAGACTCCCAAATCCTCAAGGGACTTCTTTAGCTTAAAAATATCGAAAATACTTTCAAATTTATCTATACATTTATAGGCTGTTTTTATTTTTATTCGAAAGTTTTCAATAGATATATCAAATTCATCTTCATTTTCGGCAAGTTCGTCTAAAAAGGAAATTTCCCTTTCTGTTATATCTTTTGCTGTTCCATCTAAAAGTTCTTTTAATCTACCGTTTTCAAACAAAATTTGTACTTGAAAAGGTCTAAAGGTTTTAAATTTATGTTTTAATAAAGCTTCTAGATTAATCATTTCATTTTGTAAGGATAAAGAGTTTTTATAGTTTTTAATTATAGCAAACCTTAGAATATTATAGCTATCTTTTTCTGTGAATGTGGGATCTAAAAGATGAAGACTTAATTCATAGAAATAGTTGAAAATATCTATACATTCATCTTGGAAGAAAAATTTTATATTACCAGCAACTCGATTAAAGTAATTAACTTTTTTCGCTGCTGTATCAAATTCTTCTTTAGTTATATTGTGATTTTCTAAAAGTGTACAAAAATCTAAATATTTCCCCGCAATGGCCTTTTTATATCTAATTAAATAATTATTCAATTTTGATGCATATTTATCCACAAAAAATCCCCCTTTTCTTGGGGTCATATTATATATTAAAAGACTAATCTTGTCAAAAAAATTTTACTTTATCGGGATATTTATAATAGTTACCATTTATTTTTATATAGATAGTATATAGCCCTTGATTAACCTTAAAAAAGGTTTTTGTATTACGGTAAGGAATTAAATAGTTTTTTTTACCTGCAAAAAGTATGTCTATATCCTGTATTCTATTATCTATCATTAACTCAATAGAATTATTTGTTAGCTTTACTTCATAAGGTATATTTTCTTTATCTAACATTGTTTTTAACTTAAATATTTCTTT
>CAJUMA010000002.1:0-32271 GCA_910587065.1 uncultured Bacilli bacterium | reverse complement strand
TTTTTCTTTTGTTTCTTTTATATCATTATTAAGGTATTCATAGTTTTTTAATTCATAATTGTTTAGTATACTAATATTAAATGTTTTTGCTTTATAAATAGTATCATTAATTTTTATTGTTTTTAGTTTTTTTTCATGATCATAAACTACTATGTTGGAATAATACATATTATAAGTTAGAGGATTATCAGGAGTTTTATCATACATATAAGGATAATTTACAATAGTATAATCATTATCTTTTAAGATGCTTCCAAAAGCGTACGAATACTTTTCTTCAAATGTATATTTTTCTAAAATTTCAGCTTTTTTATTAACTTTTACTACTAACCCAGATGCAGTTTTTTTTGTATTAGTTTTGCTATGGTCATAGCCGTTATTATAAAAACTAAGTATATTTTTACTTATATATTTGATATTGTGTTGACCAAACATTTTTTCCTCTATATCTACTATGTATTTACTTAAATTCTTTTTGATAACTTTATCACTGGAAATAACATAATTTATTATATTTTGCTTATAATCTATTTCTAATATTGTATTAATATTACGTAGGGACAAAAGTAGATGACCATCTTTGTAATCAATAGAATTAGTAAATACTCCATATTCTAGTGAATTAAGATATTTTTTAATAGTTTCATTTTCCCCAAGTATATCATAGATATCAATTTCTTTAACTACTTCCCCACTTTCTAAATCTAATTCATAAACTAGGTCCATTGGTTTATTTTTTGTACCTAATACTAATACATGATTAGAGCCAATATTAAGTATTTCATGATGATATTTATAGGGAGTATCAATTCTTTTTATAATTTTTCCTAAATAATCAACTACATATATCCCAGAAAAATCAGAGGTGTTTGATGCGTATTCACTTTCTTCTACACCAATTAAAAAAGTATTTTCATCTATTGGTTCAATTAGACCTTGTGAATCTAAGTTTAAATACCAAATAAGTTCTCCTTTGGGATTCATTATAAAATGTTTCATCTTTGTACCCGATGCTAAAATATTTTTAGGATAAGTACCTGATGTTACAATTTTTTCAGTATTAATCTTATCTGTTTTTATAAAATAAGTATACTTTTTATTATTGGTTACTAAATCTATTTTATTATTATAGTTTTCAATTAAATTGACAACGGGAATTAAAAATTCTTTTTCGGTTATCGTGTTAATCAATTCATTATTTAAAAAAATACTTATCTGAGTTAGGGTTGGAGTTTTAAAGATTATTAGTGATGTTAAAGGACTAATTTCATAAGGGTTATTTATAATTTTAGGATTATCAATGGTATTTATTTCTTCTTTAAGATACTTTTTTATTTGCTCATTAACCACTTCTTGCCTACTAATTAAATCGTTTTCTGGCGTAAAGTATTTTTCTTCTTTATTAACAAAAAAAGAAGTTGTAAAAATACAGATTATTAAAGGTATTATATAAGTTATTTTTTTCATATACTTCTCCATAAATAAATTATATCACGTAAAAAAATAAAGTATAATTACTTTATCTCGTTTTTTAGGCTTTTTATATTAAGTTTTGGTAAGTTAAATTCATTTTCTTTTTTATAGCCTGTAATATTTTTTAAATTCATTATTTCCTCAATTAAAACATAGTAATCTACAGTAATAATTGATACTGCTAAAGATAAAAAAGAAAACAAGAAGATGGATAATATAAAAACTATGTAGCTACCGATAAAAAAGGTTAAAGGTACAAAAATTCCTGAAATACCAAGTAACATTATATTTAAGATTAGGACAAAGAATCTCTCTTGACTGTTTTTCTCATACTCATCTATTTTTTTAGCTATTTCAAGTTTATTTTTAACTATTATTTGATTTAATTTAGTTTGATTTTCTTCGGTATTTAAAACTATTCTTGAATCACCAAAATTTGTAAATATTCTCAAATATTCTCCCTCTTTTTTATAGTCTATAACATATTTAGTAAATTTATCATATAAAAATATATTTATCTTTTTTCTTATATTATTTAATACCTTTTTAAAAATTTTCAATATTTTCATAACTACTAACCTCCCATTAAATTTGCCGTATATAATAACACGTAATATATGTTTATGCAATTTTCATAGTAAATAATATGCACATACTTTACACTTATGTTATAATATGCGAGAAAAGGAAGAGATTGTTATGGATAATATACTACCAAAAGAGAATTTCTTTGTATGTGATACCTCAATGTTTGAATTAGATAATGATACAGTTTATTATGTGGATTTAGATATGGAAGACAAAAGAAGGTTAGCAATATTTGTTGATGGAGTATTTATTGATGTTAAAACAGGAGATCAGATTCGAAATAAAACAGATGAAGAAAATGTGCAGGAAGACACCATATTTGAAAATACAAGATATGTTGAAATGGTTTATAATATTAATGGCGAGCTTACTGATGAATTATATGAAGCGGGACAAAAAACTTACCGTGAATATTTAACAAAAAAGAAGTTAGTAGCAGAAAAGAAGTTAATTATTTTTCCACAAAAAAAGCTGTATTAAACAGTTTTTTATATTCCATAAAATAAACATAGATTTATAACTAAAAATACAGCTGATAACAATGAACCAATAATAGAAAATATATATCCTAATTTTATTTTCTTTGTCTCCGTGTAATATGTAACACTTAAACATATTCCAAGAAAACCAATGATAATTCCAAATACTCCAGTTGGAGTAAGTAGGATGGAAAATAGTCCACAAACAAAAGATAATTTATTATAAAGATCTAAAGTTTTTTCATCTAAAATAAGTTTCTTTTTTGTTCTTTTTTTCATTACTAACCAACTACCTTTTATAAAAATTTTTACTCTTGATTTATAAGTTTATCTAAAACGGCGTTAATCATTTTTCTAACAGAATCATCACTAAATTTTTTAGCAAGCTCTACTGCTTCATTAATTACGACTAAATCAGGCGTATCTGTATACTTCATTTCATATATACCCATTCTTAAAATCTCTTGACCAACTCCGTCAAGACGATCAATTGTCCAATTATTTAAATTATCATTAGCAATTTTATCTAATGTATCTTTATAAGTAATAACTCCATAAACAATCTCTTTTACGAATTCATTTGAGATTTCTACATTTTCTTCAATAACGCGATCAATATCATATTCTATTTTATTAGTTTTATATAAAGATATTTGATATAAAATTGTCATAACTTTTTCTCTTAGTTCACTTCTTGTAACAGTCATGATTTATCCCTCTCCCACTGTGATTATTATAGCATATATTAGTATTTTGTACATTACTATTTAACTTCTATTACCTCTGTTTTAGCAATTATATCATTTGTTAACGTTGCACCCTTACTTGTAAATAAACTTATTAGAACGATTACTTCGTATATCACTGATATTATTTCGACTAAATAAATAAGAAACATGAAGGCAAATTCATTTGGTATGAGACTAATTAGAATTCTTATAATAACGATAATATTTACACCAAAGAATAAAGATGATCCATTAAATAAACTTCTTAAAGTAAGATTTTTAAAGGATACTTTATCCTCACCCTTATCTACAACTTTAATTTTAAATACTTTTTTACCTAATGTTTGTCCGCCATTATAGTAGGCAAATAAAACATTATATAAGAAGAATATAATTAAATACCATAAAGAATTAAAAAGATTATATTTTGAAACTTCCATCATAGGCGGAATCATTTTATCTTTTAAAAAGTTTAAAGTATCTTTTAAAGAATTCTTAGAGTTTGTTGTAAGTAATACCTCACCATATTCGCTCATAGCATCATTATATTTTTTTATAGCATTTTCATATTTGTCTTTATAAGGATTTAAATAATCTAAATTAGATAAAGATGTTGCTAAAATAAGTACTAAAAACATATCTAAAAGAAAAGCAAAAAAGCGTTTTTTTGTATTCATAAAATCACCAATTATATAATAACACATAATAAAGCATTTAAAAAGAAGCATTAAGCTTCTTTGATTATTACATTCTCAATTGCCTAAGCGGCTGGACGGTTATCTTCGATTAAAGCAAGTATCCATTTTGAATTATTAAATCTTTTAATTTAACGGTTACTGTATTTGGCACATTATAACTAATGTAGTTAATTCAATAGAACCATCAAACATATAAGACATATTTGTTACATTTGACGTATCTAAGTCCCCTATATTTTCTATTTCTTTTAAGTCTTGAAAACCATAAAAAAGTGCTGCACTATTTTCATTGGCCTTTATTTTTTCATCGGAATTAATATATATTGTATAGCCTACATGACTTATTTCTATTGTTTCATAAGTCTCAGGATTATATTCCTGTTTAGTGACAGAGTCTTCATTTTCTATTGCATTACTTTTTATATTATCTATCTTTTCTTATATTTAACAACATTACTTATAATTTTCTTGTCAAAAAAAAGAAGATAATTTATTTATTATCCTCTTTGGACTGTCTTAATTCATAAATTTTACCACAACATTGCTTTCCTTCTCGACATAAATCTTGTGTTTCACATGTTGACCCAATTAAGCTAGAATAAAGTTTTGCATCTTCTAGTTTACTTATTTCTTCGTGGCATCCTAAAGCAATATCACGTGATTCCCATTGAGCTCGATTACATTCTCTTAAAGCATCAATGTGAGTAAATGTTTTACCATCAAACCTTGTAACTATATTAACTCTATTACCTGCTAGTGTATAGTAAACTAAATCTTCATCACGTATACCATATTCGTCTCTCATATAATTACGATTTATTTCATTCATAGTAAATATATCAACATATTTATCTTTAAGTTCTTCATTATTTTCTATCGTAGGTGGAACTATGAATTGATATATATCAAGTAATGGGAAAAAGTCTGGCACCATGATTGGATGAGTTCTATGTCTTGTATAATGGGTCAAAACTGCGAAAGATATACCGATTTGGAATTCAAATGATATTTGCGCTAGTTCATTTTGATCTCCTTTAAAGAAGATAAGTCGCATTAGTGCCTCTTTAAAACTTGGATCATTATTTACTGCTTCTTCATAAAGTGCTTTTGCATCGTCATAACTGTACTGAGTATAACGCATAATACCTGATATTAAAATTGTATCATCAACATCATTAGATCTTGCAATTAGTTTAGGTTTATCTATAACTTTATAGCCTTTATTTGGAGAAAATTCATCTCTTTTTTCTCTAATAAAGTCGCCGACAGAATCTTCATAATCTGGTTTTACTTTATCAATTGCTGGAATAATATATGGAACTTTTTCTTTTGCAATTTCATATAATCTTTCTCCAAATTCACGTACCTCTTGAATTTTAGCATATTTAGTTTTTGTAAACTTAATAATCATATCTCTTAATACATGAGCATCAACACCCATTATGATATTTGAATGATAACAATATGGTAATACATAACGTGAATCTTCTAGTGGAATATCATTACTAACAAAGAAAGAATATTTATTAAATAAGTAATCCATATCTTTTATATATTTTTCTTTAGCTTTTTTATTATCCTTTAGAACATTTCCATCCTTATCATGGAAATCTGGTACATAGTACCCAACTTCGGAAAAATCTACTAATCTTCTTGATTTAATTGTAAATGATGAAAATCTTTCAGCTATTATAATTTGCTCAATTAAAATTGATATATCTTGTAAACCAAAAACAACATAGTCATGATCACTTATTGAGTCATGTTTTAAAGTACCTGAAACAAAGTTTGCATACGAACAATTTTCTTCTAAACTTTCTTCAGAAACAATTTCTAGTATGTCAAATATTGTTCCATCAAACCTTGATAATTTACCAGCAGTGGCAACAATTTCTGCTCTTCTTTTTGTTTCTAATTTTTCAGTATAATCAACAACCTCTGGCCTTATTGTTTCAAGTCCTTTTATTTGTTCATCAACTAATTTTCTTAATCTATGAAAATCTTTTTTTACATCTTTTTTGCCTTTTGCTAAATCTTCTTTAAATGCCTTTACTTCACTTAAAATATCTTTTCTTTGATTTGAAGTAACAGCATTTAAAATTTTAGTCATTATAGGTATTTGTTTTCCTTGAGAATTATTCTCTAGATAATTAATGATGTTATCTAGTAATTTAATATAAGTATCCACATTAGAATCATTATTTTCTTCTAAAACATCAAGATAATCATTTAATAAATTACTATCTTCTATTATTTCGCCAACCCTTTTATCCAAGAATGAAGCTAACTTTTTAAAGTCTATAGCTCCAATTAATTCTACTTTCATAAATCCTACCTTCCTAAAATTAATTATATCATCAAGAAATTCTTTGCACAATAAAAACTCTAAAACTTTAGAGTTTAAATTGCCCCTTTTAGTAGTTTATTTAGATTTCTCCGAAGAAGTGTTAGGATATCTGCCTTATTTATATCTTCATCTATTATTAAGTCAATTTCATTAACTTTCGTATCATTGGCATAGATATTAACTTTACCAACAACGTCACCCTTCTTAATTGGAGCTTTTATTTTATTTTTTAGTACCTCATAAGAATAGTTATTATTTTCTTGAATATTTACTAAATCGACGGCATCACTTTTTAGCTTAACTTTGACTTTTTCTTTTTTACCAAATTTGATTTCAACTGTACCTAAATTAGCATTTGGGTCTACTACTGTTTCTAATTTAAAATTAGAAAATCCATAATTAAGTAAAGTCATTATATCTTGGTTTCTTATTTTATTATCGCTTTCTCCCATAACAACAGATATAAGTCGCATATTACCACGCTTCGCTGTAACAGTTATACAATATCCCGAATTATTTGTAAATCCCGTTTTTAACCCATCAACTCCTTCGTAGTAATTAATAAGTTTATTGGTGTTAACTATCCAAGTTTTATTTCCGTTTGGATGTTCAACATAGTCTTCATATATTTTAGTGTAATTTAAAATTCTTTCATGTTTAAGTAGTTCGGAACCAATAATTGCCATATCATAAGATGATGAGTAATGCCCCTCTTCATCAAGACCATGAACATTTTTAAAATTCGTATGCTTAAGCCCAAGAAGACTTACTTTTTCGTTCATGAGTTTTACGAATTCTCCTGTAGAGCCAGCAATATATTCAGCTAAAGCAACAGCTGAGTCATTCGCAGATGCAATAGCAACTGATTTTAAAAGAGTTTCGAGTTTATAGGATACTCCTTCTTCTAAGTAAACCTGACTTCCACCCATAGCACTAGCATTTTTGCTTATGGGCACCATATCTTCTAAAGATATTTTATTATCATCTAATCTTTCCAGAACTAAAAGAAGTGTCATCATTTTTGTCATACTAGCAGGAGGTAACTCAACATCTTTATCTTGTTCACTTAAAATAGTCATTGAACTTGTTTCTATTAATACACTAGATTTTGCATTAGTTTCAAGAGCAAAAACAGATGTTGGCAGCAATAAAACAAGTAACAATAATATTTTTTTCATTATATCACCTATTTAACTATATTAAAAGAACAAAAAAAGTAGAAGTTAAAACTTCTACTTTTCCCTTTTTATTCTTTTTTATATTACCTTTTTATTCTAATCAATATCATATATCAATTGTTAACATAGTTAAGATATTGATTTTAGAGATTCAAAGAATAGTGTATTCTGCAAAGTTATCTTTGCATTCTTTGAAATGTTTATATGGTTTGTTTTTGTAGTTAAGAAATTATTATTTTATTGGTTTTTTTGACTATCAACAAGCTACATCAACAATTGATACCTTAATTTACCCCATTTTATTCTTTTTTTCCTTTTTATTCTTTATACTTGAGAAGAGTTTTAAATTAATTGAATGAATAATTCTCTTTGAAAGAGATTCTCCCTTTTCAAGTTGTAGATATATATTATTACATATATAATTATTTGTAAAATGCCAATTTTGAATGAGTATTATAACTTTTAAACAACTCTATAACATTATGTTATAGTATCTATGCATAATTGTTAATAATCAATCTTTTTTAAATACTCATTTATGAATACACTTGGAGCTTTTGTTAAGTATTTATCAATATAAACTAAGTTAATTGTAGCATATGGTAAATTTTTTTCAATCTGTATTTCTTTAAATTCATTATTCTTTAATTCTTTTTCTACGGAATCTAGTAAAACATAGCCAATTGCATTGCCTTGTTTAATTGTTTCTTTTATCATTTCATTACTTTCCATTGAAATAGTGTTAGTTAGATTTACTCCACTATCAATTAAAACTTCATTTAATCTTTGTCTTTTATAACTTTTTTCGATTGGCAATAAGACAAGATAATTTTCTAAATCACTTAGTTTATTAACATTAATATTGGCATCACTTCTTGCAACAAAACCATAGTGGCAGTGAATTAGTTCTTCAATGTGCAATTCTTTCTCGTGAATTTGAATGGGAGATAAGTCAATGATTATATCTATTTCGTGACATTCAAGAAGCTTAATTAATTCATTTGTTGGTCTATTAATTAATGAAATTTCAATATCTTTATAATTTTCATGAAATTTTTTTAATCTATCTATTAAATAAAATGAAGCTATTGAATAAGGTACGCCTATAGCAAGCTTACCTTTTACTAAACTGTTTGTTTCCATCATTGTTCTTTCACCAATAATTAAACTATTACAAGCTTCTTCAACAAACGTAAGTAATTCACGCCCTTTTTCTGTAAGAATCATACCATTAAGTGTACGATAAAATAAGGTAACATCTAAATCCTCTTCAAGTCTTTTAATAGATCTTGAAATGGCAGGTTGACTTACATTAAGATTTTTAGAAGCTGTTGAAACAGACCCATACTGTGCAACATCATAAAACATTTTATAAAGATTTAAGTTTAAATTACTATTGTACATGATATCCTCCTAATTCAAGCGCTCTTTTTATTACAAGATGTGGTTTACTAACAATATCTTCAACTAAAACTATCTCTTCGTTATTTAAAGCTGTTTTAAATGATCCTTTTGGTGATATTATTAAATTTTCCTCAATAGAATCTGTATTTCTTACAGATATTTCGAATGGTGCTACTAAGCCACTGTAATTCTTTTCAACATCTAAAAATTCTTCTTCAGATAAATTAAGAATATTTTTTCTTTCTCTAGCATAACCCCTTAAAGGACAGAATCTTGATATCTTCCACTTTTTTAAACCATAGAATGATATTTCACTACCCAATGCTTCGAACATATAATCAAGTTCTTTTAAATTATCTTTTGTAGCGACTGTATTTACTTCAAGTATAAGATTAGGATATTTTTCTTTTATAAATGGTAAAAGTTCCTTAATATGTTTATAATGATCAACTCCTCTACCTGTTGTTGTATTAATATATTCATTAGGCGAATCTATTGAAAAAGTTAATTTATCAACATTACATAAATATTCACCAAGATTATCAACCGTTAATTTTTTACCATTAGTTATTAAGGCATTACTTATTCCTAGTGATTTGGAATAAGCAAGAAGACTTGCCAAATTTTTATATATTAATGGTTCTCCTCCTGCATAGGTTATTCTTGTTACACCAAGATTTTTTAATTTATTTATAATTACTAGATTATCCTCTAAAGGACGAGGACGTTCTAAAAGGTCTCTAAAGCAATAAAAACAATTTTCATCACAAAGGTTTGTTAAATTCCAACATACTTTCATTAAAATCTAAGCTCCCTTATATTAAGCAAATCAATATTATATACTTGTTTATATATTGATTCAACATCAAGCGTTGTTATTTTTTCATTACTTAAACCTAGTTCTTCTATTGCTTTTAAAACTTCTTTTTCATTCTTACCTTCTATTTTGATATAAGGAGGTATTTGTGGCCAATAATCAATTTTTAGTTTTACATCTTTGTAATTATACTCTTCTCTTTTATTTTCTTGATAATTTCTTGGATGAAACCCCATTCTATTTAATATTTCATTAGTGATCGCAAAACTTTCTACTGTTACTTCTAGTTTTGATGTTCCACCAATTGCATTTTTATCTTTTATGTCTTTTACAGCCAGTGTTGTCTTTTCTCCGTTAGTTCGAAGACGTATCCAAGAATTTGGATTAATTGGTTCAAAATCATAAACATATCTTTTTTGATAATCTTCACTAACAAGTTTAATGCCTAACTTTTTTAGTTTTTCTTTGAATTCTTCAATATTATAGTCAAGAATTGAACACTCAAATTCTGTGCTTATCATAAACCCCACCTCTTTGGTTGCTTATAATATAACTTTTTTGCATAAATTGCAAGTTATAGTTAACAATTTGTTATATTTATTCTTTTTTGTTAATATTCTTTAATAAATATTGTTTATTTTTTAATATTTCCACTTTATTTATAAATTTATACGTATTTTTACTAAAAAGGTTTGCTTTTTATCATTATTTTTGATAAAATTTTAGATGTATTTAAGGAAGGAGCGAGAATAATGGCTAATATTAAAAGTTCTAAAAAATCTATAAAAACTGATAAAGTACAAACAATAGCAAATAATACTTATGCTGCTAGAGTAAAAAATTCAATTAAGAGATGTGAAAACGCTATTAAAGCAAAAGATACAGAACTTGCAAGTGCAGAACTTAAAACTTTTATAGCTGATATAGACAAAGCTTGTTCTAAAGGATTAGTAAAAAAGAATACTTGTGCTAGACAAAAGTCAAGATTAAATAAAAAAGTTAAAGAAATGAGTAAATAATCATTTCTTTTTTTTATGCAAATTGATATGATTATATTAGGTGATATAATGAAAAGGCTTTTTACCATTGTTATATGTTTGATAATATTAGGTGCATCTGTTGTTAAGCTTCCGGAAATAACTGAGACAATTAACTCTTACTTTTATGCTTCTCAAACTGTAGTTTTACCAGAAAAGAATAATTATGCTAAAAACCAGGAATATGAGTTTGTTAAAGTTACTGATGACTTTGTTCCTTATAATTTTCAAGAATTATTAAATATTTTTTATACTATTTTAGATAGAGGATATCAAAATTTTACTTTTTATTGTCCCGTTGAATATCAAGATTGTGTTAATGATGTTATAAAAATTAGTGACAAAAATAATAAAGAAGTTTTAACTACTTTGGGTAACTATGTTTCTCCCTTTAATAATTTTACATTGCTTAAAGTTAAGTATGATTCAGCTGGCGAAATTACAGTAAATGTTGATTATACATATACTGATGAAGATATAATAGTCATAAATAAAAAACTAGATGAATTATGGAGCGAAATCGTTACTCCTGAAATGAAAGATGAAGACATAATATATGCTTTTCATGATTACTTTATTAATACAACTAGATATGACGAATTATATGAAGAAGAAATAAAAAAAGGCTTAGAATCTACTCATAAATCTTTTAAAGCAAATGGCGTTTTGTTTGAGGGTTATGCAATTTGCTCGGGTTATACCGATGCTATGGCTTTGGTTCTAGATAGACTTGGTTTAAATAATTTTAAGGTTGCTTCCACTACTCATGTATGGAATGCAGTTAAATTAAATAATCAATGGTTACACCTAGATTTAACTTGGGATGATCCAGTTAGCCAAGATACACAGAAAGACAATTTACTACATAAGTTTTATTTAATAAATACGCCTACTCTAGAAGAGTTTGATATTGTTGATCATGCTTTTAATAAATCTTTTTACATAGAATTAAAATAACCGAAGATTTTTAATATGCCCCGTTTCTTGGATAAGATAGAAACGAGGTTTTTATATGTGTAAATATTTATAAGGAAAGAAAAAACCTTCTAATAAAGGTTTTTCAAAAAATATTATTTAATTGTTTCTATTTCTTCAATAATAATGTCTAACATATTCTTCTTTTTATTTTTCATCACTAAATAGCTAGTTGCTGCTACACATCCAAGAGTTGTTGTAACAGTTAAGGCATTCATTATCTTATTCATAGTATCAACTCCATTATTAGTATGACCAATTTAATTAAATTTATTCACAATTAATTCTGTTAATGTCGTTTTTCTTTCTTTACTATAAGAATTTTTAACAGCATACATAAAAGCATTGGCATCTCCAATAATAACAAGCGACTTTTTTGCCCTAGAAACACCCGTATACAAAAGTTTATTATAAAGCATTCGGTTATACTCTTGACTCATAGGGATTATAACGTGATTAAATTCACTTCCCTGACTTTTATGAATACTCATGGCATATGCATGCTTAATAGTTGGCACCTCATCTTTTTTTAAGGTCACTCGATTGCCATAAAAATCAATTGTCATAAACTCAGATGATTTGTTTGTATTAATTGATTTTATATAACCAATATCCCCATTAAAAATATTTTGATCAATATTATTAACTAAATTTATTATTTTATCATTTTCGCGATATATAAGAGACCCAATGTGTACTTCATTTAATTTTGGCGATGTTGGATTAAATAATTCTTGTAAAATAACATTTAAATTATCTATTCCATTCTCTCCTTTGTACATTGGTGCTAGAATTTGAATATCTTTTTCATCCATACCTTTATCAATACATCTATTTATAATTTTTTTTAACATTGATTTTATATTTTTTCTATCGCATTCTATGAAATTATAATCATCTTTTTTATTGTCAATATCAATATAATCGGCAACATTTTTTATTTCACTAGCGAGAACAGGTATATAAGAATTATCACTTTGGCGATAAATATTTGATAGTCGAACATGTGGAAGCATATCTGATGCAATTATATCTTTTAAGACATTGCCAGGTCCAACTGATGGAAGTTGATGTTCATCACCTACAAAGACAATTTTTATATTATGATGTATCCCTCTAAAAAGACTTGCCATTAATTCGTTATCTATCATACTAGTTTCGTCTACTATTATAAATTTATGCTCAGTCCTATTTAGTTCATTAACACCAAATTCTTTTGTTTCATGATTCCATTTTAAATAACGATGAATCGTTGATGCTCCAAAGTTAGTTGTTTCACTCATTCTTTTACTAGCTCGTCCTGTTGGGGCAAGTAAAGCTACTTCTCTACCCATCTGTAAATCAGTTAAATTATTCATATATTGATACATTCTTAAAAGTCCATTGATGATTGTTGTTTTTCCTGTACCTGGGCCACCAGTTATTATTGTAACAGAATTTAATAAAGATTCTTTTATTGCTTTTATCTGCTCTGCATTATACTTAATATTAAATTCCTCTTCTATTTCTTCTAAAAAATTATTAAAATTATGAGTCATTCTAGTGTCTGATGAATATATTTTAAATAAAGCATCTCTTATATATAATTCATCATGATAATTATTTTCTAAATAATACTTATTATCAACTATTTTGATTTCTCCTAGATTTGCTATTTCTTCTGTAACACTGTCAAAAACATCATACAAATCTATTTTAAATTCGGCTAAAACAAATTCATAAAGCTCTTCTTTATAAGAATAAATGTCCCCTGATGAAAATGTAAGTCTTTTCATTGCTTCAATAATACAAGCTTTCTTTCGCATATCATTAGTTTCATTATAAATTTTAAAATATATTTTATCGAGTTTATTAAAATCAACAAAACTAACAAGGGAGTATAAATCACTTTCAATTATTTTTTTGACATTAGTACCATATAAACTTATTATTCTTGTTATTTCTTTTACAGAAAACCCTAGGCCCTTTAAGTAAATAATGGTTTCGTCAGCATCATAGTAAGAAATAATTGAATGATATATTTTTTCGGCAGTAATTGGCGATATTTTACATTTAAGTAAATTATTCTTATCTTCTTTTATTAAAGAAATTGCATTATCACCTAATGTCTCTACTATTTTTTTAGCAGTCTTTTCACCACATCCTTTGACAAATGAAGAACTTAAAAATTCAAACACAGCATCTTTTCCTTCTGGTTCAATTCTTTCATACTCAGAAACTTGAAACTGATAACCATATCTTTCATGAAAAATATATTTGCCATAAAAAAGATAAGTATCCTCTGTATTTAGTTCAGGAAAAAAACCTGTAAATGTTATAGTTTTATTTTGAACATCTTCTTCAACATCGGATTCCTTAACTCTAAAAAGTCCAACTGTATATCCTGATTCTGATGTATATATTGAATTCTTATATTTTCCTTTGATGTAGTTCATTTTATTCACCTTAATTTATTTTATCACATTTATTATAAATATAAAATATCAAAAATGTACATTTGTTTGTATTGATGTTTTAAATTCATTGATTACTATACTACTCTATTTTATTTCTATTTGGCAAGGGTTGTTTTAGTCAAATAATGTCAAATATTCTATAATATAAAAAAAGAAAGTACTTTGAACTAGTTATTTGATTCAAATTAGTTCGATTCCCTTCTTCTTTTTAGTATAATGCCTAGGATATTTTAATCTTAGTTCTTTTCTTATTATATTATTTCTTTCCTCATCCAGCAATTCAGTTATAAATTCATCAGCTTTAGATAAAAATAGTGAATCATCTATCCCCTTGTTTATAGCATTAATAAATTGTTTTGAAAGCAAATTTAAACTATCTAAGCTGTAAAGCATTTTAATGGGTTCTAAATAATCCCAAGTTTCTTCTCTAACATCATATAAAAGCATACTTTCTATAATTAAACTTAAAAGCAAATTAGCTTTTTTCTCTTTATATATTAGTGGTAAGGCTTCATCTAAATCGACTAAACGCATATGATTATCTTTAACAATAATGTTTCTAGCATGAATGTCTATATAGTTTATGCCAATCTTTTCAAGACCAAAAATAGCTTCTACAACTTCATTTAAAATTTGTCTTTTATCAATGTAAGGATTTTTGTATAAGTTTTGAAAGTCTTGATAATCACCATAATATGGACTACCATAGGCTTTTATTTTGCCATCTATTACTGATTCATATAAATAACAAACAATTGAATAATATTCCTGTTTTAGTTTATTTAAGTTTTTATCAATTATATTAATAGTTTCTATATTTGAGGTATGTTTATTCTTTTTAACAAAAATACCATTTTCAACTGTCCATGTTTGAGTTTTTAATTGCTCTTCTAATTTTTTAGTATATATTAATTTTTCCATATGTTAAATGATCCTATTTAATTTCTTATACTCTAATTCGGATTCAAAAGTTTCAAATGTCTTTCTACCGACAGCTGGTTCATATAATTGATAAAATTCTTCATCTTCATTTCCTTCAGGACTGTAAATAACTAATTCATTTATCGCATAATATGGGTTTAGTCGTCTATTTATTTCAGCTATTTTTAATTCTTGTTTCAATATTTCAGAAGTTAATTCTTCACCCGAAATTGATCCGTCTTTTAGTGAAGAGAAAAAATTATTATCAATATTATTATTTAGATAGTGATAATATCTACTATAAACTAGTTCTTGTAAGTATTCTAAGTATTCACGATCCGTCTTTAAGTATTTTCTTCTCAATCTTGTTTGAGTATATTCATAAGTATCAACATACAATGTTTTCATAGAAATATTCCCTCGAACATTTTTAGGAAGTCTTTTAATGAACATATGATAATATGCATAAATTTCATAACCATCTATATTTTTAGGTATTGGTCTTTCTAATATAAAATTTTTTACATTTTTAAGATAACTTTTAAGATACTCAGTATTATGAATACAACTATTAGTGTGATTAAATAATGGATTATTATCTAACAATTCTTCTATTGGATAAACTCCTTTTTTTATAATCCCTAAGCTGGTATCTAATTCTCGATTTATATCATAATATTTTGAAATTTCAGCTAATATATTTTTATAATTTTCTTTATTGTATAAATCTTGAAATTTTAAACCAGAGTATGAGTCTGGAAGAACTATAAAACCTTTTGTTGGACTTGTTGATTTAGCGTTACTTAAATCTATTGAACTATTTATATAGTCTGTTCCATCTAATATGACAATTTCTCCATTATTTAAATCGATTTCTCCCCAAGTATGATATTCTCCCTCTCGAGTCATCTTTTTTACTTTTATTCCAAACGGAGCAAGAATATATTCAAGTAATTGTAACCATTGACTGCAAACAATATATGAAAATATTTTTGTGGTTTTGGGATTAACTGGTGTATTAACAATTATTTCTTTGATACTAACATCAGTTATTTTAGTATAAGATATATCATAATACAGATACTTGCACAATTCTAAGTAAGCAAATCGAATAATAAGTTTAGGATCGACTAATCTTTTTTCTTTAATTATACTGATTATATAATCGGCTATACTAATTTTTTGATCAAAATAGAAAAACTCATTTTCAATGCTATTATGCATCTCTACAATTATTTCTAACTTGTCTTTAAATGCACGATAAATGGCGTTCTTTTGATTAGGACTCTTTTTTAATTCACATAAAAGTTCTTGAGCTTTTTTTACATCATTATAGTTATAAATACCAGTTTTGAAGTTTGAATCACATTTATTTAAAAATTTAACTATTTCTATTTCTAATTTTTCCATAATAATCCCTTTAACTAATAATTTCTATGTTATTTTACTAAATAACTGTAAAAAAGGCAAATTGAACGATAAAAATTAAATTTGTTTAGAAAAAAACTAGTTTTTCCTAACTAGTTTTGGTACTTTTTTTAAAATGTAATTAACTATTAATGAAAATAAAATCAGCACACATATGGTTATAATATTACTTAATAATTTTAAATTAATCACTTTATAAATGTAATTGGCAATTTTAAAACCAAAAATCATTTGAAGGGCATATAATTCAAGAGTTATTGAGCTAAGTAACTTAATAACTTTATTTTCATTTATTTTATTTAGTAATAATATTAAACCAATATTTAGAGGAATTAATAATATATATAATATATCTCTTAGCCATTCTACTCTAAAGTGATTTATATAACCATAATAGGAAATTAAAATTCCACTAATTAACGTAATAATTAAAACTAAAAAATAAATACTTTTATTTTTAGATAACTTTTCAATTATTTTATATTTTGCAAAATAATAACCAAGTAAAATAATAGGTATTCTATTTAGCAAAATAAATAGTGCTTTAATATTTGTAAATAAACTAAGACTAATGGAACTTAATAAATAAATTATTATTGCAAAAAAAGGCACTATTTTAGGATATTTTTCATCTATTTTTCTATAAAGAGGTAAGATAAAATAAACTAACATTACCCCTGGCAAAAACCATAAAAATGACCCTCCACCTCTTTCAATTAATTGAATACCAATAATAATTTTGAAAAATTTTTCTAAACTCCATTTAAGATAAAAAGCTCCAATAATTGAAAAAATAAAAAACTTAAAATAAATATTTTTAAATCTATTACTTATAAAACTTTTATAGTTAATATTTTTTCTATTTGCAATTGAATATGCTGAAACAAAGAAAAATAAATCTACTCCAGTAACACATAGTTGTCTTAAATATACTTCAATAGTTGAATTAGTAATATTAATCCATAAGTGATAAATCAGAATAAGCATGGCTGATACAGCCATTATGCTTTTTTTATTTTTCATAAAGTTTATTCTTCTTGTTCAAAATTCTTTGGTGACATAACAAAGAAGACATAATCTCCACGCACAACAACATGCATTTCGTCTGCTTCTGTACAGATGTTCCATCTTAAATCAGCACTAGACTTTAACTCTTCAGCAAACTCGCTAGAATTTTCAACTTCAAAAATATAAGCAATAAATGGAATAGTTCCAATCATTGGTCTAATTACATAGGCATTTTTGAAATCTTTAATCTCTTTTTGGAAACCACTAAGGTAGTCTCCACTCTTAACTTGAGATGCATCAACACTTATTTCAAGGATTTCATTTTCAGCTATTTTTTTAGCAACTTTTTCAATATCCTTTTCATTTTCTATTTCACTCTCAAATTGTCTGCCTAAAGTTTGAGCAACAGTATTTTCTTCTTGTTTTTGTTCTGTATTTTCTTTAACATCATCTTTTGGCTTTTCACATCCAGTCATAAATGTTGCTGTAAATACAACGGCAATGGCCATAAATAATTTAAACTTTTTCATATAATCCTCCTATAGTTTAATTATAACATACGCACTTAAAAAATTCTATTTCCAAAGTTAATTTTCAAATAAAGAAGACTAAGATTTACAAATTAGGTATCTTAGTCTTAATTAAATTTCAGTTTAATTATTTTGTTTTAATAGCAGCTTGTGCAGCAGCAAGACGAGCTATAGGAACTCTAAATGGTGAACATGAAACATAGTTTAGTCCAACAGAGTGACAGAATTCAACACTTGATGGATCTCCACCATGTTCTCCACATATTCCTAATTTTATATTTGGTCTTGTTTTCTTACCAAGTTCAACAGCCATTTTAACTAAAGAACCTACACCAACTTGATCAATTTTTGCAAATGGATCATTTTCATAAATCTTAGTGTCATAGTAAGAATTTAGGAACTTACCTGCATCATCTCTTGAGAAGCCAAAAGTCATTTGTGTTAAGTCATTCGTACCAAATGAGAAGAACTCAGCTTCTTTAGCTATTTCGTCAGCTGTTATAGCTGCTCTTGGAATTTCAATCATTGTACCAATATGGTATTCCATATTTGAGTTTTTTTCTTCTTTAACTTTTTCTGCTGTTTCAACAACAATATCTTTAACATATTTAAGTTCCTTAACTTCTCCAACTAATGGAATCATTATTTCAGGAACAATTTCGTATCCGTCTTCCTTCACTACTTCAATAGCAGCTTCCATTAAAGCACGAGTTTGCATACGAGCGATTTCTGGATAAGTTACTGCTAGTCGACATCCACGATGTCCCATCATTGGATTAAATTCATGTAATTCATCACATTTTACTTTAACATGTTCAACAGTAACACCCATTGCATCAGCTAATTCTTTCATCTCAGCATCAGTTTTTGGAATAAACTCATGTAAAGGTGGATCTAAATAACGAACTGTCATTGGTAAACCTTTTAGTTCCTTATACATAGCTTTAAAGTCACCTTTTTGATAAGGTATAAGTAAATCTAAGTATTTAGTACGATCTTCAACTGTTTCCGAAAGAATCATTTTTCTTAAATTGAATATTCTTTGTTCATCAAAGAACATGTGTTCTGTACGACAAAGGCCAATACCTTCTGCACCTAGTTCAATTGCTTTAGCAGTATCTTTTGGAGTATCAGCATTAGTTCTTACTCCTAATTTACGGTACTTATCAGCCCATTCCATAACACGACCGAATTCACCAGCAATTACAGCATCAACGGTTGGAATTACACCATCATAGATTTTTCCAGTTGTTCCATCAATTGAGATTGTATCTCCTTCATGGAATGTTTTACCAGCTAGAGTAAATTTCTTATTTGCTTCGTCCATAGCAATTTCGCCACAACCTGAAACACAGCATTCACCCATACCACGAGCAACTACGGCTGCATGACTAGTCATACCACCACGAACAGTTAAAATACCTTGAGCAGCTTTCATACCAGTGATATCTTCTGGACTAGTTTCAAGTCTAACTAAGATAACTTTTTCTCCTTTTTCAGCCCATTTAACTGCATCTTCAGCAGTAAATACTACACGCCCACAAGCAGCTCCAGGAGATGCTCCTAATCCAGCACCAATAGGTGTAGCTTTCTTAAGCTCATTTACATCAAATTGAGGATGTAAAAGTGTATCTAAGTTTCTTGGATCTATCATTAGAACAGCTTCTTCTTCGGTACGCATTCCTTCATCAACCAAGTCACATGCAATTTTTAATGCTGCTTGAGCAGTACGTTTACCATTTCTAGTTTGTAGCATATAAAGTTTACCATGTTCAACAGTAAATTCCATATCTTGCATATCACGATAATGATTTTCTAGAGTTTCACAAACTTGCTTAAATTGTTCAAATGCTTCGGGGAATTTAGTTTCCATTTCAGCAATTTTCATTGGTGTGCGAACTCCTGCAACAACATCTTCACCTTGAGCATTTGTTAAGAATTCTCCAAATAATCCTTTTTCTCCAGTAGCGGGGTCTCTTGTGAAGGCAACACCTGTACCACAGTCATCACCCATGTTACCGAATGCCATAGATTGAACATTTACAGCAGTTCCCCATGAATAAGGAATATCATTATCTCTTCTATAAACATTCGCTCTTGGATTATCCCATGAACGGAAAACAGCTTTAATAGCGCCCATTAATTGTTCCTTTGGATCACTTGGGAAATCGCAACCTAGTTTTTCTTTATATTCTGCTTTAAACTGACTTGCAAGTTCTTTCAAATCTTCAGCAGTTAACTCAACATCTTGAGTAACTCCCTTTTCTTGTTTCATTTTATCAATTAATTCTTCAAAGTATTTTTTTCCGACTTCCATTACAACGTCAGAATACATTTGAATAAATCTTCTATAGCAATCCCATGCCCATCTTGGATTATTAGATTTTTCAGCTAATGTTTCTACGACATCTTCATTTAAACCAAGATTTAGAATTGTATCCATCATACCTGGCATACTTGCTCTTGCTCCTGAACGAACGGAAACTAATAAAGGATTTTCTTTGTCACCAAATTTCTTTCCAGTAATACTCTCCATTTTTTCTATATACTCGTTTATTTGAGATTGAATTTCATCATTAATTTCTCTTCCATCTTCATAATACTTAGTACATGCTTCAGTAGTAATTGTGAATCCTTGAGGAACTGGAAGACCAATATTAGTCATTTCAGCAAGATTTGCACCCTTACCACCAAGAAGGTTACGCATATCAGCATTTCCTTCAGTAAATAAATATACATACTTCATGTAATCATCCTTTCTTATATGATAATATTATATCAGTTTTTTTTATTTAGTTTCAAGAAAAAGGCTTTAATTTTTAATGATTTTGCAAAGAAAAAAAGCGATTTTACATCACTTCTCTTTTGATTTTTGAATATCCTTTTTCTTTTTCTTCTAAAAAGGCTGGAGTATTTGTTAAAAGTTGCACCCAGTTGACATCACGCATTTTATAGCAACTCGTATAATTAGGTTCCATTTCGATAACGCTTTTAATAAAATCACAGTCATATGTTGGTACAATATTGTCGCGAAAACCAGTAACTTCCTTATCTATAGCGTTTAAATAAAGGTGCCAAAAACCCACATAATCACTAATGGTCGTATAGTACTAAATATCAATGCTTAAGTAATTTCGATAAACATCATTATCTTTTTTATATAAACTGATTTCTTTTCCATGATATTTAAATAAAACAAAACACTCTCCATAATTACCTGACATTCTACTGCCATTTTTTACTTTAAAATATTCATCTTCATTCATTTCAACAACAAAAACATCTAAAACATCTTCTATTTTAAGTAAGTGATATTTATTATTTCTTATATCATCAACAGTACAAGTGCTTGAAATATCAAACCTACCTTGTTTTGTTCTAACAAGAGATGTCATTGTAGCAGAAGTATTCAAGTGTTCACCTATATCTCTAATTAAACTTCTAATATATGTTCCTTTTGAAACTAAAGTTCTAATTTTAACTATATCATCTTTTATACTTATAAATTCTATTTCTTTTATTTCAACACTGCGGCTTGGAAGGTCAACATGTTCCCCATTTCTTGCATATTCATATAGTTTTTTACCGTTAACTTTAACAGCTGAATAATGGGGAACACTTTGCATGTAACTTCCATGAAAAGACATTATAGCATTTTTAATTTCTTCTTTTGCTAAACTAACGTTTTCACTTTTTAAAACATTACCTGTTATATCTAAAGTATCGGTTAAAACTCCTAATTTAAATTCAGCTATATACTCTTTATAAGTGCTCATTAACACTTCATTAAGTTTAGTATACCTTCCAACTGTAACAACTAAAACACCTGTCGCGATTGGATCAAGTGTCCCCGTATGACCCACTTTCTTCGTTTTAAGTATGTGAGATATATCATTCACTATATCACGAGAAGTTTTATTAATATCTTTATTTAATAATAATATTCCATTCATAATTACCCTACTTTTTTACTCCCGTTTTATTAGGTAACTTTAAAACATGTCCCATCTCAGTTACTTTAATAGCTCGTTCACGCATCTCTTTTATTTCCAGTGCTGTATAATTCTTTTTTAATTTTTCTTCAAATGCTAAATAATAGAAAACTACTTCATCCTTAAATCTTCTTCCTACAATAAATCCTGGATATGGAGAGTCTTTTGCCCATGGTCTTGTATCAAGACAAAATGGTGGCAAATTAACTTCATTATCTTTAATCTCGATATAGTGTCTATGCCCACACAAACGAAAATCAGCATTTATAGCCGGTGGATATATTTTATATTTTTTTGTTGGGTGGATAACAGAAAAAAGTAATTTTCCCCAAAGCATATAAGCACGTCTAAAGCCAAGCATATGAAAATCAGGTCGCGACTTTATAACTTTATAATACTTAGAATTTTGATTTAATAATTGTAAATCATGATTTCCAAATAAAATATGCCAAGTTGTTTTATCAACATTCGGAATAATATCTAAAGCATGTTTTATTTGTATATTTGGATTTTTATATTTAGGTTGAAGCGACGGAATTGTTCCTTGTAACAAGTCCCCTATTATAATAGTATCTCTTATACCATAATTAGTTAAATAATCGGCTAAACAATCATAATAAATTTCCTTTTCATAAATTGAACCGATATGGGTATCAGCAAGCGCGACAAATGAATCACTGCCAATTATACCATCGTGATAATCTTCAATTCGGGAATCTTTATCGCCAACAATCGCTAAAATTTCATTATGGAATAAACCATATTTCCTCTTCATCGTTCGTATGTCATAATTTGGATCAAAGTAATCTTTTATGACATTGGCTTTTGTTTCATCATCAATTTTATTCAAAGTTGTATACATAACATCTACCCCCTATAAGAATTATAACATGAATGTTTGAAAAAGATAAGACATGGAATATATTTTCTAGTTTTTATCTAAATTTATAATTTCATCGGCGATATTAATTAATTCTTTTTTATAAGTCACGATAATTATAGTATGATTTTTTTCAAAATTTTTAAAATATTACAAACGTTTTTAGTTATTTCTTTACCTAAACTAGAAGTTATATCATCTAGTATTAAAATATTTTCCTCTTTTAGTAAGTTTCTTGTTAGATAAATTAGCCTTTTTTGCCTCCTGAAATATTAGTCGATGATTCATTTAAGATAGTATTTTCTCTTAATGTTAATTATCTCTCAAAGTTTTTACTTACTTTTTATTATCCAATTTTATCAATTAAAAATAATTAATTTATCCCTTATTTATTATATTAGATGATTTCTGTTTACTCATCTATACTGACACTTGCATAATTTTAAAATTCTTTACATCAAAAAAAAGAAGAAATTATTTTTCTTCTTCATGTAATTCATTTATTATTCTTTCAATGTTTTGTCCATATTCAATTGATTCATCATAGAAAAATCTTAGTTCGGGAGTATGACGAAGTTCAATTTTACTTGCAAGTACTGTTCTTAGATAAGGTGCTGCAACTTCCAAGTTTTTTTTCACATCTTCTAATGATTCAGTACCCATATAAGTATAGTAAATATTGGCAAAACTCAAATCATTTGTTACTGTACATCCAGTAACTGTAATGTGTTTTAAAGTTTCATCTCTTGCTTCTAGTAACATTATTTCAGAAACTACTTTACCTACTTCACTGGATATTCTATCTATTTTTACGCTCATATTAACCTCTTTTATGTTCTATTTTTTTATTTCAACCATTTCATATGTTTCAAATGTATCATTTTCTTTAATGTCATTGTAACCTTCAATTGTGATACCACACTCAAAACCATTTTTAACTTCTTTAACAGATTCTTTTCCTCTTTGAATTGATGATATTTTACCATCATAGATGATTACACCATCTCTTATTACGCGAACACTTGAATTATTTTTAATAAGACCGCTTGTTACCATTACGCCGGCAATAGTACCAACTTTAGAGAATTTAAATAGTTGTCTAACTTCACACGCCCCAGTTACACTTTCTTCAAATTCAGGATCTAACATACCCTTCATTGCAGCTTCCATTTCTTCAACAACTTTATAAATTATTGTATAAAGACGAAGTTCAATATTATATTCTTTAGCAACTTCTTTTGTTTTGTTAGAAGGTACTACATTAAATCCAATTACGATAGCATTACAAGAGGCCGCTAAAACGATATCTGATTCAGTAATAGTTCCAATACCACTTCTAATAATTTTTACCTTTACGCCTTCAACATCTATTTTTTCTAAAGAATTTCTGACTGCTTCTTCAGAACCACGTACATCACATTTTAAGACAACATTAATCTCTTTTACACCCGACTTAATTTGTGCAAATAGTTCATCAAGTGAAAGTGTTGGTCTAATAAAGCTCTTTTCTTTTGCTTGAATAGCTCTTTTTGATGCAATATCACGTGCTTCATGTTCTGACTCAAAAGCCATGAATTTATCTCCAGCAGAAGGATTTCCCGAAATTCCTGTAATCTCAACTGGTGTTGATGGTCCAGCTTCAACGATATCTTTACCTAAATCATTTCTTAATGTTCTAATTCTTCCATGGAATTCTCCAACAACTATAGGATCCCCTAATCTTAATGTACCATTTTGAATTAAAATACTTGCAACTCCACCCATTTGTTTATCAATACGTGATTCAACCACTGTACCTGATGCATATCTTGTTGGATTTGCTTTTAGTTCAGAGACTTCGGCAATTGCTAAAATTGTTTCAAGTAATTTATCTATTCCTTCACCTGTCTTAGCACTAATTCTTACAAATGGTGTACTTCCACCCCATTCTTCTGGGTTAATTCCATTTTCAGCCATTTCGGTCATGATTCGATCAGGATTAGCAGCTGGCTTATCAATTTTATTAATAGCAACAACTATTGGAACATTAGCCGCTTTTGCATGATCAATTGCTTCTTTAGTTTGTGGCATAACGCCATCTTCAGCTGAAACAATAATAATAACAATATCAGTAACTGATGCTCCCCTTGCACGCATTTCAGTGAAAGCTGCATGCCCCGGAGTATCAATAAATGTTAGCTTTTCGCCATTATAATCTATTTGATATGCACCTATATGTTGAGTAATTCCACCGGCTTCCCCTTCAACAACATTTGAGTTTCTTATATAATCAAGTAGTGTTGTTTTACCATGGTCAACATGTCCCATAATTGTTATTACTGGAGGACGTGGACGTAAATCCTCTTCTGAATCAATAATCTCATAACTTTCAAAATTAGAAATGTCTTGTGTTTCACTTTTCTTTAAAGTTTTTTTGTATTCTGAAACAAGAAGAGATGCCGTATCAAAATCAATTGCTTGTGGTAAGCTTATCATCATACCAAGAGTAACTAATTTTTTTACTAAATCAACACCAGGTACACCTAATTCATCAGCAAGATTTTGAACACTCATTCCTTCTTTATATAAAACAACTGTATCATCTTGGTTATTAGTAGTATTACTAGTTAACTTCTCTTTATTTTTATACATTTGTTTTTTCTTATTTAGGAATTCTTTGTTGGAACTTTCTTTATCTGGCTTTTTATTTATTCTTTCCTTGGATGTTGTATGTTTTTTATCAATTGACTTTAAGTTATCATCTAACATTAAATCTTCAACAACATTATCAATTGCATCAGTTTCTTCAAAGTTTAACTCTTCATTTGCACTTATGACGTTCATTGTATTGTCTAACATAACAATAGCATCATCGTCTAAAATATCACTTTTAGATTTTACCTTAATTCCTAATTCCTCACATTTATTTAAGACATCTTGAACTGTGAAGTTCATATCTTCTGCATAGTCTTGTACTGTCATATAAGCACCATACCTTTCTTTATTTTATTTTGCTAATTAATTCTTCATATATACTTTCATCTATATCACATTCTAAAGCGTGGTTAAGTGTTTTTCTTTTTTTAGCAAGTTCAATAACACTTGCATCTCGTTTTAAATACACTCCATGTCCATTAACTTTACCAGTCTCATCAACTATAACTCCATCATCAGTTTTTACAACGCGTATGAGTTCCATCTTCGGTAGTCTTTCTCTAGTAACTATACACATACGCATAGGAATTTTTTTCATTAGATAGAGTTTCCTTCTTCTTGAATTTGAGTCATAGTTTTAATATTAATTTTAAATTTTGTAAGTCTACTTGCAAGTTTTATGTTGATTCCTTTTTTACCAATTGCTAAACTTAGGTTTTCATCATTAACTATGGCAAGAGCAACTCTTTCTTTTTCTTCATCAACTATTGATACGATTACATCTTTGGCTGGTGATAAAGCATTTTTAATAAATTCCGAATTATCTTCACTCCATAGTACTAAATCAACTTTTTCACCATTTAATTCTTTAAGGATTGATGCTATTCTTGATCCTCTTTCACCTATGCAAGTTCCGATTGGATCAATTCGATCATTTGTCGATGAAACAGCAACTTTACTTCTAATTCCAGCTTCCCTTGCAACAGCATGTAATTCAAGTGTTCCATTTGCAAGTTCTGGTATTTCAGATTCAAATAAACGTTTAACAAACCCATAGTGTTTACGAGTCACTAGAACAAGTGGGCCTTTATTTGTTGCTTCAACCTTAGAAACATATACTTTAATTTGCGATCCCATTTTAACTTCTTCTCCTGGAATCATTTCTGATTTTGGTAATATTGCACGAGTTCTGCCTAAATCAACATAGTAATTTTTAGCATCTTCCATAGCAAGAGTACCAATCATTAATTCATCTTGTTTATCAGCAAATTCATTAATAATGGAGTTTCTTTCTGCCTCTCTTATTTTTTGAGTTACAACTTGTTTACAAGTTGAGGCAGCAACACGACCAAAGTCTTTTGGCGTTACTTCTTCTTCAATTGTTTCACCAACATTAATATTTGGTACAATTTCACGAGCTTCTTCAAGTAAAAGTTGAGCATCTTCATTTATTTCAGGATCTAGGTAGATGATATTTCCTTCTTCATCAGTTGATTCTTCTCCTTCAATATATTCATCAACTACAACAAAATATCTGATAACTTTGAATTCTCCGCTAGTTCGGTCAATTAAAACCTTAACATTAGTTTTTGAATCATAATTCTTTTTGTATGCTGTAATAAGTCCTTGTTCCATTGCATCATATACAACATCTTCATCAATATTTTTCTCTTCTATTATATTCTTTAGAGCTTTTATAAATTCTTTTCCGTTCATATTTTAACCTCTTTCTTTACTGCTTATATCAAGTATATATTCATCTTCTATTAAATCATATTCATCTAGAATAGGATTAATTATATTTGTTGCTTCAACTATTGTATCAATATCTAGACCTGATTCTTTATCAAGAACTATTTTTAAATAATTATATTTACCTTCTTTTTCCCAAGTAACAGAATCAATCGTGATATTCATCTTTGTCATATCCTCAAGTATTATATCGTGAATTTGTTTTAAAATACTGTCCATAAATCCTCCTAAACAATAACAAAAGTGGGAGTTGCTGCCCACTTTTGTTTCATTCAAATCTGCTAGATATAGTATAACAAAGCTGTCTGTTAATGTAAAGGTTTTTATTTAACTTTCTAAAAATTGTTTAGCAAAAGGTTCATTCTTATGCTCTATACAGTATTCAGTATCAAATAAAATATGTTTTAATTCTTCATTACTTTTGAACTTATATTTATATTTAATGTTCTTTTTATTTAAATCTTTTATAATATGTCTTGAGTAATCTACAGCTACCATAAATTCTGAACCAGCGGTTAGGAAAATACTTGAGAATATAAGATTATCCATATTAGCAACTAAAATATTTATAAATGACTTTATAAAATCTATATGTATGATTGATAAAATATCCTGCTCGTATATACTTAAAATGCCAAAGAAAATGGCAATGCCTAAAAACCACATCTTTGTTCTTCCTAAGAATGAAGATTTAGTAACGGCCCCAAATATAGAACCAAGGAGATTTATAAGCGCAATACCTATTTCTAAAATTAAAGGAAGAATAAAAATTATATTGTAGGTACTTAAAATTAATATAATCATAATGCCAAAACACTTATCCGCAACAGAATCCATAATTGTACCGAATAGTGTTTGAACATGGAAGGTTCTTGCCAGTAAACCATCGAAAAAGTCCGTAATCAAGATAAGTACTACAAATATTAAAAGTATAAGAGGATTTAAAACTCGCCATAAAAATGGTAATAAAATTGTTGCGACAGTACGCATTAAAGTCAAATAGTTAACAAACTTTTTCATAATTTCTCCTTTTATTCTACTTTTATAAAATAATGGATGTTATTTTCTAAAACATCAATATTTTCTATTTTTTCGGCTTTAACGTTAACATTTATTTCTAAATTATTTAGACTATATTTATAAATTATATAATCATTTTCTAACATTTTTATGCCCTTATTATTGAGTATTAAATCTATTAATCTATATATATTTATAATATTTAAATTTAATTCTTCAAATAAACTATTATTCTCTCTTTCTTCTTTTAAAACCACTTCATAAACATTATCATCTTTTATTATAAATTTTTTAATAATTGAATTGGCATTCTCATAAAAGCCTGATATTCCACTCTCTTCTAGTGAATAGTTAATTATGCTTTTTTCTTCTCCGTTTATTATTTCATAATTATATTTGTTATTTTTTAGAATAACTTCGTTTAGAATATCACGATAACTCTTTTCAACTCTTTCACTTGTTGGTTTATTTTCTAGTTGTTCATTATTACTATCGTTTGTATTTGATCCTGACATAGCAACAACAGATATAATTATCGAAAAAAAGATAAAGTATAAAAATAGTTTTATTAGGGCTTTCATAGCAGGACTTTGCTTATAAAGTTCTTTAAATGTTTGAAATTTGCTAATCTTTTTATCATTTTCATCATCTTTATTGTGTTTTTCCATCTATTCACCAACTTTCACATTAAGAAGTTTCTTAGAATCAAAACCATTAAATAAGTCTTTGACACTCATTTCTTTTTTTCCTTGTTTTTTTACCCTTGTTATTAATATTTCTCCATCACTGCAATAAATACCGAAAGAATCTTTATTTACTGACGATATAACTCCTGGAGTACCTAATTTTTCTGCACCGATTTTTGTTTCAAGTATTTTCCACTCTTCTCCTAAAATAGTTGTATTTGCAAGTGGAGATGGATTTATACTTCTTACAAAATTATAAACTTCTTTTCTTGTTTGATTAAAATCAATTACTTCATCACTTCGCTTAAGCATTTTTACATATGTTGCAATTTCATGGTCTTGAGGTATATCAAAATTTTCACATTCCATAATTCTTGGAAGTGTATCAATTAAAGTCTTGGCTCCAAGTACACTTAATTTCTCACTTAATGTACCTAAAGTATCAGTTTGTTCTATTGGAATTTCACGAGCTTGAATAATATTTCCTGTATCAATTCCTTCATCCATGTACATTATAGTTATACCAGTACTTGTCTCTCCCTCCCTTATAGCAGCGGTAATAGGACTTGCTCCACGATATTTTGGAAGAAGGGAGGCATGAACATTAATGCAACCATGTTCAGGATAATCAAGAATTTGTTTAGGGACAATTTGTCCATAAGCACATGTAATTATAATATCTGGTTTTTTATTTAAAACAACTTCATATTCATTTTTTAGCCTCTCTGGCGTAAAAACTTCAATATTATTTTCTAAAGCTAATGTTTTAATCGGACTTGGTGTAAGAATCTTTTTTCTTCCAACTGGGGCATCAGGCTGTGTTACAACGAGCAAAACATTAGTTTTATCAATTAATTCTTTTAATACTGGAACAGCAAATTCTGGAGTTCCCATAAAAACGACATTTAAGTTTTTCATATAATCACCTAACTTTATTATACTATAGTAATTAGCCAATTTACATAAAAATTGACAATAAATAATGTAATATAAGTAAATATTTGATATATTAAATTTGGAGATGAGCTTATGAAACGATTTTTAAAAAAACATAAATTCTTATTTTCAGCCATATTAATATCATTTATATTTATCACGATTGGAAGTAAGAATTCCCCACTTTATTTAATTAATGATTGGTATGATGCCCAAGCTTTTATGACAATGGGAAAAGGTTTACTTAATGGTCTTGTTCCTTATAAAGATTTATTTGAGCAAAAAGGACCAATACTTTATTTTATTTATGCCTTAGCTAATATAATAAGTAGGAGAACTTTCTTTGGTGTTTATCTTATTGAAATAGGATTCTTTACTTCTTTCTTACTCCTAGTTAGAAAAACATTAAAACTATTTTTTGATGACAAATATACAATTCCGAGTTTTACTATACTAACATTTTTAATAATTATGTTGCATCCTTTTGGACATGGTGGTGCTGCAGAAGAACTATGTTTACCTTTCTTTATGTATAGCATATATTCTTTATTTAAATATTTAAAAACAGGAAATGTTACTAAAAAAGAAATTATTTTAAATGGAATTATGGCAGGAATTGTTTTGTGGATAAAATACACTCTTTTAGGTTTTCATTTTATATTAGCAGCAACCTACTTCTTTGTAGAATTAGCAAATAAAAAGTATAAGGAAGCTTTTAAAAATGCCATATTATATTTATTGGGAATGTTCTTGGTAACTATTCCAGTACTACTTTATTTCTTTATTAATGATGGCATAAAAGAATTGATTGATGTTTATTTTATAGTTAATATGACTTCTTATTCAAAGATAGTTTCAACATTTGAAAAAATTACAAAAGCTTTCGGCTTACTTGGATTAAATTTAGTTGTTAATATTCCTTTCTTATTATTTATTTTAATTCCTTTAATATATTATTTATTTAAAGCACCTAAATTGAAAATTAATGGTTCTAAATGGATTATTCTTATATCTTTCTTATTTATGGGACTGGGAACGTTTATTGGTGGAACTAATTACTTTTATTATTCCCTTATAATTACTCCCTTTATGATTTTAGGAGTGTTGCTACTTAATAGATTACTACATAAATATAATGTACGAATTAATCCAATAAGAAATGCATCATTACTGCTTTTACTTATTACACTAATGATTAAATTTTCACCAAACATACCTTATACACATTATAAACATGATGATTATGCACAGTTTGTTTTTGCCGATATTATTAATGAGAGTAAAGATAAAACGATTATTAATTATGGGATTTTAGATGCAGGATTTTATTTTACAACTGACACACTTCCAGAATGTTATTACTTCATGAGAAATAATTTTTCTTATAAAAATTATCCAGAAATGTTTGATGAACAAAAAAGATATGTTTTACAAAATAGACCACATTATGTTGTGACAAGAACTAATTATATCTTCTTAGAAGAAAATAATTATAAACTAATTAATTCATTTAGACAAAAATATGAAGATAATTATCACGTTTATTACTTGTATGAAAGAAGCCAAAAATAAAGAGTCATTAATTGGCTCTTTTATTATACCTTCTGTTAGTATTTGACATATAAAAAAGAAAGTATTTTATACGATGACAAAAAAATAGAACTTCACTTAAGTTCCATTTCTATGCTATTCCAAATATATCTACAGTTCTTCCTTTAATAGCTATGACATCTCCAGCTTTAGCTTTTAATAGCCATATCTGATATCTATAACTAGTTTGGCCTAATTTGTCACTTTCAAATATTTTTGTGGCTGTATTATTACTTGTGAGCCCATCTGTTACATGAGATGTTGCAATATAATAAGTATAAGATGATGTGCAGTTATAAATTCTTTCTACTTTATTGGTGGATGTATAAGGATAAGATGCTAATGGCGTTAAATTCGATACATTTCCCGTACTTGTCCCCGTTACTCCAAATATTGATACTCCCTTTTTTATATTTGAAGCTATAAGGTTGGCATCGCCTTTTATTGTTTGTGTTCCTGATAAGTATTGGCCTGATGCTATTGTTTGGTTACTTGTTCCAGGGGTGTATGTTGCTGCCCCTTTACTTGGTATACTTCCTGTTATTTTATTTCCGTTTACATAAGCAGTTTTTCCACTTAAGATATTTCCGGCTACGGCATTCGCATCACTTGTGTATGTGCCTGATATTCCAAAGATACTTTTTCCTTTTGCTATATTGGCAGCAACTAAGTTTGCATCTCCTTTTATGGTTTGTACACCACTTAAGTATTGAC
>CAJUMA010000001.1 GCA_910587065.1 uncultured Bacilli bacterium | reverse complement strand
TTACTCCTTCTGAATCTAGGGCATATACTGGACTTACTATTAACATTAAACTAACTATTATACTTAATACTTTCTTCACTAAAAAACACCTACAATCTTTATCCGTTTTTAAGCGGACTTATCTACTTTGATTATAGCATTTTTTTTTTTTAGCAAGCCCTAATCGTCTTGTCAAGTGTATTTTTTGTAATTTTTTACATAAAAAAACTCACAAATATTGTGAGTTTAATTTATATAGTTCTAGTTATTATTCAATAACTTCAGAAACTACACCAGAACCAACTGTTCTACCACCTTCACGGATAGAGAACTTAGTTCCTTGTTCAATAGCAACTGTGCTTATTAAGTCTACAGTAATGTCAACATTATCACCTGGCATAACCATTTCAACACCTGCAGGTAATTCAATAACACCTGTAACGTCAGTTGTTCTGAAATAGAATTGAGGTCTGTAGTTTGTGAAGAATGGAGTATGACGTCCGCCTTCTTCTTTGCTTAATACGTAAACTGCAGCTTTGAATTTATGATGTGGAGTAACACTTCCTGGTTTAGCAAGAACTTGTCCTCTTTCAACATCTTCTCTAGAAATACCACGTAGTAATACACCCGCATTATCTCCAGATTCAGCATAATCTAATGATTTTCTGAACATTTCAATTCCTGTAACAACAGTCTTTCTTGTTTCTCTTAAACCAACGATTTCAACTTCGTCATTAAGATTTAACTTACCACGTTCAACACGTCCTGTAACAACAGTTCCACGTCCTGAAATAGTAAATACGTCTTCAATACTCATTAAGAATGGTTTATCGGTATCTCTTTCAGGAGTATCAATGTAATTATCAACAGCATCCATTAAGTCATGAATAGCTTTAACAGCATCTGCATCTCCTTCAAGAGCCTTTAATGCAGATCCTTTAATTACTGGACATTCTGAATCAAATCCATATTCTCCTAATAATTCTCTGATTTCCATTTCTACTAATTCAAGAATTTCTGGGTCATCAACTTGGTCGCATTTATTCATAAATACAACAATTTTAGGAACACCAACTTGTCTTGATAGTAAGATATGTTCTCTTGTTTGTGGCATAGCACCATCTGCAGCTGAAACAACTAAGATAGCACCATCCATTTGTGCAGCACCTGTGATCATGTTTTTAACATAGTCAGCATGTCCTGGACAGTCAACGTGAGCATAATGTCTTTTTTCAGTTTCATACTCAACGTGAGCAGTGTTAATTGTAATACCACGTTCTCTTTCTTCTGGAGCACTGTCGATTGCAGCATAGTCCATGAAATCTTTTGAGAATTCCTTAGAGATTGCAGCAGTTAATGTAGTTTTACCATGGTCAACATGTCCGATTGTACCAATGTTAACATGTGGTTTACTACGGTCAAATTTTTCTCTTGCCATAATTTATTCCTCTTTCCTTTTTTGTTAATCTAACAAATTTATTTTATCTAATTCTTGATATTAAATCAAGTATTATTCTTAATTTACGCTGTTTTTCTTAATAATTTCTTCAGCGATTGATTTAGGTACTTCTTCGTAGTGGTCTTTTTCCATTTGGAAGTTACCTCTACCTTGTGTATTACTTCTTAAATCTGTTGCATAACCAAACATTTCTGATAATGGTACCATAGCTTGGATTCTTAAAGTATTACCAATTGATTCTTGTCCAAGTGGACGTCCACGACGACTTGTCAAGTCACCCATTACATTACCCATGTATTCTTCAGGTACATCAACAACAACTTTCATGATTGGTTCAAGAAGTACTGCTTTACATTTATTCTTAGCTTCTTTTAAAGCCATAGATGCAGCTATTTTGAAGGCCATTTCTGATGAGTCTACATCATGGTATGATCCATCAAATAATGTAGCTTTAACATCTACTAGTGGATATCCAGCAAGAATTCCACCTTGCATTGCTTCTTGTAATCCTTTATCAGTTACTGGAATATATTCACGAGGAACAACTCCACCAACGATACCATCAACGAACTCATATCCTTTACCTGGGTTTGGTTCAAATTTAACCCAAACATGTCCGTATTGGCCACGTCCACCTGATTGCTTAATGTATTTACCTTCACAGTCACCTGCAACCGTAATAGTTTCACGGTAAGCAACTTGAGGTCTACCTTTATTACACTCAACATTGAATTCACGCTTCATGCGGTCAACTATAATATCTAAGTGTAATTCACCCATTCCCGATAAAACAGTTTGTCCTGTTTCAGAATCAGTTTTAACTCTTAGAGTTGGATCTTCTTCAACTAGTTTTTGAATAGCTATAGCCATTTTATCTTGGTCATTTTTACTCTTAGGTTCAATTGCTATATCAATAACTGGTTCTGGGAATTCCATACCCTTCATGATACAGAAGTTCTTTTCATCACATAATGTATCAGCTGTTGTAGTATTTTTTAAACCTACTGCAGCAGCAATTTCACCTGCATAAACTTCTGTAATTTCTTTACGTTGATTTGCATGCATTTGTAAAATACGACCGATTCTTTCTTTTTCTCCCTTAGTTGAGTTCATTACATATGATCCACTAGTTAATTTACCAGAGTATACTCTGAAGAATGAAAGTCTACCAACGAATGGGTCAGTCATTATCTTGAATGCTAATGCTGTGAATGGTTCTGAATCACTTGGATGACGTTTTACATCATTTCCGTTCTTATCAGTACATTCAATAGCTTCAATATCAGTTGGTGCTGGTAAATAGTCAATTACAGCATCAAGTAATGTACGAGTACCTTTGTTTCCTAAAGCATCTGCACATAATACTGGGAAGAATCCAACAGATAATGTTGCAGTACGTATTGCTTTCTTTAATGCATCTACTGTGATTTCTCCACCATCAAGGTAAGTCATCATTAGTTCTTCATCAAAATCAGCAACTGCTTCAATTAACTTAGTTCTATATTCTTCAGACTTAGCAGTCATATCAGCTGGAATTTCTATTTCTTCTAATTCTTGCTTGTCTGATCCATCATATTTGTATGCTTTCATTGTTACTAGATCAACATAACCAGTATAATCTTGTTCAGCTCCAATTGGTAGAAGAATAGGTGCAGCATTTGCTCCTAAACGATCTTTAATAGTATTTAAACTGTAATAGAAGTCTGCTCCCATTTTTTCCATTTTATTAGCACAAATCATTCTTGGAACTTTATATTCATTTGCTTGTCTCCAAACAGTTTCTGTTTGAGGTTCAACGCCTGCTTGTGCATCAATTAATGCAACAGCACCATCTAGTACTCTTAAGCTTCTTTGAACTTCGATAGTAAAGTCTACGTGACCTGGAGTATCAATGATATTAAGTCTGTATCCATTCCAATGACAAGTAGTTGCAGCAGAAGTAATTGTGATACCTCTTTCTTGCTCTTGTGCCATCCAGTCCATTTGTGATTCACCATTATGTGTTTCACCAATTTTATGAGTTATTCCAGTTAGGAATAAAATTCTTTCAGTGGTAGTCGTTTTACCAGCATCAATATGAGCCATGATACCGATATTTCTTAATTTATCAATAGAAACGTCTCTTGCCATAAAATCCACCTACCATCTATAATGAGCGAATGCTTTATTAGCTTCAGCCATTCTGTGAGTATCTTCACGTTTTTTGGCAGCTCCGCCTGTTCCTTCGGATGCATCCATAATCTCATTTGCTAATTTCTCGGCCATAGTTCTTCCACGACCATTTCTAGCATATTGAACTAACCATCTTAATGCTAGCGTTAATCCTCTCTCATCACTAACTTCAATTGGTACTTGAACGTTAGTTCCACCAACACGACGAGATTTAACCTCCAAGGCTGGTTGTATATTTTCTAGTGCACTTTGGAAAACTTCCATAGGTTCTTTTCCAGTTTTTTCGCGAATATTATCAAATGCTTCATATAATATCTTTTCAGCTGTTCCTTTTTTCCCATCTAACATAATGGTGTTAATTAATTTAGTAACAACTTTTGAGTTATAAATAGCGTCTGGTAATACATCGCGTTTTTCAGCACGTCTTTTACGCATATTCTTTCCTCCTTATTATTTTTATTTATTATCTTTTGGTTTTTTAGTACCGTATTTACTTCTTCCTTGTTTACGTTCATTAACACCTTGAGTGTCTAATGCTCCACGGATTACATGGTAACGTACACCGATTAAGTCCTTAACACGTCCACCACGAATTAGAACAACTGAATGCTCTTGTAAGTTATGTCCTTCACCTGGAATGTAAGTATCAACTTCACGTCCATTAGATAATCTAACACGAGCATATTTTCTTAATGCTGAGTTTGGTTTCTTTGGAGTCTTAGTTCCTACACGAGTACATACTCCACGCATTTGTGGATGGTTTGTATCAGTAGTTTTTCTCTTCATTGAATTAAATCCAACATTTAGTACAGGACTCTTACCTTTTCTTACTTTCTTTGTTCTTTTCTTTCTTACTAATTGATTGATAGTAGTCATATATTCCCTTTCTACGTACACACATCCTGGTGTATCGAATTCCCCTTAAAACTAGGTCCCACCTAGGTGAAACCTAATTCCAAACGCGTTCTTAATATAACATTTTTGCTAATTTATGTCAACACATTTTTTAATATATATGCTGTTTACAGATTATTTATTACTTATAGTCTACAGATGTATATTTTTTACATTTTATATAAGCTTTATAATCATAATTTACACCATTATTTTTAACAGTTACGTAACCATCGCATTCATCGTCATTAATTTTATTTGTTGATAAGGCTCCGCTTTTCAACAGTTCAGCAACGGTTATTTTTTTCTTTTCACCAGCATTTATTTTTCTTTCATTTATATTTAGGAAAACAGTGGCTGATTCTATAAGATCTGCCTCGTAATCTCGATAATCTTTGTACTCTTTGTTAACCCTAATACCTATAAAGTAGATTGTTCCGAATAACAGAATCGCGATTAATATCCAAGCAATAATCATCTTTTTCATATAAGGCCTCCATCATGTAATCTAAATATGTAATACAAAGCGACAAGACCAAAAAGAAAAATAATTCCCATTAAAGCAATCATGGTTCCAAATCCCCAACCCTTATTATCTATTTTTTTATTCTTCATCTCATCACCTAATAGAATTATAGCACTTAGAGATTTGAAAAAAAACTATGCACTATTATTTTTTATATTTTACCACAAAAAAAGCCCACTTAGTGAGCTTTTAAATCATAGATAAAACTATGCTAATTCAACAGTTGCTCCAGCTTCTTCTAATTGAGCTTTTATTTGCTCAGCTTCATCAGCAGCAACATTTTCTTTAATGTTTCCACCATTGTCGGCTACAGCTTTTGCCTCAACTAATCCTAATCCAGTAATTTCTCTAATTACTTTGATTACTGCAATTTTAGAAGCTCCAGCATCTTTTAATACAACAGTTTTTGTTGATGATCCTTCAGCCTCAGCACCAGCTACTGGAGCAGCTGCTACAGCTACAGCACTTGGATCTACTCCAAATTTTTCTTTCATAGCATCAACTAATTCTTTAACTTCAAGAATAGTCATTTCGCCTATAGCGTCAATAATTTCATTTGTAGATAATTTTGCCATTATAATCTTCCTTCCCTTAATTAGTTTTCTTCACCTAATTTGTCGGCATATAAATTAAGTGCAATAGATAGATTTTTTAAGTGTTCTATCAAGCCACCAGCAAACATAGTAAGTAATCCTTCCATTGATGGAATTGATGCGTATTCTTTTATTGTATCAAGTGATACAACTTCACCTTTGATTATACCAGTAATAACTTGTATATTCTTATGGTCTTTAGCAAATTTATCAAGAACTTTAATTGGTTCTAATAAAGATTCACCAAATACGATAGCATTAGGTCCTTCTAGGAATTCACTTAAGTCAATCTTTATATCGTCTAAAGCTCTTTTTACAAGAGTATTCTTGTATATTTTAACTTCGCTGCCAATATTTTTTAGATTTCTACGTAATTCTTGCATATCAGAAACAGTTGATTCAGAATATTTGAATAAAATTACAGACTCTGAGTTCTTTAATTTATCAGTAATCTCAGCAACTACTTCACGTTTAGATTCTAGAATTTTCTCGCTTGCCATATATGTCCTCCTCAATATTTTATAAAAAAACTTTCCTGATAAGGAAAGTTTATATATTAAAAGATATATAACTCTCCCTCGGTAGGATTATTAAGATTTCTCCCCTACTGTCTTCGGTACTCGTTTTTTCATTTGTTAATATAACACGTTAACAATTACATGTCAACAGTGTTTTGATCTACATGGATACCAGGACCCATAGTTGTAGATAAAGAAATGTTTTGAATGTATTTTCCTTTAACAGTGCTAGGTTTAGCTTTGTTAAGTGTTGTTAATACATATAAAATGTTTTCTTTTAAAGCTTCTTCTGTAAAAGATACTTTTCCAACTGAGCAATGGATATTTCCATAAGAATCTGCTCTGTATTCAATCATACCTTTTTTAACATCTTCAACAGTTTTTTCTGGAGTTGGTGTAACAGTTCCAGTCTTAGGATTTGGCATTAAACCTTTAGGTCCTAAAACTTTACCAATTTTTCCTAAAGAAGGCATCATATCAGGAGTAGCTATGATAACATCAAAATCGAACCAATTTTCTTTTTCAATTTTGTCAATCATATCTTGTTCTCCAACAAAGTCAGCACCAGCTTTTTTGGCAGCTTCAGCTTGAGCACCTTTAGCTAAAACTAAAATTCTTTTAGTTTTACCATTACCATTAGGTAGTACCAATGATCCTCTTAATTGTTGATCAGCTTTTTTAGTATCAATATTAAGTTTTACTGCTAGCTCAACTGAACTATCAAATTTAGTAGTGCTAGTTTCTTTAGCTAACTTAACTGCTTCAGTAATGTCGTAGTTTTTATTCTTCTCGACTTTTTTAGAAGCTTCCACATATTTTTTTCCAAACTTTCTCATACGTTTTCCTCCAATCGTGGTTTATTAGCGGATTTTATTGTTCTATTCAATTTTAATTATTATTCTGTCTCTTCTGCTTTTTCAGTAATTACTTCTACTTCAACGTTGTCATTTGCTAAAGATGCTTCCATTTCTTCTAACTTAGCTTCTCTTTTAGCTTCCTCTGCTTCTTTAACTGCAGCTTCTGCAGCTTCTTCAGCTAATTCTGCATCGTTAAGTCCGGAAATAGCAACACCCATATTTCTTGCAGTACCAGCTACGATATCAATTGCTTCATCAATTGTATAAGCATTTAGATCTGGCATCTTAATCTCAGCTATAGCTTTTGCATCCGCCTTAGAAATAGTACCAACAATTTCGTGAGCACCTTTCTTTGAACCAGATTTAATCTTCGCATATTTCTTGATTAAGTCAGCTGCTGGTGGTGTTTTCAATACAAAATCAAATGTTCTATCTTCATAAACAGAAATTTCAACTGGGATTATATCGCCCATTTTATCTCTAGTAGCGTCATTATATTTTGTAACGAACTCTTGTAAATTAATTCCAGCAGGTCCTAAAACTGTTCCAACAGGTGGAGCAGGTGTAGCTTTCCCAGCAGGAATTTGTAATTTTATTTTCTTTACGACTTCTTTTGCCACGTAAAACACATCCTTTCGTATTTTCGCTTGTGGTTTTGGGCTAATCCGCATTCCCTCCCACATACTAAATTAAACTTTAGCAATTAAGATATTAACACATAAATGTAAAAATGGCAACTATAAAACGTAATTTTTATTTTATATTGTTGCCTTTTTATAATACTATGTTAGTTATTTTACTTAATGATTAATTAATTATTCCCTAAATACGTAATTTTGGCATATCCATTACCTGAATTACCAATTGTTGTTGATAAACCACTTAAAGTTGGCATATCTTTTGATTCTCCATCATGAGTTACTATATCACTAAACAAGTATTCTTGATTAACTGGAGTAAAGATAGTGTTTTCATTAATATAAGATGACCCGCCTCCACCACCAGAACAAATGGAGTTACCTCCGCCATAGTAACCAGAGCCACCGCCTCCACCATCTACTTCAACTGAAGTTCCTGTATAATTACTTCCACCAAAATATCCATAAATTGCACTTGAACATGATCTTCCGCCTGTCGTTTGAGTTGCTCCATAGGCTAGACATTGAGTATTGCCAGTTGTTTTCCCATCATAGCCTTTTAGTATTCCTCCAGCACCACCTGTTCCTTCATATGCTGAACGATTGTTAATATCAAGACTTGCTCCGCCGCCAGCACTAGCAACCATTAAAACGTTCTCTTTTTGTTGGGAAAGTGTTGAAAGCAAGCCACTCACTAGTGCAACATGTGTTGCTCCGCCACCACCAGCACCAACACATTGACCGATACCTTGCACACTGCCGCCACCGTTATAGCCACCTAAAGCAATTCTTTTATTACCATCATAATGGACGCCTGTAGTGTTAGCATCTTCGCCTTTCCCACCGACATTTATAAACAAATTTGTTCCCTTGGGCAATGATATAAGACCTGAAACATAAGAGCCTTTCCCACCAACATTGTTGTTTATTCCTAAGGCATTACCTCCTTGAGCACCCCATAATTCTATTTTATATATCCCATCGTATTGTGATGTATATTTTTGTTCACTTCCGCTAAACTTAAATAAACATTCTGTTTTTCCAGTCAAATCGCAAGAGTCTTCGGCATATTCCGTCCTACTTAATTTCTCAATACTTAAACGACACGCTACTTTATCTGAACTTGTGAAAGTTATACTTTTTGTAATTTCCTTTTGAGCTTCTAATGAACCTATTTGTTCTACAGTTACGTTAGCATTAGGTGTACATATTAAACCAACTTCTGCATCATACTGATGACTATAGTTTGTTACTGTATACTGAATTGTATCAGTTCCCGTACCAACTAAAGTAAAAAACTGTTTATCTTCACTTATGGCTTCCATATGAGATTCTTCATTAATAGTTAAATTAGTTAACTCTAATTTAAAATCTTCTTCGTTAATTGATAATTCTACATTTCCGAATACTTCTAAGACAGTATTTAATGTTGCAAAACCAATAGTCATAAAAAATATTAAGATTAAAACTATAAAATGCTTTTTATTCATATGATCCCCATCTTCCCATTAATACTTTCTATCATTTATAAGTATACTCTTAAATAATACGTTTAGCAATGATTCAATAATACCTGTTTATAAATAAAAAAAACTCATTTAGTTTTTTTAAATGAGTTTTTTTTAATTAGCAATGTTTACTTGGAATAATTCAACTTCAACTGGAGTTTCTTGACCAAATAAATCTATAAGTACAGTAAGACGAGAGTTTTCTGTATCAATTGAATCAATGTTGCCTTCCATTCCTTTGAATGGTCCATCAATTATAGATACTCTAGTACCTACTTTAAGCTCGGCATCAACATCTACCCTACTCATACCCATGTTAATTAATATTTTATCTATTTCATTAGGCATTAAAGCTGTAGGTTTTGCTCCTTTACCAGAGGATCCGATAAATCCTGTAACACCTGGCGTATTACGAACTATATACCAAGCTTCATCAGTCATAATCATTTCAACTAAAATATAACCGGGAAACATTTTATGTTTCTTTTCTTTTTTAGAACCATCTTTCATTGTTTCAATAACAGTTTCTTCTGGGACAATTATTCTAAATATATAATCTTCAAAGCCCATTGAAACAGTTCTTTGTTCAAGTTTTTCCTTTACTTTTGATTCATGTCCTGAATATGTATTAACAACGTACCATAACTTTTCCATTAATTAATCAAGTCCTTTACTAATGCAAATAATGCATCTATTCCATAAAAGAATAATGCGAAAAATGCTACAAACACTAATGAAGCAATAGAATATTTTACTACTTCAGAAGCACTTGGCCATCTTACCATATTCATTTCTTTTTTTATATCTCTTAAATAAGTGTCTTTTTTACCAATTTCTTTTCTTTCTTTTTTTAATTTGTTTATTTCTTTTTTTAAATCTTTTTTAGATTCTTTGTCTTTAGCAGCTTTTTTATCTTTTGCTAAGGCATCAATTTTGTTTTCAATTTTTTTCTTTTCTTTTAAAATATTTTCTTTTTCTTGTTTCTTTAATTCTTTTTCTTGTTTCTTTTTTGCTGTCTTATCTTGAACAGCTAAATCCTCTATATTAAGATTTTCATTTCTTTTTTTTGCCATCAAAACACCTCTTAAATTTTTTGTATAAAAAAAACACTTTCGTGTACGTCTATAATATAACATACAAAAGTGTCTTAAGCAAGTATAAATTGTTTTTTATTCAAGTATTGATCTTATCTTGGCACGAAGCCTCGCTGCTGTATTATAAATAGACTTTAAGTCTTTATTTAAAATGGTTGCAATATCTTCGTACGAAAAGTCATTGATAATTAACTCATATACTTCCTTTTCTGTTGCACTCAGTAATTCATTTATTGCTTTCGTTAAGTTTTCTATATTTTCATTTGCTTCTAATGTGACTTGTGGGTCGTTTATTGATGTTCCTAATTTATCTTTCTCTCGCACATAATCTTCTTCGCCATATAAAGCATCTAAAGAATAAGCAGAATTGGTTATTCGGCTTTTATCAGTTTCTGACTTCCTGACAAAATTTCTTACTTTTCTTTCAACACATAAAGATATAAATGTAGCTAGGTTTACTCCTTTTTCTTGATTATAGGAAACCAAAGCATCAGAAAAACCCACTAAGGCTTCTTGCTTTAATTCTTTTAAATCGATATTTAAATAATATGCGCTTTTTTTATACTTATTGAATACTATGTCAACAATATATTTATATTTTTCATATAGCACATCACTAGCTTCTTCACTTTTTTCACATACTAAATTAACTAATTCACTATCTGGGTATTCGTTCATTTTAATCTCCTATTCCATATATAAGAATCGCTGCTGCAACAGAAGCATTTAAACTATTTACTACACCCTTCATTGGAATACTGATAATCTCATCTGAATTATTTTTTATTATTTTCGATATTCCATTTCCTTCATTACCAATTATTAGAACTACCTTATCTGCGTAATCAACATCATGGTAATTTTTACCATCCATGTCAGCAGCATAAATAAAGTAGCCTTTATCTTTTAATTTATTAATTGCATTCACTAAATTAGTTACCATTATAATATTTACATGATTTAAAGCACCACTTGAAGTTTTCATAACAGTTTCATTAACAGTAACACCTCTATCTTTTGGAATAATGATAGACTTGATTCCTTTAGCTTCGCATGTACGAATTATAGCACCAAAATTATGGGGATCCTCTAAGTGATCCAACAGAAGTATTAGATTATCATCTTTAATATCATCAATTGTTCCATAAGAAAAATCATCTATCTCAATAATAATTCCTTGATTATGAGCCATCATGCGATCCATTATTTTAGAATCAGTAACAATATATTTTAGTTTATTTTCTTTAATTTTATTTATTATCTCTTTGTCTTTAAATGTGTCTGAAATTAATACTTTTCTTACAATTTTATAATTTAGTTCATTAAAGACATTTTTACCACATACTCTCATAAACACCTCGTAATATAATTTAATATTTCATTACATCTTTCTTTATTATTATTGTACAAATATCCAATCAAACACTCTAAACCAGTAGCTTTTTTATAAGTTATAATATCTGTTGTTTTACTAGCATGGCTGGAGGCGTTTCTACCACGATTAACAATTGTAATTTCTTCTTCTTTTAAAAATTCGTGATTTATTAGCTCTTCTAAAATTCTTCTTTGCGATTTGGCGCTTACATAGTTTAAACTTGCACTCTGTAACTCATTAACTTTGGCAATTCCTGTTTCGATTAGATACTTTCTAATATGAAGTTCATATACCGCATCTCCCAAATAAGCTAATACTAAATTGTTCATTTTCTCACCACTTAAATTCTAACACACTATTGAGATAAAGCCAAATGTTTTAAATAATAGTTCTTTCTGGAGAAGAGATGAACCATGTTATTCGTATGCTTCATTTATTGGATTTAAATTTAAAACACAAAAATGAACAAGGAACATAATTGAAGAAACTAAAAAGAGATATTTAATTTGAAAATATCTCTTTATTTTTTAATAATCTTTCATTTTTTGGGTCATAGGAAAGCGCTCTTTCAATGTAAAAGTTTGCCTCATCTTTCATTCCTAGATAATAGTAGCTTATTGATAATAAATCATCTATTGTCGAGTCCCAACAGAATGGCTCATTTATGTATATCATTTCATTTTTTAAAATTGTTTTTGCTTGTAAACAATTTTTTATAACTGCAATATAATTTCCTTTATTATATTCTAGTAAAGCCATTTCAACATAGGCTTCTCTTTGATGTGGGCTTTCCTTTATTGCTTTTTCTAACCACATTTTTGCTTCTTCTATTCTACCTAGATTTGTATAACATCTAGCTATGAATCTCATTGAGGCAGATCTTTCTTCTTTCCATGTTGATGTTTTAAGGTTAATATGTTTTATTAATGTATCTATTGATTTGTTCCATTCTTTGTAATACATATACTCTCTTCCTAAATAATGAAGGTTACGATCGTTTTCGGGATTTTCTTCTACTGAAAGCTCAAGTAATGGTAAATAACTTGAACGTGATTTGTTTTTATCTGGATAATGATTTAATACAATATTGGTATTTATTGAAACCTGCTCATTTTCTAAATCACATTCTAAAACTTCATGTACTGGATATACCCATTTATAATGTTTTCTATCATGAATTTTTTCGTAGAGGAAGGTTACTAATGGTTCGTTGTTGTTATCTAATGCCCAATTATATTTATAACGCATTCTATTAGCATTATTCCAAGTTTTTTCTAGTTCATTTCTCCAGCCGCTATTTAAAACTTCATCTAAATCTGTACAAACACATATGTCTGTATCAAGGGGAACTAAGTCTAAACTTTTATTTCTGGCAACATCAAATCGCCATGGTTTTATTTCTTCTACTTTTACATTTATTCCATGAGATTTTAATTTTTCTACAGTATTATCTGTTGATCCAGTATCTAAGACATATATTTCGTCTGCTTCTTTCATTGATTCGTACCATCTATCAACAAAAGAACTTTCATTCTTAGAAATGGCGTATACTACTATTTTTAATTTAGTTTGATCCACAATTACAGCAGTTTCCTCTTGCACCAGTTGCTCCTGTTGCTCCAATAGTTCCTGTTGCTCCTGTTGGTCCTGTTGCACGATTGTTTAATTCTTCTTTATTATTTTTTAAATGGCAAAGTTCCATAATATCTTAATCTCTCTTGATTTTGTTTCTTCATTATAATTCCCGACTAATATTTTATCTATAAAGTCACCAACAATCTCAATATTGAGTTTATCTATATGATTGTACTTTTTAAAAATATTCTTTTTACTTTTTAAGCTTTCTTTTTTTTCAGTAGTTGAAACTATTTCTTTTTTTATTATTTTAGCTCTTTCCTCTAGTTTGAAGTTATCATCTTTATATTTATTAAGTAAGATTAAAAACTCTTTTTCCGGAAGTATCCCATTTGTACGATCTTCATATAGTTTTTGAAAATATGTGCTTTTGCCTTGTAATTCCTTATTAATACTTTTTAATTCTTGTTCTAATGAATCTAACTTATTTTTAAATAAATCTTGTTCTATTGCTTCATCGTGCATTTTTTTAAGACTATCTTCATCATATAATCTTGTTAACAAATTGTTTAATTTTTCCAATACTAAGGTATGTAATTCTTCTTCTTTAAGATATTTATTATTATCACAATTAGACCATTTAGTAGTTTTATCTTTGCAACATAAATATGAATACCCATTTCCATTTTTCTTGCCACATTTGCAAAATGTTCGATTACAATTCATACAATATATTTTATTACTAAATGCATGGACTTCTCCGTCTTTACCACTTCTTGATTTTTCTTCTAATCTTTCTTGAACTGTGTAAAAAACTTTTTTATCAATAATAGATTCATGTGTGTTGTCTTTTCTAATTCTGTCTTCATCATCATTTTTAATAACTGTATGATTTTTATAGCTTACAGTCGTTGTTTTAAATTGAACTAGATTACCAATATATACTTCATCAGTAAGAATTTTTTTAATTGTTTGCTCCGACCATTTGAACTTTTTTCTCAAGTTATGTGAAAATTCTGATTGCATTATTACATTTGCATTGTTTCTTATAATGTTTATAAAGTATTCTTCATGATTTTTATTTTCTTTCAATGTAACTTCAAATTGATAATCAATAATATGTGTTCGGTCAAGTTCTTTTGTGTAAGCGATAAGTACTTTTGCTGATTTTGGCAATATATCATTTTCATTTAATAAAACGCAATCATTTATATTAAAATTATTGATGTTTAAATTTTCATCTTCACTATAATATATTTTTGTTTTTGTATCTGTAAATCTTCTTAAAGTTATATCACACTTATTGTTAAGTGTTTTCATATCAGTAGTAATATAATTAAAACTAACTAAATCTTTTATGATTTGATCTTCATTATTCGTGAAACTAATATTTAACATATATGTCCCTGCTTTTTGGATATATCCGAAATCTAAATATTCTTTTAATAAAGGTATCTTCAATTTGGATCCATTTAAAAGTTTATATTCATAAGGACTTAAAATTTTGTCTCTATTCAAATTCTTTGCAATCTTTTGAAGTCCATATCCGAATATATATTCGTCAAAAATTCTTTTAACAACTTCGCATGCAATAGGATCAATTAGCAAATGATTTTTATTTTCTGGATCCTTAGAAACTCCATAACACGTAAAACTAGCAGTCAATTCGCCGTTACTTCTCTTTGCTCTAAGAGTTTCACGAATGTTGAATGATGTATCCTCTAAATACCATTGATCAGTCATAGCAGTTAACTGACTTGTTTTCTTTGTTTCTTTTCTTGTATTATCAATTTTTTCTATATAAGTAACAAACCTAACATTCCATTCGTGGAATAAGTTATGCACATACTTTTCTACTAATTCCATATCACGAGCAAATCTTGATTGTGATTTAACTAACACAACATCTACATTTCCTTTTTGACATTCGGCAATCATCTTATTAAATTCTGGACGAGTTGCGTCTGAACCAGACCAGTCTTCATCATTATAAACACCGACGACTTCCCAGCCCATTTCTTCTGCATAATTTCTTAACATTGTTTCCTGATTCTTAATACTTTCTGATAATTGTTCTTTTGTTAACTTATCTCTATCTTCATCAGATAATCTTAAATATAACACCACCCTTGTAATAAATTTTACAGCTTTCATTATATTACTCATAAAAATACATCTCCTTATTTTTAATCGTAATTTCAAGCTCATAAAAATTAGAACGCGCTTTCATCAAAAATTCAGCCCCCCAAAGTTCTACTTTCAAATCTTTTTATATATTCAAAATATTTCTTATTGAAAATAATTTTTAATTCGTCCTCTGTAGGATTAGTAGTGTTAGTTATAAATTCTTCACTATATATATACTTGGTTTCCTTTTTATTCTTTTCTGTATTAATTTTTATCTCCCCCTTAAATAAACAAAACTATTTAGATTTTAATAATATGTATTCATAAAGGATTCTAATATTCTTTTAATTAAGAAAATTTTAGTCATCTATCAAATTGAGTTCAAAACTTTTAAACTACTATTTATGAAAAAAGAGAAAAGTCATCGTACAAACTTTTCTCTTCATTTAAATATAAACTTTCATTTTTTTAATTCAATTTCGTAAAACTTATTAAAGTTATTAACAAATTTTCTTCCTTTATTCGTAATAGTTTTTAATAATTTATCAACTGTCTTCATATCCCGACTTTGATACCAAGTTTGAAATATTTCAAAAGAGACTCATCTTTATCTATTCCGATTCTTCTTGAGATAACCATATCTAGCATGTCTTTTTCCATTTTATTAGATGTCGCATTATTTGTGTAAATTTCAAGAGCAGATAGCAATTGAATCCTTTTATTTAAACCTTGTTTCAATGAAATAGTTTTACTTTCTTCATCAAAAGAGTATTTGTTATCCATTTTTACATATTTTACTTTAAAATCATCTGCATATAGTGCTTTTATAAAACTATAAAAAGTTAGGATATTGGTATTTTATTAATAAAGTATTTAAGACCGTATAATTGCTATACATTGATAAGTCATCAATTAAACTCTTGAAGTCATAATCGTTTTTACAACCATCTAAAAAATTTTTTTCATTATATTATTTTAATGTGAAAGGAGAAAAAAGATTATGAATCAAGAAAAAAATAGGTAAATACATTGCGAAATGTAGAAAAGAAAAAAAGATTACACAAGCTGAATTGGGCGAAAGATTAGGTGTTACTGAAAAATCTATTAGCAATTGGGAATATAGAGAAAGTTTAGCAAAATCCGTTAATGGCGACAAAATTCCTATTGGGTTTAGGTGGGAATTTGATGAAGAAAAAGATTATGAAAACATTATTGTGTATTATATAAATCAACCTTTAAAAAAAATCTCTCAAATGCAAGATAGAGAATTTTTAAAAGAATTACAACATTTATATAAAATGTGTAGTTTGAATTAAATAAAAAAATGATTATCACTCAAACTTAAACAACTAGCATATAAAACCTTTAGTTTATTATGATAGTGGTACACTAATATAAAATTTTAAAACCCCTAGAAATCTAGAGGTTTTTTTACACTATGCATTCCATGGATCGTTTATTCCAAATTTTGCAGTAATTGTGCTACTTGGTGTTCCATTTTTATTTATAGAACGAAGGAAGCCACTAGTATATCCTGACCCTTCCAATGAATAATCTCTAAAATATCTATGGTTAACTTCATTCATAGTCAAATACCAATGTCCAACTTCTTTAAAATTATTTGTATCTGGAATACGAATTTTTACATTATTCAACATATATATTCCTTGAGACTCACTGATTGAATATGGAGTAGTAGATACAAAATATTTTTGATCAACATTACAAGCAATCATTTTGCTACCATTATAGCTAACTGTTGCGTCTGCTCTTGTCCATTGAGCTGCAAACACATTCATGACATGTAATGAAATTATACTAATTGCCATTACTGTTATAGAACATAAAACAACTTTACTTTTTTTCATAATATCATTACTTCCTTTCTAACATCTATTTATGTTTTGTAATATTTAATTTATTATTAATTGTTCCTATCAACAATAAATTACAAATTAATATAACTAATAATATAATTATTAAAAAATTAAAATTTAATACTGGCATACCCAGATTATATTTATTATTTAGTGTAAAAACTATTGTTGTTGACAATATATTTGACAATATTATAGTTATAATATACATACTAAATATTCTTTTTATCAGATTAATATGAATATTTTTTTTATTAAACCCTAACATATATTCAAGCTTAAGAGTTGTTTCTAAATCTTCAAAAATATTTTTTGAAATAATAATAAACATAATTAGAAATATAGCTGATAAAATATATGTAACATTTTTTAATAATTTTATCTGAGAATTCATTTTTTCTAGTATGTCATAATTAGCTCCATCACTGCTTTGACTAAAAATATGTGGTACTACTATTTTATCCTCTTCTTCTTTTTTATATTTTAATAAATCATTCTTTATAGATTCTTCAAATTTTTCATGTTTTATTTGAGAAGAGTAAAAATACCTGTTATCTTTTTTTTCTAATTTATCATAAATAGACTTAGATATTTTTATTTCGGGAAAAGGACCTGCATCATACACTTTCTTAATTACTAATTTCAATTCTTCTCCTTGGTAATCAGCCGTGATAGTTTTACCTAAATAATCATCAAGAAAGATTGTCGAATTATAATAATCAAGTGAACTAAAACCAAGTTCTATTTCGTTTTCAACTAAGTCATTGTCCCCTAAATAGGTAGTAACGGAAGTTAATGACAAATAGGAGAATGATGACCATGAAAGTGGTTTGTCAAAATTTGGATCTTCATCTACAAATTGTATAGAATCCTCGGGACTTTCTAATAAAAACCCCCGTCTTATATTTATTATATTTTCATTTTCTCTAAGAACATCATATAAATCTTGTTCTGTTGAAACTATTAATCTCATAGAGTTTATGTAGATTTTATTAGCTTGATTACCTAGAAATGCATTTAATGAGTTTAAAACACACACTGCTGCAATAATAATCGTCAATAATGCTATATATGTCCTTGTAGTAGTTCTTCTGAAAAAACTTCTTATTATCATAATGTTTCCCCATTCAATATTGCAGTTGGAGACTTTCTAATTCTTTTGCTAATATAATAAATGTTTATAAGTGAAGAGAAAATAAGCATTAATAATAAACTAACTATAAATGGCCATAATGTAAGATGCCACTTAATTCCAATTACACCAATCCTACCTATAAAGAAAATATTGATTATAATTGAAGTTATAATAAATAGTATAATGCTAATTAAATACGAGATGAATAATATAACTATATTGTCCAGTAAATATAAACTTTTAATATCTGATGGATTATAACCTAACGATTTTGTTAACCCAATAATATATAAATTATTTATCATTTTTTTCTTAATATAAGCAAGTGATACAAGTAATAAAGCAACAATAGAGATAAATAGTATGCTATTACAAATAAGTTTAATTGTATATTCTGTAGAAAATTCTGTAAAAATTGCAACAGAAACAATATATCCCATATCTTCCAATTTTTTCTTTACGAAATCTAAATTACCTGCATTATCAACCGTAATTCTCCATGAACCAAAAGAAGGACTTCCATCAGTAATAATAGTTTGTTTCTTTATATCAGCAACTTGTTTTCCTGGAGCATAACAATAAGACATATGGTTTGAAGTACTATTGACGTCATATACACCAACTATTTTAAATTCCATATTTTTAGTTTCTCTTGTTTTTATTGAATCTGTTTTCTCATCATAATATCTTATATCATAACTTCCTTTAATTGTTGATCCTATATACTTTTTTGTATCAATTATTTCTTTTTTATTTACTTCATCTGAATAATTATAACCATACAAATACATTTTGTCTGGGCAAACTAAAACATCTTTATCATCAACATTAAAACCTCTCCCGGAGATGATTTTTGGTAAAATACCATTAGAACCATAGCCCATACCAACAATATCTCCATGAATACTATCATTTAAAACCACATTTTTTAAAGATGATTCGTCATAATCACTTTCATGAACATCTATCACATTTTCTATTTCTAAAAGTTTTTCCATATGAAAATCGTATTTTGGATTTTCAAAAAATTTCATAGCTTCCTCATAACCAGGGGTTACCATTAATTGTCTAAAAAATATATTATTTTCTTTATCCCATTCATCTGAATAATTATACATATGATGGAATAGAAAAGAACATAAAAGTGTAAATGAGCAAATTGACATCATTATAATATAATAAATATTCTTTTTATCTCTTATAGTTCTATTAAAAAAAAGTCCAATATGTGGAATCAATTGTTTCATCTCTTCACCTCAATTACATGTTTATCGTCAAGTTCATATAATTTATCGGCATATTTTTTAACTTCATCACTATGAGAGACAACAATTATGCATTTACCATCTTCACTTAGTTTTTTTAATAAATTGAATATTTTCTTTTCATTTGTTTTATCTAAATTTCCAGTTGGTTCATCTGCAATAATTATATCTGGATCATTTGCTAAAGCCCTCGCTATTGCAACCCGTTGCTTTTCTCCTCCGCTCATTTCTTTTGGAAAATGATCTACTCTATCCTCTAAATCCACTTTGGCAAGCAGTTTTATTGCTTTACCTCTCATCTCATTTTTAGGAATATTTTCATTTATTAACATTGGATACATAACATTTTCATATGCTTTAAAATATTCATCAAGAAAATAGTCTTGAAAGATAAAACCCATTTTATCTCTTCTTAATCGCGCTAATTCATTTTCACTTAATGCAAATACATTTTGTCCGTCTAAACTATATTCACCATATGTCGCTGAATCAAGTAAACCTATGATATTTATTAATGTTGATTTCCCTGAACCAGAATGACCCATGATTGCATAGAACTTACCTTTCTCAAAAGACAAATCAAGATTTTCAAGTACAAGTAAACTTTTATTTTTCATCTTATATTCTTTCTTAATTTGTTTTAATTCAATTAATTTTTTCATTTTCTACTTCCTTTCAGATTCATAATAGCAATGCATTTTTATAAAGTAAAGCAACTATCATTTTCTTTTATAGTTGCATAATTCAAATCGACATTGATACTCCCTCTGAGTTATCGTATATACTTACACCTTTTCCATTAAATTTAAATACGCTTCCATAACCATCACTAGAGATTGTATACTTTCTGCTATCTGCTGCACTAATTACTTGTTTTGCACGTTGATAACTAGCATAAACTGTTCCACCTGTTCTAACTTTGTATGTTTGAGTAATTTTGATTCCTGTTCCAGATATTAGCAAAGTCTGTCCAAATCCATTAGTTTGTCTATCAATGTTTGTTAATTTTTTTGTCCCCGAACTACTAACAATTGTTGTGGTAGGGTTATCAAACAAATCAGTACTAGCAAATCTTGCTCCAATCACATCATTACTCTTTGTTGATGGGTTTTGAAACCAATCTGCAACTATTGTAATAAATGCATTAGTTCCACCACTTATTTTTGAAATTTTCAATGTTTTCTTTGTTCCAGTAGCTAATTCTGCCATTGGCATAATTGATTGACTTGAGTAATTAGTTTCAACTAATTCTGCACTCATTTCATTTTCACTAAAATACTTAAAATCTTCTATTGTCATATATTCTTGATATCCTTCATAATACATTTCTGTAAAAAATTCATATTGTTCTTTATTAAATTCAACTCCATATTTATTACTATAATAAATTTCTCCTGCATTTACTGTAATTGTGCTTGCAAACATAAGTAGTAATAAGACTAGTATTTTTTTCATCTCAAAATTTCCTCTTTTCTGACTTCATCTTACAAAATAGTACAAGAAATGTCACGTCGGAATTTCCGACATTTACTATTTTAACAAAAAATAATGAACAAATCGTTCATTATTTAAAGTATTTATCATAGTAATTTTCAAAAAAATTTTTGTATTTATTATAATCAGTAGATTCAGTAATTAGCTGTGGTTTTGCTAATGTATCATCAGACAGATCAATCACTTCATAATATAGTTCATTTAAATCTATATAGTAATCATAACAAATGCTATAATCTTTATATACCTCTGATACAAAAAACATATTTGTGTCTGGAACAAAGCCAAGATAGACAGTATAATGTTTCATCTTTTTTTGATAACTATAAGCATTGTGTTCATATGTAAATTCTTTTAGTATTTTATCAGGTATATTAACTTCTTCTCTTGGTGGAACATATGAACCATCAGTTATTGGATCATCTTTTTTCAAGAATAGCCTTTTATTTTCATATTGCTTTATAACACTTAAATCAATTATTTCTTTTTTATCATCATATTCTACTTCTGCATAGAATTCTCCTTTTCCCTTATTTATTGCATCATAATCGAAGTATTCATTATAGTTATAGTAATCTGTAATATAAAAATAATTATCATCTACCTGTTGGATTAATTCATCTTTAATATCATCTTTATATCTTAGGGTAAGCATTTTAATATCCTGATCATTTTTAGACTCAATACTTAAACTAAAATGGATGTTTTCTTTCGATAAAACTAACAATCCTTTGTTGGTATTAAAGTTATCGTTTTCGCCATATACTTTATAAAACTTAACGGAATTATATGAATTGAAAAAGTAATATACTAAAAAAGCAAATATTATTAATACAAAACACAAGACAATCCCTAGCATTATCTTGATATATTTTAATTTGATTAACTTAACTTTTGATTCACTAATATTGTTGATTGTTTCATTTGTTTTAACGGCATCACTTTTGTCAAGTATTTTTCCATTATAAATATCGATTATAGATACATTAAAAATATCTCCTAAAAAAAGAGCTTTATCTGGACTTAGCATTGTTTTACCATTTTCAATATCCGAGAGATTATTTCTACTAACATATATTTTTTCTGCTAGTTCTTCTTGATTCCAACCTTTGTCTTCTCTTAATTTTCTTATAAATTTTCCTATTTTGTTATTATCCATATACACACAACTCCGCACTGGTATTATAGCATAAAAATAAATGATTATTAAAAAAATCATTTCTCTTATAACAATTAGTGTTATGCAAGTGAGGAAATATATTGTAAAAAAAAAGACACGATGTCTTTAAAATCAGTATTTATAAGGAATAAGAACTTGAAATTACAATCATATTTATTAGAAGAATTATCCAATCGTCCAGTTGGTCCGATTGGTCCTGTTGGCCCAATTAAACCTTGGATTCCTTGTGGCCCTGTTTCTCCGTCTACTCCATCATAACCTCTTGGTATAACAAAGTCTAGGATATGATCTGGTGCTCCTGTCACATCTGTAACTGATGCATTAGTTCCAGCGTCTCCTGTTGTTGTATTTCTTATTGTTAATGTGTCACTTGCGCCTGTTGCTCCTGTTGGTCCCGTTATTCCTGTTGCTCCTGTTGCTCCTGTTGGTCCTGTTGGTCCTTGAGGTAATACTAGGTTAAGTACAAAATTTGGAGATGTTCCAGTAATGGTTGCAGAGGCATTTACTCCAGTGGTTACAGTTCCTATTGTTAAATTTGCTGATGGTCCAGTTGAACCTGTTGATCCAGTTGCTCCTGTTGCTCCTGTTGGTCCTGTTGGTCCTGTTATTCCTGTTGCTCCTGTTGGTCCTGTTGGCCCTGTTATTCCTGTTGCTCCTGTTGGTCCTGTTGGTCCTACGTTACCAGAAACACCTTGGATTCCTTGAATTCCTTGTGGTCCTGTTGCACCTATAAGTCCTTGAGGTCCTTGGATTCCTTGAATTCCTTGTGGTCCTGTTGCACCTGTTGGTCCTGTTGCTCCAGTTAAACCAGTAGCACCTCTTGGCCCTGTTGGTCCTGTTATTCCAGGGCATGGATTACAACATGTGTTACATTTTCCACATGTACAATTATTATTCATTTTATTCATTCCTTTCTAGTATAATTTATGAAAGTAATGAACTTTTAGTATAAACAATTACACCATGAAAAAAACACATTTACATGTGTCTTTCTGCTACACTTTCCGTTATAACATCGTTAAGTTCGTATTCTGGAAATTTTTTTAAATAAGAATCGAGCATAGAATGATAGTGAGCATACGCTTCTTCTCTTACCGATATATCTAGTTGCTCTAATCTGTCTGGATAATCTAAACTATCTGATTGAAATAGAAGTCTCGTATTTGCAATTACAATTCTTGCATCTCTTTCTATTATTTCTTTGTTACTACCCCATTTTACTTGAATGGAATAATCTACTTCTGAATCAGCTTTTTCCATTAATGCTTCTAATTGATTAGCTTTCTCTAGGATGCTTAAATCTTGAAGTCTTATCATCTATCATCACCTATAACAATTTTAACATTTAATCAAGTTAATCACAAGAGAAAATGTTTAATAACGAATATTCAAATCATTTTCGGGATCGTTATAACGGTCTTCAAATTTGCCTTTTTTTGATATTAACATTATCATACCCAAACCAAATATAACCATAATTACAGAAACAATTTGCGTTATTCTAAATCCACTTAGCATAAGAGCGTCTGTTCTTGACATCTCTATAAAGAAGCGCAAACATCCATATATTATTAAATACGAAGCAGTCATTGTTCCAACTTTAATATATTTACCTCTTCTCACTACAAGTAATATAAGAAAGGCTATTAAACAAACAATAGATTCATAAAGGAAGGTTGGTGTATAGACAACGCCATCAATAGTCATTCCTTCTATGATAAAATCTGGTATAAATAGTTTTTGTAACTTTATAGCACTTGTAGCAATACCATGAGCTTCTTGATTAAAGAAGTTTCCCCATCTACCAATTGCTTGACCTAAAAGAAGGGGTACCACAATAAAATCGAGCATTCTCAACATTCTTACTTTATATTTTTTACAATAAATTATGATTGTTAAAAATCCGAAAATTAATCCGCCATGAATAGCAAGCCCACCATTCCATATTTTTAATATCTCTATTGGATTTTTCAAGTAAGTATCTAAATTAAACAAAACATAGTATAGTCTTGCACCAATGATTCCCATAATTAAAGACCAAAACAACATATTAAAAATAAATTCTCTTTGCACTCCAAATCTTTGTGCTTCATTTTGTGATAAAAATAATACAACAAAGCAAGCAAGAAGAATTAAAGCAGAATACCATTTAATTTGTATAAAATCTAAATCAATTAATACTGGATTCATATAATCACTCTCCTATTATCAATTATAAGTTAAACTTAAACTTATTTCAATTAAAAACAAAAAAGTTGATAACATATTACTTATCAACTTCTTTTTTTAATATTTTTTTTAAATATTGTCCTGTATAGGAATCATTAACCTTTGAAATACTTTCAGGAGTTCCTGTTGCAACAATGTGTCCTCCGCCATCGCCACCGTCTGGACCTAAATCAATAATATAATCAGCTACTTTAATGACATCTAAGTTATGCTCAATTACAATAACAGTATCTCCATTATCAACAATTCTTTGAAGAATGACTAAAAGTTTTTTTATGTCATCAGTATGAAGCCCTGTTGTTGGTTCATCTAAAATAAAGACAGATTTGCCAGTTGGTTTTTTCTGCAATTCTTTTGCAAGTTTTACTCTACCAGCCTCTCCTCCCGATAATGTTGGTGCCGCTTGCCCTAGTTTAACATAAGATAGACCAACATCCATTAGCACTTGTAATTTGTTTTTTACTTTTGGAACTGATGAAAAAAATCCGTAGGCTTCTTCAACACGCATATCTAAAACTTCACTTATATTTTTATTTTTAAATTTTACATCTAAAGTTTCAGAATTGAAACGTGTTCCATGACATACATCACAAGGAACATAAACATCAGGTAAGAAATGCATCTCTATTTTTCTTACGCCATCTCCCCAACACGCTTCACATCTTCCACCCTTAACATTAAATGAGAAACGCGATTTATCATAGCCTCTAATTTTCGATTCTTTCATTTCAGCAAAGACATTTCTTATGTCATCAAAAACTCCTGTATATGTTGCTGGATTACTCCTAGGAGTTCTTCCGATCGGATCTTGTGTTATTTGAACAATTTTATCAATTTGATCTAAACCTTCAATTGACTTATGCTTACCTATTGTTACTTTTGATCCGTAGACACTTTCTTGTAATGCCCGACAAAGAATTGTATTTACTAAGGAAGATTTTCCTGATCCCGAAACACCTGTTACACAAGTAAAAGTACCAAGAGGAAACTTAACGTTAATGTTCTTTAAGTTATTTTCTTTCGCACCTTTAATAGTAATAAAATTACCATTCCCTTTTCTTCTTTTTTGAGGTACCTCAATTTTATATTTTCCTGAAAGGTACCCACCAGTTATGGATTTTTCGCATTTCATAACTTCTTCAGGAGTTCCAGCAGCAACTACATACCCGCCATTTGCTCCAGCAACAGGTCCAATATCAACAAGATAATCGGCCTCTCTCATAGTATCCTCATCGTGTTCAACGACGATTAATGTATTTCCAAGGTCTCTCATATTTTTAAGACTATTAATTAATCTATCATTATCTTTTTGATGGAGACCAATGCTTGGTTCATCTAAGACATATAAAACTCCTGTTAGCCTTGAGCCTATTTGAGTCGCTAATCTTATACGTTGTGCTTCACCCCCTGATAGTGTCCCTGCCGAACGCGATAGCGTAAGATAAGATAAACCAACATTATCTAAAAATTCTAAACGTGATTCAATTTCTTTAATTAAAAGAGTACTTATTTCAGCTTGTGTTTTATTCAGCTTTAGATTGCTAAAAAATATTCTTAAGTCTTTAATTGACATATTCGTAACTTCCCAAATATTTTTATTGCCAACTAATACATTTAGTACAGTATTCATTAAACGGGAGCCCTTACAAACTGGACATTCATTTTCAATCATGTATCCATCTATCCAGTCTCTTATCCAGCCGGAGCCAGTTTCTATGTATCTTCTTTCGAGATTATTCACAATACCTTCGTAAGACTCTTTAGTATATCTTTTATTTCCATTTTTGGAAGTATATTCAAAGTTGAATTCTTCATCTGTACCAAAAAGTAATATGTCTAATTTATCTTTTTCTAATTCACCTATTGGTTTTGTTAAATCAATTCCTAAATTTTTACTCAAAGTAAATAATCTATTTGTTTCTATGTTGTTATCAATTGTTATTGTTTTTATTCCACCATCTAAGACTGATAACGATTTATTTGGCATCAGTAAATCAAGGGATATGTGTTTGGTAATTCCTAATCCTTTACATGATGGACATGCTCCATATGGGGCATTAAAAGAAAATATTCGTGGTTCTAACTCTGGCAAGGAAAAATCACATTTTGGACAGGCGTAATTTTCACTCATAAGTATTTCTTTATCACCCAATATATTTATTAGTACTTTGCCTTCGGCCATCTTTGTAGATGTTTCAATTGCTTCAAATAGTCTACTTCTTTCACCTTGTTTTAAAACTATTCTATCAATCACTACTTCAATATTATCTTTTTTATTTTTCTCTAAGATAATCTCTCCTGCTAAGTCTTCAATTTTTCCGTTAACTCTTACTCTTGTAAATCCGTCTTTTCGTAATTTATCAAATAAATCCTTATGTGCACCTTTTTCTCCATGAACAACTGGTGCCAAAACTTCAAGTTTTGTCTCTTCTTCAAAAGACATTATCCTATTAGTCATTTCCTCAATACTTTGACTTGATATTGGTTCATGATGATTTGGGCAGTAAGGAACTCCTATTCGAGCAAATAATAATCTTAAATAATCATAGATTTCTGTTACTGTTCCAACAGTAGATCGAGGGTTATTGTTTGTCGTTTTTTGATCAATCGAGATAGAAGGAGATAACCCTTCTATAGAATCAACATCTGGCTTTGATTCCCCGCCCAAAAATTGTCTTGCATATGCTGATAAACTCTCAACATATCTTCTTTGACCTTCAGCATATATTGTATCAAAAGCTAAGCTACTTTTACCAGAACCTGATAATCCAGTCATAACAATTAATTTGTTTTTAGGTAATTCTAAAGAAACGTTTTTTAAATTATTTTCTCTAGCTCCTTTAATTATAATTTTATCCATAATGCCACACCACCAAATTTCCTTAATATTTTACCACAAAATGATATTTTTAAAAGGACAAATTGTCTTTTTTAAATGCATTTCTATTGTATCGTACATTTGTTCTTTTATCAAGACTTTTTATATATTATATTTGGTCTTGATTATATTTACTTTAGTTGATATTATATTCTACATGTGTTTTGATTTCGCATAAATAGGAAAGAAAGGGGTTATTAATTATGTTTAATTCTTGGAATAAAATAAAGATTAGAAAACAAATAAAAAGTACAACAGATGAAATGGATAAAATGATTTTAAAGGTTTTATTAAATGATAAAATTAATCCCTTTGATAGCGAAACTTATCCTAGAACCGATGAAGCAAATAAATCTATTATAGAGGAATACGCAATATTTTTAAGTGAAATAGAAAAATTTAGTTTAACACCAAAATTTAATGATGTTAAACAAGAACAAATACGAATACCTATAAATTCTCAATTAGATTTTCTATATGAACTTTTTTCTTCTGTAACTCCAAAATGGATGGAAATATTTGATAAAATTTATAAGGAAAGAAAATCTAATTTAAAGATGGCGAAATCAGGTAACTACTCTGTATATCTTTCATCAATTGACTATTCGTATATTTCTGTTAATCATGAATATCTTATTGATGATTTATTTTCTCTAGTTCACGAGTATACCCATGCAATTGTTGACCGTATTTTTTTTAGAACAGACTACAACTCGCATTATCCTTTTGTAGAACTTCCTTCACTTAATATGGAATTAGTCTCGGCTACTTTTATGTCAGAATATTTCTTAGATATAGATGAAGATATTTTGGCTTATCTTAAATATATCTTTAACATAATTATTGATTATGCAGAAAGAATTGTTAGAGTAAGTGAATACCTTAGTAAAAACAGTACTTTTCCACATGATTTTAATCGTTCTATTATAATAGAACTTACATACGTAATTCCTTTTTTATATAATTTTGAATTGTTATTTTTATATAAAGAAGATAAAGAAAAATGGTTCTATATTTTAAATGAGATTATTAATATGAAACCTAGTAATAATTGTTTAGAAGAGATGAAAAAATTAGGATTAACTCCTAATCTTAAAACAGAAGAATTTTGCGAAAAAATTAGATTACTTTAATTAGAAATTACTTTCTTTTGCTAAATAATTATCCAAAATTTCAAACATTTCTGTCACACTGCTACAATTACATATTTGATTTTTAATTGTTGCGGATGATTTTAATCCTTTTACGTACCATAAAGCATGACTTCTAATTTCTAGAAGAGCAGCTTTTTCGCTTTTATCCTCAATCAAGTAAGAAAAATGTTCTTTTAGCATATTTATTTTTTCTTGAGCACTTATAAATGTTGGTAAAGAGCCTTTTTCTAGATAGTTGACACATTCTTTTATTAACCACGGATTGCCAAGAACTCCTCTACCAATCATAACTGCATCACAGCCTGTTTCTTCCAACATTCTTTTTGCATCAAAGCAGCTTTTTATGTCGCCATTACCAATTACTGGTATAGAAACTGCTTTCTTAACTTTCTTTATTATGTCCCAATCGGCATTGCCTGAATATCCTTGTGCACGTGTTCTACCATGTACTGCAATGCAAGAAGCTCCAGCTTTTTCGGCTGATAAAGCAATTTCTACAGCATTAATACTATTTTGATCCCAGCCACTTCTTATTTTAACAGTTACGGGTATATCTACAACTGATGAAACTTCCCTAACTATCTCATAGACTAAATCTGGATTTTTTAAAAGAGATGAGCCTGCTTCAGATCGTACAGCAACTTTCTGTACTGGGCATCCCATATTTATATCAATAATAGCTGGATGAAATCTTGTTTCAATAATCTTCGCTGCTTCACTTAAAACTTTGGCAGAACCACCAAATAATTGTATAGCTATTGGCATATTAATGTTTTCAATACCATTTAACATCTCAAAAGTTTTTTTATTATCACGAATTATTGCTTCCGCACTTATCAATTCTGTTATAGCATAAGCACAACCTAAGTTTTCGACTATACGCATATATGAAGGATCAGAAATACCCGCCATAGGAGCTAACACAACTCTGTTTTTTATCTCAACATTTCCAATATGCCACATGTAAATCACCTACGTGAATTATAGAATATTTAACTATTTAAAGTCAAATGTTATTCGTATCTTAGACAATCAATTATTTTTAATTTTTTTGTTTTTCTTATTGGAAAATATGAACCTATTATGGATAGTAGAATGCTTAAGCTAAGAAGTATAAATAATGTTTTTGAATTAAGAAGCAAAATATTTTTCATACCTGTAATGTTTGTTAACAATTTATTTGTTGGTAAACTTATCAGCTTTAAAAAATCAAAACTAATTATGCTTGATACAATTCCTAATAAAACATTTTCACCAATAAAGATTATCTTTATATTTCTATTTGATAAACCAAGTGATTTAAATAAACCTATTTCTTTTATTCTTTCTACTACAGATATATAAGAAATTATTCCAATCATAATTGTTGATACGATTAATGATATCATGCTGAAGCAAAGTAATATGACCGTAACACCATCCATTAATGTTTTAGATACACTTTTTATAGTTGCCGAATAATCAGTATATTCTACTTGGTGATAAGAATCCAAATGCTTAATTATTTCATTTTTGTTTTCATAGTCTTTAGGATATAAAGTTATACTTACAGGAATCTGTTTAAAAAAATCATCATAACTTAACAGACCTGTTAGATCTTGATAATATGAATCATCATTAAATGTGGCAATTCCAACTATCTTGTATTTATCTCTTTTTACCTTAAATTGATAATTTATTATATCTTCATATTTATATTTTTCTTCTTTTAAATCTAAAGACAATAATATATTTTCATCAATTTGATTATTATTTACTACTAAAAGTAGTTCCCCATTTTTTTCTATATTTCTTCCAGCTTTGATAATGATTTCATCTATGGGATTTTTGCTGATTGAAATGACTTTATTATCTAGTAAATATGTATTTATTTGATTGGTAAGATTTCTTTCTATAGTGGATAAATTGTTAATATATGTCTCATCAATAATGTTCGTGTGATTAGTTTCTAGTTTATAAATATAATTGTCTTCAATTTTTTCTTTTGTTGAAAAAATATTTTTTAAATCGTTATTTAAGTTGGTGCTTGTTTTGGATAAATATATTGGATATTTACTTAAGCTTTCTTGTTCTTCTCTTTCCATACTTTTGTTGAACCCTGATGAAATACTTAAAACTAAACCTAAAGATATTAATCCTATACTGAAAGCTATCACTGTCAGAAAATTCCTCTTATACTTACTTTTTATATTTTTAGATATAATATTTAATATTTTGTTTGGATTAACACTTACCCTTTTTAAATGAAAGTTGGAATTACTGCTCTCTTTGGCTGGTAGCGTATCACTTATTATCTTTCCGTCTTCTAAAGAAATAATTCTATCTGAATAAATACTTGCTAGATCTTTATTGTGTGTTACCATTATTATTAAGGTGGTTTTTGAAATCTTTTTTAATAGTTTCATAATTTCATGACTCGTTTTTGTGTCTAGCGCTCCCGTTGGTTCATCGCATAAAAGAATACGTGGTTTATTAATCAGACTTCTTGCGATTGAAACTCTTTGTTTTTCTCCGCCACTAAGATACTTAACCTGTTTTTTTTCTTTATCTTTTAAATGAAGATATTCAAGTAGATACTTAATCTCTTTATTTTTGTTGATAAGTTCTATGTTTTCAACAACGTTTAAATAATTAATTAAGTTGTAGTTTTGATATACAAATCCAACATATTGATTGTGATATGCATCAAGTTCTTTCTTTTTTAATTTTGTAAGTTCATAATTGTCAATTAATATTGAGCCCAAAGTTGGTGTATCTAATCCACCAATTAAATTTAAAAGTGTTGTTTTTCCACAACCTGATGGACCTAAGATTGAAACTAGTCCAGTTCTTTCAAATTCTAAATTAATATTTTTTAAAGTTAAATCTTTACTTCCTTTATACTGCTTGCTTATGTTTATAAGTTTTAACATAGGCGCTCCTTTCAGTACTGCATAGAGCCTATTATAACTTATATAAAATAAAAAAAATAGAATAAATTTATTCTATTTATACCAAGTTTTTTTACAGATACTAAAAATCTTTTATTCTATTCCCTTTTACTATATATGGCTTATCAGCTATTTCTAACATAGGAGTATCACTATAGCTGTCAGAATAAGCCTCAATAATTTCGACATTTTTATATTTTTTATTTAGTCTCTTAATTTTTTCCCGCCCATAACAATTTAAACTGTTAAATTCACCAGTCTTTTTATCAACATCGCTAGCAATTAAATCTTTTACTTTAAGCTTTTTACATACTGGTTTTAATAAAAATTCTGGCGAAGCAGAAATGATTATATCATTGTCATGTTTTTTATTTTTATAAAAGTCTTTAATGTAGCATTCATGCGAGTTCCAAAAGGAAGCGACCAAGTCATCGACATTAGGTATTTCCTTTAAATAAGAAAATATTATTCTTTTAAATTTAGTTTTGTTAATTCTTTTTAATTTATAAAGAATAAACCCTCTGCATATTTTAGGAATATATTTAATTATCTTAGGGTAACTCAACAATGAATAAAAGAAAAAGTCGGTTGAAGAATCTCCTTTATAAATAGTGTTGTCAAAATCATATAAATTTACTTTCATAAAACCACCTATTTTTTTGAATCATGCTCAAAAATAATATCTGTTTTCAAAACTAGAACGACAAATAATATTAGCAGCGCTCCATAAAGCATCATGCTTACTTTCTTGTCACCTAAAGTATAGAAAATAGAAACAGTCGCAAAGAGGATATTAATACCGTACATAATAAGAACAGATTTTCTTACGGACTTTGTTCTTTTTAGTAATTGATGGTGTAAATGCTCGGCATCAGCATCACCTATACTTTTTCCATTTAGAATTCTTCTTAACATAGCTAATGCGGTATCTAATATTGGAACAAATAATAATAATAAAGGAATTATTAATGATGTAATTGTTGCAGTTTTAAATCCTAGAAGAGCAATTATGGAAATAATGTATCCTAAAAACATACTCCCTGAATCTCCCATAAAGATACTTGCTGGTTCAAAATTGTAGAATAAGAATCCTAAACAAGAACCTGCCATTATTAAACATAAAATTACGTCTAAGCCACCAAGTTTATTCATAATATAACTTATAATTGCGATTGTAATAAAATAAATTGTTGAAGTTCCTGCTGCTAAACCATCAAGCCCATCGGCAAAATTAATTGCGTTCATTATGGCAACTATAAATAGTACTGCTAAAGGATAAGCAAGTATTCCAAATTGAAATTTAATGCCAAATATTGTCATATCGGCAAAAGTTATATTGCCGTAAAAAGCAACTATTGAGGCGGCAACTATTTGACCAAGAAACTTATAAATAGGTTTTAAGCCTGAATTGATTGTTCTTATATCATCAAATATACCAACTAGCATGATAACAAATCCACCTATCAAAACAGATAACATTTGTGTAGATTTTGGAGCAAATATCATATAACCTGTTAAAAATGAAAGAAATATAGCTAATCCGCCAAGACGAGGCATTGTTTTATGATGAACTTTTCTTTTGTTATCTGGTTTATCAACTGCACCAATATGAATGGCGATTCTTTTCACTAAAGGTGTTAAAACTAATCCCGCTAAAAAGCATACGAATATTATTAATATTATGTTATGATTGTTTACATTTAAGTTTGCTATATTCATTTTATCACTCCTATAAATAATTATACACTAGATATACTGAGATGTAAAAAAAAACAATTATATTTCTATTAGTATGCCTTTTTTTAGAAAACTTATATATTATAGATTCAACTTCTATTGGAGTTAAATGCAATAAGAAAATCTTATGAGTAATTTTTAACCTATTTAGTTTCTTGCTATATACTTTTTATTTATAATAGTTGTAATAACACAATTATCTAAAAAAGAAGGAGTCATAATTAACTGACCTTTATAATTTCCATGTTTGCCAAAACTATTATCTACTTTAAATTGCTTTATATTTTTCCCTTCTACTAAGGCTCCAGTTATGCACATTGCGTGATCATAATCTATTAAATCTAAAGACATTCTCTTATTTTTAGAAACTTTTTTAATATTTAATAATTTATTTAAGTCATATAAATTATCATCTAAAATATTATCTTTGTAGTTAAATTTAGTCGACTCTTCGGCAGAAAACCATACACTTATACCATCACTTAATTGCCTGATAATTGATTCTTTAATCTGAGTTGGAGATAATTTTATTATAATTAACTTTGTTATTTATTTTTTCTAATGTTAAATCAGAACAATTTATTAAATCATTATATAAGATATTTGATTTCTCTAGTTTATCAAAAAAGTTAATATAATTTGAAGATAAATCTAGTTTATCAACATTTAGACTTTTATTCTTGCGTAAAATATCTTTTACAACTCTAAGAAAAGCATACGTATTACATTGATGACTTTTAAGTTGATTATAAATTTTTATTTCAGGAACTTCGACATTAAATTTGAATTTGAATTTTGTTTTCTTACTATCTTCAACGCTTTCTTTCATTATTCCTTGTTCTTTTATTCTTTTCTCTATATTAATATTGTTTTTTTCTTCCAAATATTTTTTTTGAAATTCATTTATGTCATCTCATAGGATTTCATTTTTCATTATCTTACCTCACTATCATATTACTTCATTATCTTAAAAGTATCTTTTATAAAATACTTATTTTATTTAGTTATAAAACTTGAACAAATCTTAACTATTCATTTCTCCTGCCAGTATCCTAAATTTGTCATTGTTATTCCATCCGCATCTTGCTCGTGCAGGAATGTTTTTAACCTTTAGTATTGCGATTAACAAGATTGACATTTCCCTACAACACACATGTATTTTATCTTCTATTTTTCTTTCTATAGCAAAATTTGCATATAAACCTAAATCAGTAAATAAACTACTATTTTTATAAAAATTAAGAATTTTCGTGTTTTCCATATGTCTACTCCTAACCTCGTTGACAATATATAAATTAATTTTCTAATATTATAACTTCTACTATAAAAATTTTAGCATATTTTTAGATATAATAAAACTCGAGACTAAAAGTTCGAGTGACAATCAATATGGTGATCTGTATGGGATTCGGACCCATGTATGTAACCTTGAGAGGGTTATGTGTTAAACCACTTCACCAACAGACCAAAAAACAATTACATAAAGAGTATAGCAAATTTTAAACTTTTATACAACAAAAAAATAGCCGAAGCTATTTTATATTCCCAAAATAATTAAGTCATCTATTGAAGATTTAACAATATTAACAAATGTTTTTATTTCAATTTTATTAATTAATTCTTCTAATACATTTTTTTCAATTATTACTAAGTCTGGTCTCTTTATAATTATTTTTCCAACGGATTCTGACAAACCAATAGTGTTATAATAATCCAATACTTCTCTTACACTGTTTTCAGATAAGGTCATAATATCTAATACATCTTTTGGAATATTACTTAATATGTAGTCATAGTCCATATTTGTAACACCATATTCTTTTATATATTCTATCATTTTTTATCTCCCCAATTTATGTAGCCATTCTTACTCTCAGTATAAACCTTTGTTATAATTAGTTTGTTTAATAATTCTAAATCTTTAATTTCGACATTACTAATCGTTTTAATAACCTTTAGTTTATGCTCTAATGAGCTCATTTTGAGTAAATTATAATTCGTGTTACTCTTAGCAAAAAAATCTTCTAAGTTTATCCCCATTTTTACCATTATTTCAACATTATCTATTAATAACGAAGGATTTAGTGATAAAGTTTTATAACATCTATTAACTATATCTTTTTTATCTGCTCCTACTTTTGATAAATAATCTAGGGTATAGTCTAAAACACTTTTATCAATTGTCATAAATAAAGGGTTTCTTTTTACCAAAGCTAAATAATTAACATTGATGCTTTTAAGCAAACTATAATTGCTTATATAGTCATCATATTTAGGTTTATAATATGTATTATTTTTTATCATAAAAACTGTTGGTATTTTATTGACGATTAATTTAAGAGCTGGAATGTTTACAACTTCATTTTCATCTTTTAAGCTATTAATTACTTCTAAGATAGAATCACTCGTTGCATATAGTAGCATAGCTATTCTTCCAACTATATTATCTTTTTCAATAAAATGGAGAATACCGCCATTTTCGGCTTTATTTTTCTTAATTGTTTTATATGTATTTTGAATTTCTAAGGCATCAGCTTTCTTTAATTCACTTAATAAAAAGTTTGGAATCTCTTTTGTTTTGATATCAAGTTTTTTTAAAATCTCTTTTATAATTGCATCCATTTTAGGTCTTCTTATCATTTGAATGTCAAAAATTGGTGCATTCTTTTTCTTTGAACGCATTAAATTTATATTTAAATCATTAATATATTTCATGATTATAAGCATGTTTTTATCAAAGTTGGCTTTATCATAATCACGAGTTATTTCTTCCACCATTACAAAATCATTAATAAGGAGATTTCCAACTACTTGCTTTTTTAATTCAGTTAGTCTTTTTAAGTTTTCATCTTTATTAATTATTTCTGGATTAAGAGATTTGATTCGATTATCTAAGCACTTTTTTAATAAATTTATTGCTTCTAAATGTTCCTGTGTTAGCTTTACATTTAAATTGTATTCTTTTTTTCCAATTAGTAAATCACGTGCACTTCTTACATTTAATCTAAAAGTATCTTCATTTTTAATTGGAAATATCTCGATAACTTTATTTATTATTTCATCAGTTACAATATAAAAATTGTTTATATCTTTTGTAATAGATTCTAGTAATTCTTTAATGTTAGTATTATCTATATATAAATCTTCTTCATTAAGTTTAGCTAATTTAGCTAATTTATCCTCTATTATTAAAGATAATAACTTTTTCCCCTCATCCATTCTTATTCAACTCCTAATAATTTTTTCTCTTGATTCTTTTTTGTCTTCTAATATTCTATATTGTTCATTTAATTTTTTCAAGACATTTATGATTTTTTGATATTCAGGGCTGTCATCTTTTTTAGATGAAGCTGTTTCTAAAGTTTCAAAAATGGCTTTTAAAACAGATAATTCCTTTAAATCTATCGCGTACTCCCTTGAAATGTCTACTCCTTCAATTTCAGATAACGGCTTATCCATGTACTCTTTAATCATAGTTTCATCTATGCCATTGTTAATTGAATTATAATAGAATTCAAATTTTTCACCTTTAATTTTTTCTGCTTCATAAACTGCTGGATTTTTCACTTCTGTTAGATGTGATAAAACTGAATTAATTAATTCTTTTAATTCTTGTTTATCTTCTTTATTGCCACTTATTTCAAATTGATGAAATAAATTTGATGAAATAAGAACAGAAATTATATTAATTAATACTTCTAAGGGAAGACCAGTTGCCTCTTTTAAACTGCTAGCAATAGTAGGAATAGTGTCAATATCTACTTCTTCCGTTTCTAATCTTGCTTTTAAAATTTTATTTACTTCTTCATCTCTTAAATAGTATTCAATTTTGTCCATTTCCTCATTTATTTGTGAGCCTAAATTGATGTCTGTATCTTCAATAGTTGCATTGTTTTGTTCTGCTATATAAGCAAGTATCTTCCACTTATCTTCATCAGGCAAACCTACTTCAGCCATAACACGAGATAATTCATTAATTTCATTAAATGGTTCTTTAAAAATTTGTTGTTCAAATAAATTAATATATTTTTGATATAAATTAATCTTTTCATTAAACATTTGAGCTTGACTAGTTCCAATACTAATGAAATCAGTTATATACTTATTTATAATGTTTGCAATGCTTTCATAATACTCATCAAGTCTATTCATCATATAATCTATTGAATCAGGTGTTTGCCCAACATATGTTAATAATTTTTTTATTTCATTCTTAGGTAGCATCATTAAATCATGAGAATTCATTTCTCGTTCATCGGAGATATCATAATGTGACAAGATAGAATTAATTTCATTTATTTTACAATTATCAATATTTTCTGTAACTTTACTCCCAGATAATAGTTCAATACGATTTTTTAGTTCTTCTAAGAATGTCTTAATACTTTTGCTAACTGGTATTGCCATTATATGAACCTCCTATTATTATAAATTATAGCAAACTAGCCACTTTATGTAAAGATTATTACAATTTTTTAAAGTTGTATTTATTGTTTTTATATGGTACTATTAAAAAGTAAGGAGCATAGGAAATGAACACTACAGTTAAACTATTTGATGCAAACAATAAGTTAGTTCAAAATTTTGATGAAGAAATTGAGAAAATACTAATAAGTGTTCATGGTGATGCTTATTATGATACAGATGAAGAACTTATAAATACGAATGAAATACCAGCAGTAATTAACGAGGAAAGAAAAGAAGAAGTTGAAGTTCTTGAGGTAAAGCAGGAAAAAAAGAAAGGCATTTCTTTTAAAGACTTCATACCTGTTTTATTCTTTATATTAATTTTTATTGTGATTGTTATTGCAGGATATTATTTTTTAAACACTGTTGATTTGATGAGTTTAGTAGGGGCTAATAAGTAGCGCCTATTTTTATGTTATAATTTGGTTAGGTGATTTTATGGAATTAAGCAATTTAGAAATAGAAATAGAACCCAATTTAACAATGATGAAAAGAATTAATGGTAATTTATATCTTTCTTTAGAACAAGTAGAAATTTTAGAAAAATATAAAGTGGACTACAAAAGATTTTCTAATCTAAGTGATTTAATTTTTGAACTGGAAAGTATTGAAGAAGAAACTGATGACATTATTTTGTCTAATCTTTTAGATGTTTTGGCAGAAAGAGATTACTACGAAAATTTCGAAAAATAATATTGTATATCAATAATAATATGCTATAATAAGATAAAGAAAGGCTAGATTATCTAGAATGGTAAATATATGAGTGTTGTTTTACGACTTGATCGAGTAATGGCTGATAGAAAGATATCACTTAAAGAACTTGCACAAAACGTAGGTATTACTGAAGCAAATATGTCTAACTTGAAGACTGGTAAAGTAAAGGCAATAAGATTTTCAACTTTAGAAAGAATATGCAGTACTCTTAAGTGTCAGCCTGGGGATATTCTTGAATATAAAGAAGACGATATTAAAGGTCTATTATAAAAGAGCAACAAAGATGATGCTTATCTAGCATCATCTTTGTTGCTTTTTTCATTAAAGATTTTAAACTCTTGAGGATATTTTGCGTTGAATTCCATATCTTGATTAGTTAAAGGGTTTGTTATAACTAATCTAGAGGCATGCAAACAAATGCGTCTCAAAGGATTTTTTTTAGATCCATATTTTTTATCGCCTATTATGGGATGATTAATTCCTTGCATAGCAACTCTTATTTGATTTTTTCTTCCTGTTTTTATATTTATTTTTAATACTGAAAAATTCTTTTCTTTTCTTAGTACTTCATAATCTGTTATAGCAAGTTTACCCTTTGCCTCTGAAGTTTTAATTGTTAATAATGATTTTGTTTCTGTCAAGTATTCTTTGATTCGTCCCTTATCATTTTCTAGTTTTCCTTCAACTATTGCAATATATTCCCTCTTTTTAGCAAGAGTATTCCAATTTGCTTGCAAGCTTTCTTTTAATTTTTGACTTTTTGCAAAAAGAACAATTCCTGATGTATCTTTATCAAGACGGTGAACAATGAATATTTTATTATTCTTATTTTTCTTTTTTTCATATTCATAAACTTTATGATATAGAGTATTAAATTTCTCATCTTGAGTTGCAATAGTTAAGAGATGAGCAGGTTTGTTGACTGCTATCATTGTCCTATCTTCATATATAATATCTAATTTATCTTTGGCCATATTTACTCTCTTTTCATTAAAACAAGTAGTAATAGTATACCACTTTCTATGAGGGAAATATATTTAATATAGTTATTATCAAAAGAATTCTTTTCTATTTCTAAATTTTTTATTTCATTATTGATATTTATGCCACTATCACAGTAGGTTTCTTTAATGTTTGGATAATTCCATATTCCAATACTTTCTTTAATAGCCTGTTTTTGAATGGTGCACAAATGTGCTGAAGTTTCAGATATTTGGATTATATTGCTAACTTGTCCATATCCCCTTTTTATAAGATCTTCTTCCATAGATTTTCCATTTACATATAAATAAACAGGATCACGATTATATTTATCGTGTATAGAATTATCAGAAACTATTTCAAGTTTTTCTGTTTCTTTTAAAGTATTACAAAAATAGCTATTTATCTCACCATCTAATTTTCCTGAAGCACTTTCGAAAGAAGAAAGATAAATTCTTTTTATTTCATTATTTTCTTTTACCCAAATGTTTGAAAGTGATGTACAATTTACTAATTCAACTTCTTTTCTTTCTAAGGCGTTAACTTTCATATTAAAAGCAAAAACGATTATTAATAAAACTATACTCTTTTTCATACACTTCACCTATAGTAAAAGTATAAAATATTTACAAGAAAAAGTAAATTGATGTGTTATTTTATCTTGTCTTTTTCTTTAACCCTAAGTATAATTATAATTAGAGGTGAATTAAAATGGCAGAAACTAAGGATACTAAGAAAAAGACAACAACTAAAACTACGACAACTAAGGAAGGAGAAACAAAGCCAAAAACAGCAAGTACTGCAAAAAAAACTACTACTAAAAAGCAAACAGCAACTAAGGCCAGTAGTACTGCTAAAAAGCAAACAGCAGCTAAAACTGCTAAGAGTACTTCTAAAGGAACTGAATCGAAAAAAACTTCTGGTACCCAGAAAAAGGCTAGCGCAGCAAAATCTAATGCGACCAAAACTAATGCAACTAAATCTGGTAACACAAAACAACAATCTGCAACTAAGAAGACTGTTGCGAAGTCTACTACTACTAAGGTTGCCCCAAAAACTACTTCGACAAAAAAGGTAGAAGAAAAGCCAAAGAAAGTTGTTCAAACAACTACTATTAAAGAAGAAACAAAACCTGAAGTTATAGAACAAGAAGTTTTAGTAAAAGAAGAAACAAAAGTTACAAAAAGTGAAGAAGTTAAAGTTTCTAATGCAAATAAAAAAGATGATGCAAGAGAAGCTAAAATTAACAAGAGAATTGACATTGGTATTTTAACTGTTATTATTGGTTTGTTTGTTTTAGTTCTTACAACATATTTGTCAGCAGAGATGAATTTGTCTATTGAAACAACTAGAATTTTAATTGTAGCTGCTTTAGGCATTGAAGCTATTGGTATGTTAGTAATGATTGTAAATATTTGGAAAAGAAATTAATGGATAATATAAGAGCATTAAATGAAATTATAAATAGTTCAAAATATTTAGTGTTCTTGGGCGGTGCGGGGTTATCAACGGAAAGTGGTATCCCCGATTTTCGTGGTAAATATGGACTTTATAATAAAAATGATGAGATACCTGCAGAAATGATTCTTTCAAGAACATTTTTTGATAGGAATAAAGAAATTTTTTATGATTTCTATTTAAAAAATCTCGTTTTTGAAAATGTTTTACCAAATATTACCCATAATAAATTAGTCCAACTTGAAAACAAGGGAATACTAAAAGCTATTATTACACAAAACATTGATGGCTTGCACGAGAAAGCAGGTTCTAAAAATGTTTATAATTTGCATGGCTCGATTTACCAAAATCATTGTATGCTCTGTAAGAGATTCTATAGGTCAGATGAAATAGATAAATCCGATATTCCGAGATGCAGTTGCGGAGGAATTATAAAACCGGATGTTACTTTATATGAAGAAGAGCTTAATCAAGATATATTGGAAAAAGCTGTTGAAAATATAAAACAAGCTGATGCATTAATTGTAGCTGGAAATTCACTTACTGTTTATCCCGCTGCAGGACTCATCAATTATTTTAAAGGAAAAAATTTAATAATTATTAATAAAGATATTATACCAGTAAATAGGCCTGCTTTAGTTATTAATGAATATTTAGGTGATATCTTTAATAAAATAAAATTATAAGGAGTTATTATGTGCGAAAGAAGTATGATTTTTAGTATTATTTACTACGTTTATAACTTTGTATGGATAGCCATACCAATCATTTATTTAATTACTTTTAAACTTTATGCAAGTAATAGAAAAGTTTATATAAAAGCAGTTAAGTATGTTTTGATTTGGTTAGTAGTTTTATGTATTCCAAAATTTATTGGATGGACTTTTTTTCCTAAAACTTGTTACAATTGTGCACTTAATAATGTTTGTTTAGATAAAGAGGATGAGAAGAAAGAAATGGATAACACCAAAACTGAATCAACAACAAAGAGTGTTCAGACTACTACAACTACCAAGTCGGAAATTCCAAATACAACACATAACCAGCCTACTAACGTAATTGGCAAATCAAGTAAGGGGTATGATATCATAGAGGTTGATGGAGCCACTTATATTAATGGTTTATTAATTGTTAACAAAACTTACGCTGTTCCATCAAATTATGTCCCTAAAAACACAAAAAATCCAAAGCCAGAGACGTATACAAATGCTTGCCAAGATTGCATAGATTTAGAAGCTTATGAAGAGTGGACAAAAATGAAAGCTGATGCTGCCTCTGTTGGAATTAACTTATGGATTCAAAGTGGATACCGTCCATATGTTTTACAGCAAAAACTATATAACAACTATGTGGCACGTGATGGAAAAGCCGAAGCTGATAGATATTCTGCAAGACCAGGTTATTCAGAACATCAAACTGGTTTATGCTTTGATATTAATAATCCAAGCAGAAGTTTTAATGGAACAACTGAAGCAAAATGGATAAATGATAATGCTTCTCGATATGGATTTATTTTAAGATATCCTAAAGATAAAGAAAATGAAACAGGTTATATGTATGAATCATGGCATGTTAGATATGTTGGTAAGGAACTTGCAGAGACACTTTATAATAATGGTGATTGGATTACACTTGAATCGTATTTAGGAATAACTAGTGAATATACAAATTAGAGTTAAATAATTAACTCTTTTTATTATGTTAAAAACTCTCTTAAATACTAAAAAATAATGTTATAATTTTGTTAGGTGAAGTATATGCAATTTGTTGAACAACTGGAAAATGATTCTATTTTAATAATACCCAAAAATTTGAAAACAAAAGTATTAGTTTATCTAAATGATAACAACATTATAAAAAGCTTAAAAATATTGACATTTAATGATCTAAAAAAAGGATTGTTTTTTGACTATGGATCGGATGCAGCTAAGGAAACAATGGATTATTTGCAAGTATCACTTGATGTTGCTAAAAACTATTTAAATAATCTTTACTACATAACAGAAGAGAAATATGATAATGATAAACTTAATATGCTTCTCGATTTAAAAAAGCATTTATTAAATAAAAATTTATTAATTCAAGATAATTTATTTAAATATTTATTAAAATCTAAGAAGAAGGTATATGTTTATGGCTTTGATTATATTAATCGCTTTAACATGTATATTCTTGATAAGGTAAAGGAATTAGTCGATGTTTTAATAATTGAAAAAGATTATAAAGAATACAGTCACACTGTTTATGAGTTTAAGTCTATGTTTGATGAAGTATCATTTGTCTTTGAAAGTATTTTTGATCTTATAAAAAAAGGAATTCCTTTAAATAAAATATACATTGCAAACTACAGTGATGAGTATTATTTTTGTTTTAAAACGTTAATGAAAATAACCGGATTGCCTATATATTTAAAAAGTACCACAACTCTTTATACTACTCCTATTGGTAATTATTTTTTAGAAAATCTAAGCAATAATATTGATAGTCTAATTAACAAAATAAAAAGAATATTTAAAAATGAAAGTGATGAAGTGGTAATAAATCAATTAACTAACTTGCTAAACAACTATTATTGGTGCAATAAAGACTATGTTAGTATTAAAACTTTAATTGAAAACGATATGCGTTCAAAAATTGTTCCAAATAGACATTATGAAGAGGAAGTAACCACTACTAGTATTATTGATAACATGTTTAATGATGATGAATATGTTTTTATGATTGGTTTTAACTTAGGGTCTGTTCCAAGATTAAAAAAGGACGAAGATTTTATAAACGATGAACTAAAACCATCTTTCTTGGAAACAACAGATATTTTTAATAAGTCTTCCAAAGAAACTCTTATTAAGGCAATTAAAAATATTAAAAATTTAACTATAACATATAAGCTCGGAACACCTTTTAAATCTTATGAGAAGTCTTTTTTAATAAGCGATTTGGGATTTGATGTTAAAAGAATTGACTTTCAAGTATCTAATTATTTTAATGATTTAAACAAATTAAACATGACAAAATCAATTGATTCCTTAATAAAATTTAATGAACAGGAAAGTAAATTAGCTTTGCTCTATAATAATTATGAATGTAAATATAAAACTTATGATAATAGTTTTGGTGGGATTGATATTAATCTTTTAAGAGATAAAATTAATGATAAAATTGTGTTTTCTTATAGCAATATAAGTGATTACTATAAATGTCCCTTTAGATTCTATGTTAATAATATATTGAATATTAAAACATTTGAGACTAAGTTAGCTCAAGTTATTGGAAATATATTTCATTATGTTTTAGAAAAAAGTTTAGAAAAAGAACTTGATATAGATTCTTTAATTGATGATTATTTGCGAGAACATAAAGATGAATTTAATATGAACTATAAAGATAAGTATTTCATTTATTCATTAAGAAAAGAAATAAAATTTGTTGTAGAAACAATTAAAGAACAACAAAGCCATTCAAGTCATACAAAAACCTTGTATGAAAAAGAGATTACACTTGATATTGATAGGAAAATAAAGACAAAAATAAAGGGTTTTGTTGATAAAATATTAGTTTTAGATAATGCGGTTTTAATAATTGATTATAAAACAACTAACAGTCAAACTATTAATAACAAATTATTTGAATTTGGATTATCTACTCAACTTCCAATATATTTATATTTGCTTAATGCATTAGATAATAAAACGGAAGTTGCTGGTATTTATGTACAACATATATTAGATTTGGATGAAAAATATGAACCGAATAAGGATGTTTTAAATGAACGAAAAAAGAAATTGAGATTAGAAGGCATTACCTTTAATGATATTAATTTAATTTCCAAATTTGATGATACTTATGAAAAATCCACAATTATTAAATCCCTTTCTCTTACTAAAGATGGCGAAATGAAAAAGAATAAAGGAATTATGTCGCTTGAGGAAAGAAATAATCTTATTGATTTAATGGAAAATTTAATTATAAAGTGCATTGATAATGTTAGCGATGGTATTTTTAATGTATCGCCTATAAAAATAGACAAAATTGCTGATGGATGTGAATTTTGTGAGTATAAGGATGTTTGCTATAGAAAATTTAAAGATTTTAATATTCAAATATTAAGCACAAAGGAAGGTGATGATGATGAGTAATTTAACACCTGAACAGAATCTTGCGGTTGAAACATCAGGAACAAATATTATTGTTTCAGCGGGGGCAGGTTCTGGTAAAACAACCGTATTAAAAAAAAGAGTTGAAAGAATTCTTTTAAGCGGCGTTAATATTAACAATCTAATAATACTTACATTTACTAACAATGCTGCTGCCGAAATGAAAGAGAGAATTAGAAAGATTATTAATGCTAATCCTAGATTAAAAAATCAAGCCGAATTATTAGATTCCGCATACATAACAACCTTTGATTCATTTGCTCAAAGCTTGGTAAAAAAGTATAATTATTTACTAGGTATTAATAAAAACTTTACAATTGTTGATGATTCGATTATAAATCTTGAAATAAATAGGATAATTGATGAGTTATTTGAACAATTATATAAAGAAAAAGATACAGATTTTTTAAAATTAATAGGTGATTTGGAAGTTAAAGATGATAAAAGAATTAGAGATGCTTTAATGCTTTATTCTAAGAACATTACCAATATAATAGATAGAGATAAGTTTTTGGATACTTATATTTCTAAATTTTATGACAAAGAGTTTATAGAAACAAGTTTCTTGAAATATGAAAATATAGTTTTTGAACTTAGAGATAAATTAATAGATTTACTTGAGAATTTAAAAGAAGAAGCTTTAAAGGAAGATGTAATTTCGGAACTTGAAACCACTATTTTAAATCTTGAATCAGCAAGTGAATATGATGAACTTTTGGATATAGACATTAGTATTCCTGCTGCTCGCAAGGGGTGGTTTACTGATAAAGGGAAAGAAATAAAAACCAAAGTTGATTTAGCAAAAAAAGAATTACAGGGATATTTATTGGAATCAAAAAAAACGCTGATTAAGCATTATGAAAGTACAAAATGTTACGCGAAAGTATTCTCTTCATTATTAAAAGAGATTGATAGAAGAATTAAGCAAATAAAAAAAGAACATAATGTTTTCCAATTTTATGACATTGCTTTTTTAGCGATTGATTTAGTAAAAAATTATGAAAATGTAAGAAATGAAATAAAGTATAAAACTTATGAAATTATGATAGATGAATACCAAGATACTAATGATATTCAAGAAGAATTTATATCTTATATAGCAAATAATAATGTATATGTTGTTGGTGATATAAAACAATCTATTTATAGATTTAGAAATGCTAACCCTTATATCTTTAAAAAAAGATATGATGACTACGCCAAAAACATTAATGGATTTAAAATAGATTTAAACAAAAACTTTAGATCTCGAAACGAAGTTATTGAGGATATTAATTTAATATTTAATAACATTATGTATGATTCAATTGGAGGAGCTGATTATAAAAATCAACATCAAATGATATTTGGTAATGAAGGCTACCTAGATCATATTGACAATAAATCATATAGGACAGAAATTCTTTCCTATGATAATGAAAACACAATTTATAAGGAAAATGAAGGAGAAGCTTTTATTATTGCTAATGATATATTAAATAGAATAAAGCGGGAAGATAAAGTAACTTATATTGAAGAAGATAAAATGAAATCTCGGAAATGTGACTTTAAAGATTTTTCAATTTTGGTTGATAAATCAAAAAACTTTGAGTTACTAAAAAAAGTATTAGAATTTAGGGGTATTCCTTGTACAATTTATAAAGATATTTCAATAAATGAAGAAGACGAAATATATATTTTAAAAAATTTAGTTTCTTTAATTATATGTATTAAAGAAAAAAATTTGGGTGTAGAATTTAAACACGCATTTGTTTCTATAGCTAGATCCTATGTTTCTGAATTATCAGATAAAGAGATTTTCGAGATAGTTACTAAAGAATCTTTTAAAGACACAAATATTTATAAAATTGCGTATGATATTTCTTTAAAAATTGATTCTTTATCTAATCGTGATACCCTTGAACTTATTGTTGAAAAGTTTGAAATTATTAACAAATTAAATGTTGTTGGTGATGTAACCGAGAGGCTTTGCTTACTTGAATATTTTATGAACAATGTTAATTCTTTAAATAATTTTGGTATGAGTATATATCAAATTAAAAATTATTTTGACGAATTACTTTCAAGCAAAGAGTTAATAAAGATGACAACTAATAAAGATGCATCATCTAACACGGTTAAAATTATGACCATTCACGCATCAAAGGGACTTGAATACCCATTTGTTTACTTACCATATTTGAACTCAGATATAAAAAAGGATCCAAATGTGTCGCGATTTAAATTTAGTAATACTTTTGGTTTTATAATTCCTTTTTATCAAAGCGGGATTGGTAATACTTTTGTAAGTAAAACTGCTAAAGAAGAAGAGAATAGACAAGCTCTTTCTGAAAAAATACGACTATTTTATGTTGCTGTTACAAGAGCAAAAGAAAAATTAATTTTAATTAATAAATTTAATAAAAATATTTCTCCCGAAACTTCTTTAAATGAACATTGTTTATTACAACTTAGAACTATTTCAGATATTTTAACTATTATACGGTATAAAATAAATAAGTATGTTAGAACAATTAATTTGGATGATGAGGGTATTACAAGTGATTATAATTTAATCAAACTAAGTAATTTTAAAGATAGAATTCCAAAGGTTAACGAAAGAATAAATTTAACTTCTATTAAAATAAATTCTAATTTGGTAGATAATAAACATTTCTCTAAATCTTTATCAAGAATTGTTGATAGAGATTTAAAAGAAAGATTAGATTTCGGGACATTTATGCATTATGTATTTGAAGTATATGATTTTAAAAACAATAACTTAGACGATTTGAATATAAGTGATATATATAAAGATAAGGTTAGAAATTTTTTAAGACATGATGAGGTTAAAAATATAAGTAAGGCAAATTGTTATAAAGAGCATGAAGTACGTTTTATTGATAATGGTGCAATATTTCACGGATTTATAGATTTATTAGTTGAATATAAAGATCATTATGATATAATAGATTACAAGTTATCGAACATTAACAGCCATGAGTATGTAGTACAATTAACAGGCTATAAAAATTTTGTTGAAAAGAATTATAAAAAAACTTGCAACATTTATCTGTATTCGATAAATAAAGATGTTTTTAAAAAAATAGATTAAGAGAAGTATCAATCTTCTCTTTTTTTGTTAGAGGGGGAAAAGAGATTATGAGCCTATTTACTATTAACGGATATAATCTTGATGATACACAAGTGGCAGCAATAAAGAGTAAGGAGAAATCAACTTTAGTTGTTGCGGGCGCAGGTTCTGGTAAAACTTTGACAATACTCGGAAAAATAAAATATTTAATAGAAAATGAACACATTAAAGAAACAGAAATATTATGTATATCATTTACTAATGAAACGGTTAAGTCTTTAAAAAATAAAACTATTGAAATGGGATATAATTTGGATATTTATACATTTCATAAATTAGGTCTTAGTATACTTGGGAATGTTGATATTATAAGTGATGATTATTTAGATTATATAATAGATGAATATTTTGAATCACGTATTAAATATGATAAAACTAAATTTATTAAATCTTTATTTTTTTCTGATAAAGATACTAAATTTCTTTATAAAACAAAAGAGTATTTCAAATTAAAGAGAACTATTTCAACATTTATAAGACTAGCAAAAAGTAATAATATGAGTTTAGAAGATATATATAAAATATACAAAAAAGTATTTTTTAATGAAAAGAAGATAATACTTATGATTATAGAGATTATGCTTATATATAAAAGAGAATTGCTTAGTGTTGGCAAAATTGATTTTGATGATATGATTACTATCTCTGCAAAGAAGATAAATACGGTTGATATTAATTATAAATATATTATAATTGATGAGTTTCAGGATACTTCTTTTGTTAGGTATGAACTTATAAAAGCAATAGTAGATAAGTGTAATTCTAAAGTATTTGTTGTTGGAGATGATTGGCAGAGCATATATAGATTCTCGGGATGCAATTTAAATATTTTTATTAAATTTAATGAATATTTTGAAGATGTAGCGACTTACAATCTAAAATATACTTATAGAAATAGTAATGAATTAATTGGTATTAGTTCCAAATTTATTATGAAGAATAAAAAACAATTAAAAAAAGATATTGTATCAAATAAAAATTTAAACATGCCGATAAAAATAGTATTTGGATATACAGTTGATGAAATTATAAATATGATAGAGGATAAGGACATTTTGATAATTGGAAGAAATAATGCTGATATTAAGAATGTTAAATGGGATAATAAACTTACAATACATAGATCAAAAGGCTTAGAAGCAAATAATGTGATATTAGTAAATTCTGATAATATACCATCAAAGATTAAGAATGAAAAAATACTTAGATTTGTTTTAAATGATAAAGATTATATTCCTTTTGAAGAAGAAAGAAGATTATTTTATGTAGCATTAACAAGAACAAAAAACAGTATATATATTATGGTTAATCAAAACATTAGTCCTTTTGTAAAAGAACTTATGCATGATTACAAAAAAAATATTCAAGTATTAAAAAAGTAGAGAAATTCTCTACTCGCTATTTTAATAGTTCTCAGCTTTAATTTCAAAGTAACTTTGAGGATGTGCACATACTGGACATACTTCAGGAGCTTGCTTTCCAACAACAATGTGTCCGCAGTTACGACATTTCCAAATGGCATCTCCATCTTTAGAGAATACTAGTCCGCCTTCAACATTCTCAATAAGTTTACGATATCTAGCTTCATGTTCTTTTTCAATAGCTGCAACACTTTCAAAAAGGTAGGCAATTCTATCAAAACCTTCCTCTTTTGCTGTCTTAGCAAATTCATCGTACATGTCAGTCCACTCAAAATTTTCTCCATCGGCTGCAGCAGCAAGGTTATCAAGTGTTGAAGGTATTTCCCCTCCATTTAGTTCTTTGAACCACATTTTTGCATGTTCTTTTTCATTTTCGGCTGTTTCTAAAAATATTGCAGCAATTTGCTCATAACCTTCTTTTTTTGCTTTTGAAGCAAAATATGTATATTTATTTCTCGCTTGAGATTCTCCAGCAAATGCTGTCATTAAATTTTGTTCTGTTTTACTACCTTCTAATTTCATAAATAATACTTCCTTCCTTTGTAAGCAATTATATATTACTCATAAAAATTATAACATATTTAGAAAAAAAAAACATACTTTTTTAAAGCAATTGTTAATTTTATAGTTAATAAATATTATAGGAGGGTATATGAATAAATGGAAAGAAATTAATGAAGTAAATATGTTTTATATAAAATACAATGTCTTGCCAAATTTAATTGCCTTTGGCCTAGCTTATTCTTACTACAATAAAATTGATTTAAATTGTGGTATGCGAGCATATTTCAACAATGTTTTTTCTTTATTTAATATAGTAAATATAAATATAAAAGATCAATTTAAGTTAGCTGATAATATATTAATTAATAAGTACAAACTTATGATAATAAAGGTTAACCCAATTGAAATAATAAAAATAAGAAAATGAATGTTTACCTTTCTAATTGTACCTTAATATGTTATAATTTATATAAGATAAAAAGGTGGTAATATGAAACTTTACATAGCTGATAAAATAAAAGTATATAATTTCACTTTGCCCGCAAGAGTGGAGGATTCATTTTTAGTTAACTATATTTCACCCGAAGGAGTTTCTGAAAATATTACGTTAATTGCTGAAGAAGGGAAATGGACAGTAAGAAAAACACAAAACTATACGATAAAAAAAAATGTTTTTGATGTAGATAAAGATGTAATAGAAGATTTATCATTTTATGATATTTCTTTTAATGATATTAAAGACACTATAAAGATGTTTTTTTATGAAACCCCTATAAATTATAATAGATATTCTATAGCTGGGAAGACAAAGATAATTATTGGTGGAGAAGACTGCGATATTATATGTAAGTCAATTGGTATTAATCAAAATCAAGTTGTTATTGAACTTGTTAACGGAATTTGGAATCTTAAGTCATTAGATAATTTAGTTTATACTTATGTTAATGGGAAAAGAGTTTTAAATACAAAACTAAATACAGGCGATATAATATTTATGGATGGTGTTAAAATAATATGGATGAGTACTTTTATACTTGTTAACGAAATTCCTGAAAAGCTAAAAATAAGTTTCCCAGTTGATGAAAGTCAAAAACAACTACATGATGATAATATGTGTGAACCAGTTGATGGTACCGAGAAATATGTAACTCTTTATACTGATAATGATGTTTTCTTTCACACACCAAGATTAAAATCGGAGTTTAAAACAACTGAAGTTCATATTGATGCACCTCCTGATATTATTAAAGATGATGGTCCGCCTGCTATATTGACTTTAGGTGCTACTATTATGATGGGTGTTTCTTCATCAATTACTGGTGTAGTAGCCATATTTAGTGTTGTATCAGGGCAACGATCATTAGCTAGTTCTATATCGGAGATTGTTATTTGCGTCGCTTTAATACTTGGCTGTATTCTGTTCCCTATTTTATTAGATAAATATCAAAGGAGAAAGATTAGAACTAAAGAAGATAATAGACAAAGTAAGTATAGTGATTATTTAAAAAAGAAAAGGATCAAAATAAATGAATTAATGGATCGAGAAAAAGAGATTCTATTTCAAAACAATCTTAATACTAATGAACTTATTGATAATATTGAAAAGAAAACTAATAAAATTTGGAGTCGCGAAATTAGAGACAGCGATTTTTTAACTTTTAGATTAGGAATTGGTAACAAAAAGGCTGATTTAGAAATTGAAGCTACAATTGAAGACTTTAGAATTGAGGATGATAATTTAAAAGAAGAGGTTGAGAAATTAGTTAATACAAATTTTGTTTTAAATGATGTTCCAATTACAATTTCAGCAATTGAAAATAGAATATTACCTATTATTGTTGATGATAGTTTTCCTAGTAGAAAAGAAGTAATTGATAATATTATGTCTCAATTAATTGTTTACTACAGCGGTATTGACTTAAAGATTGTAATCTTCACTGATGAAGAGAACGCTAAAGAATGGGAATATTTAAAATACTTGCCTCATTTAAAAAGTAATGATAGTGATGTAAGATTTTTCGCTACAAATGAAGATGAAATGAAGCAAGTTTCATCTTATTTGGAAAACGTGTTCACTGATAGAAATAATAAAATAAAAACTTTTGAACATACAGATGAAGAGCAAGATTCTAAAAATGAGAATCAATACTATAAAAATTTTGATGAGTATTACTTAATAGTTACAGATAACTACTTATTAGCAAAGAGGTCTGGAATCGTTGATAAAATATTAAATAGCAAATTTAATACAGGTTTTTCATTGATGATGATTGAAGAATCTTTAAAAAATATTCCAAGTAGATTTAGTCAATTTATTCAATTTAAGGATAATGAATCTGGCATATTCAGTAAAGATTTAAGCGCTTTTCAAGACAATAATTTTAAACCTGATTTATTTGAATCTGATATAGCAGTTTGTTCTTTAGCAATTGCGAATATTCCTGCAACTTCCATAAATTTATCAAATCAGCTTCCTAACAATATTAACTTTTTGGAAATGTATAATGTTGGAAAAATTGATCAACTAAATATTGTTAATAGGTGGACTAAAAATGATCCAACAAATAGTTTAAAAGCACCGATTGGCGTTCATCCAGACGGTAAACTTTTTGAATTAGACTTACATGAGAAATTTCATGGACCACACGGTTTAATAGCTGGCTCAACTGGTTCCGGTAAGAGTGAGTTTATTATTTCCTTTATTCTTTCTATGGCTATTAATTATCACCCTGACGAAGTACAATTTGTTTTAATTGACTATAAAGGTGGTGGACTGGCTGGTGCTTTTGAAAATAGAGAAACTGGTATAAAAATTCCTCATCTTGTTGGAACAATCACTAACTTAGATACTGGAGAAATGAATAGAACTTTAGTATCTATCAATAGTGAATTAAAAAGAAGACAAAGAATGTTTAATGAAGCTCGTGACTTGCTTGGAGAAAGTACTGTTGATATTTATAAATATCAGCAATTCTATAGAGAAGGAAAAGTAAAGGTTCCTATTTCTCACCTGTTTATAATTTCTGATGAATTTGCTGAATTAAAGAGTCAACAACCTGATTTTATGGACGAATTAATTTCCGCAGCTCGTATTGGTAGATCACTTGGCGTTCACTTAATACTCGCAACACAAAAGCCAGCTGGTGTTGTTGATGATCAAATTTGGTCTAACTCAAAATTTAAAATATGTTTGAAAGTTCAAACTTCTGAGGATAGTATGGAACTTTTAAAGAGGACAGATGCTGCTAGTATCAAAGAAACTGGTAGATTCTATTTACAAGTTGGATTTGATGAGTTATTTGAAATAGGTCAATCAGCTTGGTCAGGTGCTAGATATATTCCACAAGATAGAATGGAAAAAAACATTGATGACTCAATAAAGCTTGTAGATAACAGTGGTAATTTAATTAGAGAAATAACAGATACAGTAAAAGTTGATAATCAAATAAACTATGGCGATCAATTAACAAATATAGTAAAAAACCTATACGAAATAGCCAAAAGAGAGAATATTCAAACAAGACAATTATGGCTGCCAAGTATACCTCCAGAGATATACTTAATTAACACTATTAAAAAGTATGGCTATAAACCTCTACCCTATTTAATTAATCCAGTCATTGGTGAATATGATATACCAGCTTCCCAATTACAAGATGTTTTGACAATTGATTTTACTAATACAGGAAATTTAATTGTTTATGGAAATGCTGGTACAGGAAAAGAAAATCTTTTAATGACATTAATTTATTCAACTTGTATATTCCACTCTTCTGCCGAGATTAGTATTTATGTTATGGACTTTGGAGCAGAAGTTTTAAAAGTATTTTCATCTATTCCACAAGTTGGTGATGTTGTTTTATTAGAAGAAAATAATAAGGTAAGAAGTTTGCTTCTAATGATTGAAAGGGAAATAAATAGGAGAAAAGAACTTTTCTCTAAGTATGGTGGAAATTATGTTTCCTTTATAAAAAACGCAAAGGAAAAGGTTCCATTAATGATGATTATTTTAAATGGGTACGAAACATTTATTGAAAGTTATGGTAATTATGATGACTTTTTTGCACACCTTGTTCGAGAAAGCTCGAAATACGGAATTGTGTTTGTTATGACAGCTATATCTCCTTCATCAGTAAAAACTAAAATTAGTCAGTCATTTCAAAATAAAATTGCAACTCAGTTGTCTGACAATTTTGATTATAAATTTTATTTAGACGCTCCTGAAGGACTTACTCCTTCCAAGTATTTTGGGCGAGGAATTATAAGTATGAATGAATCTGCATATGAAATACAAACTTGTTTAATTGCACAAAAGAATCAAATTAATCAGTACATAGCTGCGACTTTTGAAAAATATGCAAAAACAGCTGCAAAGACACCACCAATACCAGTAATACCAAAAATTATTACGTCTGATACGTTGTCTAGCTATATTGACAGTGTTAGGAATGTACCAATCGGAATAAATATTTATGATGCAAGTGTTAATAAATTTAATTTTACTGCCAATAAAATTTCTCAAATAATTGGTAATAACTTATTAATTGAAAATACTTTTATTACTAATTATATATCTATAATGTCATCTATCCCAAATATTAACGTTAAAGTTATAGATTTTGTTGGTTGTATTTCGGATAGTTATGGAATTGATTATATTAGTGGAGAATTTACCGATAATATAAGTCAAATAGAGAATGATAGTGACGAGAAGTCTATTATATATATCCTTTTAGGAGTTGGATATATATATGACAAAGTTTTAGATGAAGGCATAGATAAATTATTTAGTATATTAAATAAACTTAATAGTATGCCTAATAAATATTTTGTGTTTGCAGACAACTATTCTTCATATAAGAGAATTATGAGAGAAGAATGGTACGATAAAATTGTTGATAATAAATATGGAATATGGATAGGTAAAGGCGTCGATATTCAAAAAGCAATTAAATTTAATTCAATGTCATTAAGTGATATTAATGAGGACTTTAGAGGTGTCGCATACGTATCAAATAATGAAACGTACCAAGTTATAAAATGCTTAGGTACTGAAGATGGAGGCGATATTTATTAATAATAAAGTATTTATTAAATTATTAATTCCAGAAATTGATAAAAGTTATGATATTTCTTTGCCAGTTAATAAAAGAATTGGAAATATCATTAATCTATTAAGTATGGCAGTTTCCGAAATGTCAAATGGAGAACTAAGGCCTTCAAAAAATAATGTATTATATAATGCAAGAACTGGTGAGAAATACATGCCAAATACTTTACTACTCAACACCAATATAAGAAATGGCACAATATTAGTATTACTGACAAATTAAAATCACATCATAAATGTGATTTTTTTATTTCCAATATTAACTCTTCATTGATGATGTTACATCTTTAATAACATTTGATGAAGTATCATATTTTGTATAATTACTTGCCAATGAAGCAATCTTATTTTGAAAACCATCAAGTGATGAGAATAAAGCTGTTATCTGACTATCAATTGTTTGAACCAATTGAGTTGCTTGAGCTTCAACTGAAGTTCCTTTAATAGCAGCTTGTATTTCTGCTTTTGATGCAGATATATTAGTTAGTTTTACTAAACTATTTTTATAATCTTGTACTGCTTGTTGCATTTTTGCAATACCTGCAGTATTAATACCAGTTATTCCTGTAGCCATTAATATTCACCATTCTTTCTATTTATTGTTGGATTGGAATTTTGCAAACGCACTTTGTTCTGTATCGAAAGCATCTACATATCTCTTAAAATTTGCTATGTTTTTGTTTAATGCGTCAACTTGCTTTTCAAGATCTTTTAAGAATGCTGTTGCATCTTCTCCTACCCAATAATTGTTAATTGTATTAACCATGGTCTTATAAGTATCACTAGTTGGAGTTAATTTTTTTGTAACTGCTGTGATATCCCCTATAAGGTTGGCTTTTAAATTTTTTATGCCAGTAGTACTACGTGCATATGTTGCATTTGACATTGTTAAACCCATAATGTACCTTCTTTCTAATCAAAGTTTAGCAAACGGATGTAAATGATTCAATAAAAAAACGGCAATGTTTACATTATATTATCACTTTTTTACAGTTGTCTAAATTTGCTATTTTTATTTGTACAGCTTGCATTGTCTTAATTATCTCAGCCTCTTGCTAGCCTGTTGTAACCTATTGAAAGAATTTTCTTTGTTTATTCATCAGATATGCAGGCTCTAACTTAATTTGCTAGATCCTACTCGTATTGGTGTAAGCAAGGCGGCACCGATATAAAAGATTCTTTCTAGCTAGGTATGTCCCCTTCATTTTCTCCTATTCTAATTCTAAAGTTATTTGTTTATATTCTCTATTTTCTTGTTCGCTCAACCATATTGGTGCAGCAAAAGTATATAATTTAATCATTATTGCTCCATATTTTTCAATTATAAGTTGTTTATCACTGTCATCAATATTTAGTTCATTTACAATTTTATTAAAGTCAGTAATAAATTTAGTAATAGATTCTTCATTAAAATTTTTTATGACTACTCTTCTTAAGCGTTTTATTAAAGAATCTTTTTTACTATAATTATTTTTAGAAACAATCTCGTTAAAATCATCTTGTTTGTTTTTGGCAGATATAAAAGGAAGAGATTGTTGTTCAATATTTAGATTTTCTTTCAAGTTCTCTACTAATTCAAGTGATGAGGTTGATTTGATATTACATATGTTCGAACAAATACAGTTTTCTATTTTCTTTTGGAATATGTCATAGAATATTGGGTAAGTCTCGATCAAATCTAATAAATGGGTAGCAGTTTCGATTTCTACTCTTCTTGAAATATCAAGCGAAATATCGCTTAAACAAGCACTTATGATTCTTGATAAAGCGTTATAACCGTCTTTACTATTACATAAGTATACAATTGATTTTGAAAATTTTTTTAAGTAAGATTCTATATTATAGTAACTAATATGGCTAAATAAAGTATACATAAGTTCTGTTTTTGCTAAGACTTCTGCTTCTTTGCTTGCTGGTGTTTTTTTTGCTGTATCGGCTATATTCTTAAAGTCTTCAAAAGTTAAGGGGCTTTTTAAGTCTCTTTTAATCATCTCGTGTGACATTTCTAAACCAATTACTCTATTCATAGTATCACCTTTGTCCCTATATTATAAGAACTAATTTCTAATTAGTAAAGTTTTTTTAACTTAAAGTCATACTATGATTAAAAAAAATTTGCAGCCAATTAATGGGCTCTAATGTAAGAATGACAAATTAAAACTTTTGTGTATAATATCATTTTACTTGAACATAATAATAATGTAATAATAAATTGATTAATTTCAAGACATATTATTACATATACCTAGGAATATTTATCTAGGTAAAGGCTTATTAATTTAGATAAGCCTTTTTTATTTGTTAAAATTTAAGAATTAAAGTTATCTAACATTACAAAATATTATAAAAATAATTGTTATTGCAATCATGATCAATAAAATTGCTAGTAATTTTCTTCTACTCCCTTTTTTTTTAGTTTCAGAACTATTCAAATCAATCTCAAAATCTTCACAAATTTTTTTTATGATTTCTTTACTAGGCAGGCTGTCTCCTTTTTCCCATCTACAAACCATTTGGTAGGTTACATTATACATCTTTCCGAACTCTTGCGATGTTAATCTGTATTCACTTCTAATATTTCTTATTATCTCTCCAATTTCACTGGCATTCATGTCATACTTCCTTATAATACTAATATAAAAATTATATTAATAATCCTTAAATTTGTCAAAGCTTAATAATATTATGATGTATATTTTACATTTCTATTTCTTTTTATTTATAGTATAATTATTTTAATATAGGAAAGTGAGATTTTATGGAGGAACTATTTAGTAATAAGTATATGCTTTTAGCAATTGGAATATTGATTTTTATTGGAAGTATTATGTTAGGAATCGACATGTTTAATATAATCGATAATAAAAAGGAAACTATAGAACATAAAACATATAAATATAAAATGTTTATAAAAACTTCTGAAGTAATAAGTATTGATTTTGAGGCATCGTTTGATGAATGCGACTCTATGGGTAAAAAATATGCTTGTGGCAACTATTCTGATAGAGTATTAACAACTCAACTAACTAATTTAGAAAATAGCTGGTTCGGCAATATTAAGTTCGAGGGAAAAAGTGTAATTGAAGTTATAAATATAATTTTAGATACTACTTTAAAAAATGATTATAGCAAGAATACAATAAAGATTATTTCTAATTATGAATTTAATTATAAAGATATTAATGATGACTTGAAAAAGAAATTTAGACTAAATGATGATTTTAAAGTTATAGGTATAACGAGAAATAGCTTAGATGAAAAAGCTATTTTAGAAGAATTGAGAGAAGGTACCGCTTTAAATTTGTATAAAATATCTTTTGATGTTGGAGGCGGTTCCCCTATTTCTGAACAAGAAATAGTTGAAAACGAATTACTTTCCGAACCAATTGCTCCTTTAAAAGAAGGATATGAATTCATTGAATGGCAAGTTAATGGATTTAGGTATGATTTTAATACTCCAGTAACAGAAGATTTAATTCTTACAGCAAGTTGGAAGGAAGTATTTAAAGAAGAAATAACAACTGTTACTACAGCAAAAATTGATGATAAAAATGACGAAGTACCAGTTAAAACAACAACTGCTACAAAGAAAACAACTAGTAAAATTCTTTCTTCTTTTAATAAAATAAATCTTACTGATAATATTTTGGTTTATACAGAAGTTAGAGGCTCTACTTGTGGGTATTATTATTTTTCTAAAGGTATTAATGAAAATGGGGAAATTATATACGATGAACTGGCCGAAGAAGATATAATAAATGAGCTTGAAAAGACTAAATTTAACTTGCCAGCCGGAATTAAGGATTTTAGTTATTTTTTTGAAGACCACAAATTGAGAGTAACATACACAGCTTTATTAATAGGCGATAAATATAGTAATACAACTTTATATAAAAACTGGCTAAAACATATTAATCAAATTTCAGATATATGGAGCAAAGCTACTTATACGGGTACAGGATTATGTAACAGTCAACGAAGTAATCAAGTTATATTAAATGAGCAATTATGTACAAATTTCAATCTAAATTGTTTAAGGTGGTAAGATAAATTTTTCTAAAAAAATAAGAGTCTATCTAGATATGACTCTTATTTTAATTTTATTTTTCTTTATAATTATGCTACATATTAGGCTCACAAGTCAAATTAATGCCCAAATTTTTAAGAGCATTTAGTTCACTTTTATCAATAATATAGCTACTATGAGCATCGCATCCTCTTAAAGCTTCTAATTCATTAAGTGCTCTTTCAATAATGGGATTAGTTACAGAACAAATACTTAAAACTATCAATACCTCTGGTAAATTTAAAAAGTACGAAGTATTATATGACGTATTTTGCTTCATTTTATAAATACTATTAAGTATAACAGGAGATAACAGATATTCATCATCGGGAATTCCTGTTATTTTTTTTATAGCATTTAGGAAAGCTGCCGAAGCGCAACTTAATATTTTTGTTTCTTTTCCTGTAATAAACTCTCCAGTGTTTAACTTAATAGCAAGAACATTTGCACCTTTTTCTTTGGATTTTTCATTTGCAACTATAGCAACTTCTCTATCAGTTAGTAAGAGATTTAACTTGTCCATCAAATGTTTTGATTGCTCAACTACCTCTCTTTCACAAATCTTTTGCTTATAATCGCACAAAGTGTTGTAATATCTTCTTATTATTTCATCGATAGCAGCTGATTTTATAATATCTTCATCTACAATACATTCTTTAATCATATTTACTCCCATATCGGTAGGTGATTTGTAAATTTCTTTGCCAGTTATTTGGAGCAAAATATTTTTTAAAATTGGAAACGTAGAAATATCTCTATTATAATTAACCGTGTTTATTCCGTATGCTTCTAGGTGGAATGGATCAATCATATTAATATCTTTTAAATCAACAGTAGCAGCTTCATATGCAACATTTACTGGGTCTAATAAACCTAAATTCCAAACCGGGAATGTCTCAAATTTAGCATATCCAGCTTTTACGCCATTTTTATATTCGTGGTAAAGTTGTGAAAGACATGTACCTAACTTGCCACTATTAGGTCCAGGTGCAGTTACCACAACTAGTTTCTTAGATGTTTTAATATATGGGTTTTTACCATAACCTTTTTCACTTACTATCAAATCAACATTGTTTGGATATCCTTCTATTGGTCTATGAATATACATTTTAATTTTTTTACTTTTGAGTAAATTTTCTAAATGAGAAATGTTGGTTCCTTCATGATACATTGTTACAACAACACTATTAATTAGTATTTTTATTTCTTGGAGTTTTTCAATCAATCTTAGTAATTCTAACTCATAGCTTATACCATAGTCTGCCCTAATTTTACTATTTTCAATATCGGACGCATTTATGCAAAATATTACTTCCAAATCATTTTTGAATTGTTGTAATAATTTTATTTTGTTATCTGGTCTAAAACCTGGTAAAACTCGAGAAGCATGATAATCATCAAATATTTTTCCGCCAAACTCTAAATACAATTTGTCATCAAACATTTTAATTCTTTCTAAAATTTTTTCACTTTGTATTTTTAAATACTTATCACTATCGAATCCAACTTTATTCATACTCTACTCCTGCTACTTATATTTATATAATTATTATACCATTTATAATAGTGGATTTACACTGTTTTAAGTAGAATTTATTTATAATCAAAAGAGTAGGTCATACACAAATAAAAAGAGGAGCTATTAGGCTCTCTTAGAAGTTGCTAAATCATAACCTTCGATTTTGTTTACGTACTTTTACCTTTATTGATTAGTAAATATTGTTTGTAGTAATATCGAAAGTAGCTTTTCAATATTGTATTAGAACTAATGCATACCATAAATACATCTCTCTGCTAAATAGGTAAAATTAAGACATGAATATTTTGATAATTCTTTTTGAGCAATTTCACTTCTTCTCAATTCCTTATTTGGCATGTCCAACAAAGAAAAAGCCACTTGTCCGCTTCTCAGATTTTTTCGTACCCTTTTAAATTAAAATATCATTTTTCCTTTATTTTTCTTATATTTTAGTTTATTTTTGATTAAAATTTACCAATTGATTTTAGCAAAGTTTATGAATTTTAGCACCTAAATAGCACCTAATTTTATTTATGATTAAAAATTTCTAGTATTTTAAAATGATTGACTATTACTTTATCATCATCTTTTAAATCCTCTCTTATATATACGTTCTTTATATCTTTATAAAATTTTATCTCTTCATAAGTAAATTCTACAAACATTCTAAAGTTATCTTCTTTATCAACAATTAATGCTTGAAATTCCTTTGGTTTGTATTTTCTTTCGTTTCTTGAATATTCTGGATACCAATCTATTGCTCTAAAATCTCTTTTTCCTGTTAATATATTGTTTAAAACATCATCGTTAAATCTATATATTAAAGCATTTTCATATTTTGAATGTATTTTATTCCTATATCTACTAACAGGAACTTTTTGTTTTTCTAAATCTTTCATTCCAATAAACAATAAATACTTTTGTACTCTTCTAAGATATTCAAGTTCTTGTTTACTATAATATTGTTCTTCATCTTTTGCTATACTGAATGATTCAGGGGAAGAATAAAGTGCACTTACAACTTCTTCAAACGAATGAGCGTGACTATGCCCGACTACTGACTTTTTAATATATTTGCCATTTTCTTTCCAACCCATAAAATGCTTATAGGTAAAAGAATAATAAAATCCCGTAAAAGCAATGTCACCTAAAGCTTCAGAAAGCCTTGAATTAACTTCTAATTCATCTTTAGATTCTTTACTATTAAGTATTGATTTTCCATTATAAAAATATACATATTCTAATGTCTGTCGTTCTTCGTCCCAAAATGGAGTTGGCAAATTATTTTTCTTAAATTTATCATATCGCTTAATAAATTCTTTATATTCTAATTCATTCATGCTTATCACTTCTCCTAACTATTGATTATTGATTCTCTTTAATTAACTTTATTAATTTTTCTTCAGTCAAGTTTTCTTCATATTCTATAACAAAATCTATATTAAATGCTGGTTCATCAAAATCAAAATTAGTATTAACAGATTTAATAAATTGATTATCGAATAAAGCCCCAACTAAACTTTTATAGCACCATTCACAGCACATATCTTCTACAATATATTTTAATGATTTTAGTTTTATTTTTGAATTTTTATCAAAATTAACTATTATTGGATATTTAATTTTTAAATATAAATTAATGTATTTGATTATTATTAAAGGGCTTGCTGTTTCATCATAATCAATTCTTAACGTACTAAAAAAATCTTTAACTAATACTTCAACATCTATTATTCCATCTTGACTTAATAAATAATCTTTCAAGCCACTATCACATATATCATCCAATACAATTTCCATTTTCATTATTTTAAATCCTTTCTTTTCGGCTTATTTTCGGTTTAATATCGGCTTATTTCAAATTTTCGAAATATTTATCAGTTAGAATATGGTCAACATTTCTAATTTGCTTATCATCTAATCTCTTTAAAAAATCTTTTTCAATCCATTTTTTAATCCAGTTATTAGCAGTATCTAAATTGATTTTAAAATGATTGGCAATATCTTTGGCTTTTATTTTGGTGTTGGTAATTATATAATTAGCCACCCATCTCTCTCTTTTATCTAACGTATCTATTATATTCATTTCTTCTTGGCTATTTTTGTAAATTTCTTTTACACGATTACCAACTGCTTCAAAAGTATTTGCCATAATAGATATAAAATATTCTAGCCATTCTGTAATATCGACTTCATTTCTTCCAAAATAGAAAAGGCAAAAAAAGTGGAGCACATTGTATCGTGCTCCTTCAGGGGGTTTTGGTTGATATATCATAACATTGAAGTGATCGTTATGATATACCGGTATGATATTGCTACCATACCTATATTAATATTATACAAATTTTGAAAATTTGTCAATTGTTATTCAGTAATCTATCCTTATATACAGTTATTTTCTTAGCAATTGTGGCTGTTTTGAAGGTTTTTGTCTGTTATTTTCATTTAAATATAAATTTATCATGTTTTCATATAAATTTATTGCTTCTTGAGAAGTTACATTAAATCTGTCGCATAGAAAATTGTTTAATTTTCCAGATTTTTTTGCTTTAATTATCTTATGTGTATTGAACGCAAAAGCCTTAATTTCTTCTTTTACAAGAGGTAATTCTATTTCACTAGCAAGATTAGGCTCATTATTCATATTATTAATAAAACTACATTGTTCTTCAAGTTCATTAATGGTTTGTTTTTCATATTCTTTTCTTAAGCATGCTACATTTAATAAATTCTTTAAATTTTTTAGCTCTTTTTTTAATTTTATTTTAGATTCTAAAGTCATTATAATAGAAATTGGTAAACCCAATATTGAAGAAGCCAAGAATGGTGTAGTAGCTACTAAGCTTGCTATAAAAAATGATGTGTTGGCAGTCAAATGTAAGACTAAACTTACCATTGCTAAAATAACACCAAATAATACTGTTTTAATTAAACCTTTTTTTGATTCGGACTTAAGATCTTCACTACAATAATTAATTTTTTCTAAATACTCACTGATAAGTTTCTCTACATAATGGAGTATTTCTTTTTAACTATTTTTTCTTTTATCTCCTTTTTTGTGTATGCTATGTTAGCATATGAGTAACTAATAAGTAAAGAAAAATAATGATTTTTAATCATTATTTATTAGTTTTCTTATAATATCATGATAATAAGAATAATCTCTAAAGTCATTTTCTATATTATCTAAAATAAATTCTTCTGTATCTTTTTTACATTGAAGCAATATTTTGTAGTCTCTTTTTATATCAGCTATTTTAAATTGCATTTCTCCAGACTGTCTTATTCCGAAAAGGTCTCCAGAGCCTCTTAATTCAAAATCTTTTTCGGAAATATAGAATCCATCATTGCTTTCTTCCATTACCGATAATCTTTCTGTATCTTTATCAGATACAAGTAAACATTTTGATTGTAAAGAGTTTCTACCGACTCTTCCTCTAAGTTGATGAAGTGTTGCTAAACCAAATTTTTCTGCATTAAATATGGTCATTATTGTAGCATTTTTTATATCTACTCCTACTTCAATTACTGTTGTTGATATTAAGATATTTATTTTCCCATCCTTAAAATCAGTCATAACTTTATCTTTTTCTGTTTGTTTCATTTTACCATGCATTATGCCAGTTTTGTATTTGTCTTTTAAGTTTGCTTTTAAAATATCTTCAATATGATTCAGATCTTTTAATTCGTTGTCTTCTTCACTTTCGATTAGAGGCGCTACGACGTAAGCCTGATGACCATTCTTTAATTCCTCTTCGATGAGGCTTACAACTTCTATTATTTCTTTAAATTTATATTGTTTAGTTATTATGTCCTTTCTTCCAGCAGGTTTTTCTTTAATATATGAAATATCCATATCTCCATAAATAGTAAGAGCATAAGTCCTTGGAATAGGTGTCGCTGACATATATAATACATCTACGTTTTGTCCTTTATTCTGCAATGATTTTCTTTGATTAACACCAAATCTATGCTGTTCATCTGTAACAACCAAGCCAATATTGGCAAATTCAACATTATCTTCTAGCATAGCGTGTGTTCCAATTAATAAGTCTATCTCATTGTTTTTTAGCTGGATTAAGATTGCTTCTTTTTCTTTTTTTGTCATTGAACCAACTAATAATCCCACCTTTATTTCTTTGAAAGAATTAGTAAAATTTGTATAATGCTGTGTTGCTAATACTTCTGTTGGCGCTAATAAAGCACTTTGAAACCCCGCTCTTTTATTAAGTAATATAGCAATAAAAGAAACTATTGTTTTGCCCGAACCTACATCACCTAAAATAAGTCGGTTCATTCTTTTTAAATTTTGAAAATCATGTAATATATCATTTAAAGATTCCATTTGATCGCTTGTAAGTGAGAAGGGTATTTTTCTTACAATTTTGTTTAGGTCATCTTCTGTTAAGTCTTTTATTGTAAAATCATCAAAAATTTGATTTTTATATTTTATAATATTTATTTTAAACATAAATTCAAATAATTCTTCATAGATTAATTTTATTTTTGCTTGTTTTAAATTTACTCCACTAGAAGGATTATGTATTTCTTTTATAGCACTTTCTGTTTTCATAAAATTATATTTCTTTTGCAGATAATCAGGTATAATATCACCTATTTCTAAATTTGTTGATAATGCACTGTTGATACATTTTTGGATACTTTTTCCAGATATTCCAGATGTCATATGATATACTGGTTCAACTTTTGTACTTGTAAGTTCATATAACAAAATATCCGATGCAATAAATTGATTATTCATTTTATTATATTTCCCAATAACGGTTACTTTTTTTCCAACAGTTAAATGAGTTGATAAAAATGCTCGATTAAAAATAGAAACATTTATTATCACATTACTTGTTTCAAAGCTGAATGTTAGTTTATTAAAATTCCTCTTAATGTAAGATACTTTTGAAGTAGATAAAATTTTTCCAGGAACAATTATTACTTTATCATTCTTGCTATCTTCTATTTCGGAAGGAGAAAATATATTATATCTGTATGGGTAATATCTTACTAAGGAAGATACATCGTAGATATTTAATTTATTTAAATGTTCAATTGTTTTGGGCCCAATACCCTTTATTTTGCTTAATTCCATAAATTTCCTCCAAAAAGTTAAAAAAAATCGAAAAAAGTGTTGACAAAAAGTGCCTTTTCAATTAGTATATTAAATACCAATTCACTTACAGGCGAATTGGTGCTAGTATCACACTAGCCAACCCCTTTTTATTCTTTGAAGCAGTTCTCAGGGGGACTGCTTCTTTTTGTTTGTATTTATAAATAGATTATATCATAAAAAAAAGAAAGTTCTATTTACTTTCTTTTAGAAAATTAAATATAACATTCTCTTTATTTTCATAGTTATATACTGGTGTATTTGTACTAATATATATATCTTCATCGCCAATTGTTAATATATATTTCTTATCTAAATTGTTTATAACATTTTGGTTGAACTTATTTATCGCGATTTCTCCATTATTTAAATAACAATAATTTGTCGAAGAACTCCAATTCATTATTATCAGATTGTCTTCAGTTAGATGTGTTTTCAATATATCCGCATCTGTAATGATTTTATAATTTAACAATCCCATATTTTCAAATACATAACGATAAACAAATAAATCCGAATTACATAAAAGAGTATCCAAGATAAAAATATATCTTTTTTTTATAAAACTTTTATTTAAAATACTATTTAAGTATATAATGAGTTTATGAGCATTATCTACTTTTCCATCTTTAATATACTTTGATTCATATTTTTTTACCCTCTTGTTATTATAAGTATAGATGTACTTATCTGTTATTTTTATATAGAGTTTACTCTTATTCATTAATTCATTTCTTCGATTTCTTTATTGTAGTATTCTTCTGGATTTACATATTTGCCATTATGAATCATTTCAAAGTATAACATATTTTCAGAAACACTTGTTACTTTGTTAACACCACTTGTACCAATAATCTCTCCTGTATTAACTGTATCTCCAACATTTACTTTGGCATCTTTTATGCTAGAGTATTTAGTTGTTAAATTATTTGTGTGTTTAATAGTTATTATTGTACCAAATATTTCATCTTCTTTTATATCTTCAATTTTTCCTTCAGCAACAGCTAATATATCAAACGCGTTTTCATTGGAATAGATTATACCCGTGCTTGGCATATAAGTATTATCGTATAATATTAATGCTTTTTCTTGTTCTTCTTTTGAAGAAGTCTTACTATAAAAATTTACATTGATATTTGTCTTTTCGTCATTAAATGGTTTTTCAACTACTTTTTTTACTTCATTAATTACTGGTAAATCAGATGAGGCAATATCTTTTAAGACAAAAGAATTATCATCTCCTTTTAATGCATAGAAAATGTTTTTAGATATAAAAGATGTTACTCCAATGATACCTACCACAAACAAAATAAGAAAACTTAAGCTAACTACTTCAACTACTTTTTTAGATTTCACATTATCACCTTCCTAATAAAAGTGTTAGCAAAAAGTAAATTATTATACTAATATTTTTTTATTTCGATATTCCCATAATAATATTTCAAAATACTTTCACAATTTTTGTTTTCTTTAGCTAACATATTTGCTCCATATTGACTCATTCCGACTCCATGGCCATAACCTCTTGTTGTTATTTCATAGCTTCCATTTACTTCATTTATATCAAAATCTGTACTTCGTAAATTTAGTTTTTTTCTAAACTCTATTCCTGTTAATGTTTTTTCATCAACTTGTACTTCTTCAACATGATTGGTTTCGTTTCTTTTAGTGATTGTAATATTATTAAATTCTCCTAAATTTTTTATTAATTCTGTTTTATCTAAGTAAATTTTTACTTCGAAATTTTTATTTTCTTTATCCCAAGGAGATGAAACAGAAGAGATATCTCCTTCTTTAAAAACAGTCATTGAATCTTCTGTATATCCATTTGATGTTGAAAAATAGAAACTTTTAAACAAAGCATTATTTTTTTTCATAACATAACTTTCTGTTTCTTTAACAGCATTTTTTATTATGTCATAATATTTTTGATAATCATCTCCCCATTTATCATGCATTTTATCTTCTGTTAAAAAACATTGATCTTGAGCAGTAAGACCAACATTGTTTATATCTCTTTGATAAAGTGCGTATGTTCTTGACGCTATGGCTTGAGCTTTTAAAGCTTCATTCTCATAAAGTGCAGGCATTTCACAAGCAACAACTTGAACAAGATAGTTCTCAAGTTCCTCATCTGTTTTTATTTCGATGGTTTCTTCTTGTTTTGAGGGAACATCTACCTTTTCTTGAGTAGACGTATTTATATATTTAAAATATCCGATAAGTAAAACAAAAATTAAAGAGTATATAAAAAAATTAATAATTGATTCCTTCATAAAAAAATATCACCTATAAATAAGGTAATATTTTTTTTGTTATTATTTTGTCGATTTAAGTAAGAGGCATTAAATTAATAGAAGTTATGTCTAAAATAAAGTTTGCAAGTAAATATGTTAATGATACAATTACAATTAGCATAAAAACATTTGCTTCTTTAATATGTCCTTTTTTAAATATAGAATTAATATTTATTCCGCTTACAGCGAATATACTAAGCATTAAAGATATTATATATATGCAAAGCTTATAAACCATTTTCTTCCTCAATTTTTCTTATTTTATTAATTCTTCTTATATGTCTTTCATCTTTAGAATATGCAGTTTCAAGGAAGGACTTTATTATAGTTTTTAATTCCTCTATAGACATCTTATAACTTAATGCAATAATATTGGCATCATTGTGTTCACGAGCTAGCTTAGCTTCTTCAGATGTAGACACTTTAGCGCATCTTATTCCACTATACTTATTGGCAGTGATGGACATACCTATTCCTGTTCCACACATTAAAATTCCTTGATCAATTTCTTTGTTTATTATGCTTTTACAAACAATTGAGGCAAAATCTGGATAATCATCAATAGGAGTATTATTAGTGCTGTAATCTATAACTTCGTATCCTAAAGTATTCAAATACTCAATTAGCTCTCTTTTTTCATTTACACCATTATGGTCTGTTGCAATTCCGACTTTCATTTATTTACCTTCTTTCATTGCTTTTTCAAACTCGGGAAGCAATCCATAGTTATCCCTTCTGTGTACTGGTAGTTGATATAGATCATGTCCAGGAAAATCATTTCCTTCTATTAAAAATGGTTTTTCTTCTCCTAAACAAACATCCCATCCAACGTACCCAAGTTCGGGAATTATATCACAAGCTTCAATACATAATTTTTTTACATCATCCCACATTGGTATTTGAGTACCAATTATTTTTGTTTTTGTTTCTGGATGAATCTCGTAGATATTTCCAACTTTATCAATTGCGGGATAATTAATATAGCCTGAATTTATATCAATTGTTGTAACCATGCCTTCATGATTAAAATTGTCAACAATATTTCCTTTGTTTCCAATTCGTAATAATGCTGCAACTACTACCTTGTTAAGGGTTACTATTCTTATAGTATTTACTGAATGAGGATATATTTTATTTAATACTTTATTCTGCACTGCTACGTCTTCAACAAGAGTTTGATTTGTACTCATTAAATGCTCGTATAATTCTTCAACATTGCAGTCTTTTACATTAATTTTTTCAACACCTTTACCACAGGAAAGAGATAGTGGTTTTACAATTACTTCTTTTTTTCCTTTTAAATACTTTTTAAATTCATCGACATTAGATTCTTTTAAGTAAATCCACTCACGATTTAGATATTTATCAAATAAATGATTAAATAACGCTTTGTCCTCAAATTTATATGCCTCATTCATATTGTTATATTTTTTTATAATATCATTGTTGATTCCGCGAGTTATTACTGTTTTTCTTTCCTCTTCATTCATCTTATACATCTCGTATAGATTATAGTCGACATACCCTGCTTGATACTTTATACCACAGTTAATGATATCAAAAAAAATGCTTATTTTAGATTTATTTGTTTTCTCGTGAACTAAATCAATAGTTTTAAACATCTTACTATAATCCATTTTTTTTATTCTTTTTACTAAATAACTGAGTTTTCCCATATTATCACCTACTCTTATTATAACAAATACAGAAAAAGAAAAAAACTAGCAAAAGCTAGCTTTTCATTAATCAAGATTATATTTTTTGTTGAATTTTTCAATATTACCGGTTTTCTTACGGTTTCCTTGTGAACCTTTATAAAATGGATGACATTCAGAACATACTTCTAGTAATTGTTCTTCTTTGTTGCTTTTGGCTTTGAATGTTGCTCCACAAGCACATTTAAAAGTGCATTCAACTTGATTTGGATGTAAATTCTTCTTCATCTAAATCCTCCTTCCGCCATAACCCAGTCCGAGTTATAGAAATTCATTACTTGTTTAGTATAACACACTTTTGCGTTTTTGCAATAATTATTTAAATAAATGTGTCTAACTTTGTTATTCTGGAAGATCTATCAATTCTATTTTTACTCCAACACTGGATAACTTATCTACTATTCTTTCGTATCCCCTTAAAAGATGTTCAATATTACATATTTCAGTTCTGCCATCGGCAATTAGACCCGCAACCAACATACTTGCTCCCGCCCTTAAGTCTGTTGCTTTTACTTTACGGCCATGAAGAGGCGTTTTTCCAATTACAAGGGCCTTATTATCAAATACTTTTATATTTGCTCCCATAGCATTTAAATGAGGTATATGTCTTAATCTATTTTCATAGATAGTTTCTTCAAATAAACATTCTCCATTACATTGAGTTAAAAAAGTTGATATGGGTTGACCTAAATCCGTTGGAAAACCAGGATAAACTGTAGTTTTTATATTAATTGGTTTTAGTTCTTTTGCCCGTGATATTTCAATTGAATTTCCACAACTTTTATATTTAACACCAGCCTCTTTAAGTTTATAAAGCATAGAATCAATATGACTTTCTATTACATTTTCTATCTTTAAATTATTTCCTAGTAGTGCTCCAATGATTAAATAAGTTCCTGCTTCTATTCTATCCGGAATTACCTCGACAAATCCATCTTTTAATTCTTTGACCCCTTCAATAATAATTTTTGATGTACCTGCTCCAAATATACGAGCTCCCATTGAATTAAGAAAAGATGCTATATTAGCTATTTCAGGTTCCTTTGCAGCATTTTCAATGATTGTTTTACCCTCAGCAAGAACGGATGCTAATATAATATTAATTGTTGCTCCAACCGATGGAAAATTTAAATATAAATAATTCCCTTCCAGTTTATCGACATCCATAATAAATTCATTAACTTTTTCTTCTATTTTTATTCCCATTTTTCTAAATGAATCTAAATGAATATCTATTGGTCTTGATCCGATTACACATCCACCTGGAAAAGCAATCTTTGCATGATGAAACTTTGCTATCATTGATCCCATAAAGTAATATGAAGCTCTTAATTGAGAGGCAAACTCTTCCGTAATATCTTTATTTTGAACATTACTATTGTCAATAATTATTGTTTCATCTTCAAAGGAAACAACTGAGCCTAAATATTCTAACATTTCTAAAAGAATTCTTACATCACTTATATCTGGAACATTTTTTATTACACATTTTCCATTTGTTAAGATACTAGCAGGGAGTAAGGCTACAATAGAATTTTTTGCTCCGCTTATCTTAATCGTACCGCTAATTTCTTGACCACCATCTATAATTATTCTTTTCATATTATCATCCATTCGCTTTTTTCTATACTAATTATATTATTTAATACTTCTTTATTCAACAATCTGATGTAAATCAAATGAAAATAGGCAAACAATCTAATTCTAAACACCATTCGTTGCCTGTTTATCTTTTTTGTTTTTATATATTACAACATATATATATTCTATTACTTAGAAATAATTATCTTTTTTTGTTAAAAATTTTTTATTTAGATATGTTATATCAAGAATTAAACTTCAGTCATTATTAACTTAATAGTTTTGAAGAGAATTAATATTTCCAAAAAAATTACAAAAAAATATGTTAGAATTTGTATTTATCTAACATATCTTTGACAAGTGTTGTGTATTCTACCTTCTCTGTTTCTTCATCTATCAAACAAAGTGGCGGATACATAATACACCACCAATTTGTTCCTTGTTTTTTTCCTAACGATAAAACTAGAGAATCATAATAGCCCGCATCATAATTTATTCCTTTGTAGTTCTTTTTCCCAAAATAGTTTTTTCCAATATTTAGGTCATAAGTAATATTTATATTATTTTCTGCTAAAAGTCCTTCTATATACTTATCTATATTTTCATAATTTTCATTTAGTAACTTAGTTGCCTCTTCTTTGGTTTTGGCATTTTTTACTAAATTTGTCACGTATGTTCCTAAGTTTTTGCTAACTTTATTTTTATTTGTTTGATCTTCTAATGTGTTTGAGTTTGCTATAACACGAAAACGGATTGAGCTTTCGGGAATTATTATAGATTCTTCTTTATGACTTACTATTAAAATCATGACTATTGCTACTAAGACTAGTGCTTTTTTCATAAGTACTCTCCCTTTCTACTTTATATATGGGAAAGTATTTATAAATTTATTCATTTATTATAAATAAATATCTATCTTTTCCAGATAAATCTTTTTCTATGGTAATTTTGGCTTGGGGAAAATACGTTTTAGCATATTTTTTTAAATATGAACCCTGTTTGTAGCCAATTTCGAAAGCCAAAATACTCCTTTTATTTAGATATTTGTTCGCTGATGAAATTATATATTCATAGAATGAAAGCCCTTTATTTTTTGCATATAAAGCCATTTTAGGTTCATATTTACATCTTTCGTCTATTATTTCATCTTTGTCTATATAGGGTGGATTACTTATAAGAACATCATATTTGTTTAATGGATTATATTTAAAGATATCTTGTTTAATAAGCGCGATTTGTACGTTATTCTTTTTTAAATTCTTTTTTGCTATTTTTAATGCTTTATTAGATTTATCTATTGCTGTAATTTTTAGATTATTTAAGTTACTTTTTAAAACTATTGGAATACATCCAGATCCTGTTCCGATATCTAATACATTACCTTCTGTTAAATTATATTTCTTTATATAATTAATAGTTTTCTCAACTAAAGTTTCTGTTTCAAAACGTGGAATTAAAACATTTTTATTAACAATAATCTTGTAACCGTAAAAAGATACATCTCCAATTAAATATTGCACAGGATAGTTCTTATTTAATTTTTTTAGAACCCTGTGCATATTTTTATATTTTTTTGTTAATAATTCCCAGTCATTTTGAGTTAAATAATCTGGTTTAACTATTTTCAAGTTTTCTCCTTTGATCTTCAGTAATTAAAGCCTCGATTATAGCGTCTATATCTCCATCCATTACTTTTTCTAAATTCATTACACTAAAACCTATACGATGATCTGTAACTCTATTTTGAGGATAGTTATAAGTTCTTATTTTTTCCGCACGATCTCCAGTTCCAATTTTATTTCTTCTCTCTTCACCTTCAGCTGCTTCTTTTTCACGAAGTTTTAAGTCATATAAACGTGTTTTCATTATTTTAATAGCAATTTCTTTATTTTTAATTTGAGATCTTTCCGTTTGGCTGTAAACAATTATTCCAGTTGGAATATGAGTTAATCTAACTGCTGAATCTGTAGTATTAACCCCTTGTCCACCACAACCTGATGAACGTGTTATATCTATTCTTATCTCGTTCATATCTAATTCAAAATCTAAATCTTCTGCTTCTGGCATTACCGCAACTGTAGCAGTAGAGGTTTGAATTCTTCCTTGTGATTCAGTTGTTGGTACCCTTTGCACACGGTGTGAACCACTCTCAAATTTTAACTTAGAATAAACGCTTTCACCTTTAATTGAAAACTCAATTTGAGCATATCCTCCAGAAGCTCCTGGAACTTCATTTATAATTTCTGTTTTCCATCCTTGCTTCTCTGCATATCTCGTATACATGCGGTAAAGATCCCCAGCAAAAATATTTGCTTCATCTCCTCCTGCAGCTCCACGTATTTCCATAATTATATTTTTTCCATCATTTTCATCTTTTGGAATAAGTAAAACTTCAATTTCATGAGTCAGTATAGGAAGTCTTTCTTGTTTTTCTGTTAGTTCTAATGATGCCATTTCTCCCATTTCAGGATCGTTCACTAATTCTTTTAATTCTTCTATTTCATTTGTGATGGTTTTGTATTCCTCATACTTTTCTATAGTTGGTTCTAAATCAGCTTTCTCTTTAGAGAGCTTTGTCATTTTCGTATAATCATTTATAATTTCTGGCGAATTAAGTTCAAGTTCAATATCTTTATAATGATTATATATTATTTCTAGTCTTTCTAGCATTGTGCTACCTCACTTTCTAAATGAAGCACTAATTACATCATATCTTCGCCTTCGCTGTCATCCATGATAACAAGATCTTTTAAATCATCATCCTCATCGTCATCATCTACTGTGTCATCATCAAAGTTAATTTCTTCATCAGTCTCTACTTCATCAAGACCTTCCTCTTCTTCTATAATGATTTCATCGTCTTCTTCATCATCTATAACAACTTTTGTGGAATGATTATCTTTTAAATCCCAAAATCCTTTTTCTAACATTATAAATCTCTTATCAGTTGATAAAAGTCCAAAAAAATCACCTATTTTGCTTTCAAAATAACTTTCGGGCAACCCCATAATTCTTATTACTTCCTTAAAAAGGTCTTGAATAGTCATTTTTTTGCCGTTCTCTTTTAGTACAATATTAGCAACGTCAGCATGTGACATTTGTTCTAACTCCTCTGGTGATATTTTAACTTTTTTCATAATATTCCTCCTAATTACAAAAAACATTATATGTAAGTTATCAAAAAATGTCATTGATACTTAAAACAATAATAATTTTATCATATAATTATGTGTTGTCAATAAAAATATTAAAATTCTATTGTTATCCTATTATTTAGTGGTTCTATATCATCCAATTCATAAGACAAAAGCACTTTTTTTTCGTCTGTTTGTACATTAACTTTTGCGATAGGATAATCTATTTTAATATTATTAATATTCACTGCAATTATTATAAGTTTTTCCTTAAATTTTATTACTAATTCTTTTTCAGAATCTTTCTTACTTAGAATAATGTTTTTTTTATCATATTGATAAATTTCATCATTTATTTTAAAAATGATTTTTTCATCTTTTGTATAATATGCTGGATACTCATTTATGATTTCTTTTTTGTTAGACTCCATTATAAAGTGAAGTTTATTCATATAATCACCTTTAGGCGTATTTTATCATATTTTTTTTAAATTGTCTCAATATATTAATGGTGATGTGATGAAACATGTAAAACGATTATTTAAAATTGGAGTTTTGTTAGGAATAATTGGTATTGTCGTTTTAATCGGACTTTATGTATTTGCTTATTTTACAGACCCGATAGCACTTAATACAGCTAATTCTTATTATATTTACGATAGCAATGACAATGTTATTTATCAAGGTTCTAATAATTCTGAGTGGGTATCTTTAGATAATATTGATAGTAAATTTATTGAATATATTGTTTCAGTTGAAGATAAACATTTTTATCAACACAAAGGATTTGATATTTTAAGAATATTAAAAAGTTTATATTTAAATATGCGTGCAGGAAAAATAGTTGGAGGAGCTTCTTCAATTTCGCAACAATATGTAAAAAACCTATTTTTAGAGTTTGATCAAACTTGGGAAAGAAAAATAGAAGAAGCTTTTTTAACAATTAGATTAGAAACACATTATTCAAAAAAAGAGATACTTGAAGGATATCTAAATACCATATATTTTGGACAAGGTATTTATGGAGTTAAAGATGCTGCTCAATATTATTTTAACAAAGATATAAGTGACATAACTATAGAGCAAGCAATTACATTAGCAGGTATTCCTAAAAGCCCCAATAATTATAACCCAATTAGTAATAAAGATTCTTATCTTAAAAGAGTTAAAATTGTCGCTAATTTTTTAAAAGATAATGAAATAATATCGGAAGAGGAATTTAATGCTCTTAATTTCAATGATTTAGAAGTATATGGAAAACATCAGAACAATAATTTGGATACTTTAATGTATTACCAAGATGCTGTTATTGCTGAGCTTAAGAATATAAAAAACATTCCAAAGAGTTTATTAGATGATGGTGGATTAAGGATTTATACTAATTTAGATATTGATGCCCAAACAGCTATGGAAAACTCTATTAAAGAAAATAATGTTGATGATAATAATCAAATTGCTTCTGTTATTGTTAATCCTAACACTGGAGGCGTTATGGCATTAGCTGGCGGCAAAAATTATACGAAAAGTCAATATAACCGTGTAACACAAGCTAAAAGACAAGTTGGATCAACTATTAAACCTTTTTTATATTATGCTGCTTTAAATAATGGAATGACATCTGCTTCCACATTTAAATCGGAAAAAACATCTTTTGTATTTGGCGAGAATAAAACATATACTCCAACTAATTATGGAGATTTATATGGAAATAAAGATATATCCATGGCTGCTGCTCTAGCTTATTCAGATAACATATTTGCTGTGAAAACGCATCTCTTTTTAGGAGAAAACACACTTGTTGATACTCTTAAAACTTGTGGATTAAAGGAAAGTTTATTACCTAATCCTTCTCTTGCTTTGGGAGCAAAAGAAATTAATATGCTAGACTATGCCACTGCTTACACATCTTTAGCTTCTGGAGGTTTAAAAAGAGATTTATTTTTTATTAGAAGAATAGAAGATATAAATGGAAATAAAATATATGAGCGAACTATTGAAGACACGAGAGTATTAGATGAGTCTATTACGTACATCGTTAATGAAATGATGACTAATACTTATAATTACAATTTTGTTGACTACTACTCTCCTACTGTCTTGTATTTAAATGGAAAGTTAAGCCATAAGTATGCTTTAAAGAGTGGTACAACTGATAATGACTATTGGTTATCAGGTTACAACAAAAATGCTTTAATGCTAATATGGGCGGGTAATGACTTAAACGAAGAGACTCCTAAAACTTACTCAAAAATTATTAAAAATATATGGTTAGATACAATGGAAACTATTGAAAAAGATATGGAAGATGTGTGGTATACAAAACCTGATAACGTTGTTGCAGTCCCTATGGACCCAATAACGGGAAAATATAATACGAAATCGAAAAATCTCTTTTATTTCCTTGAAGGTACTGAGCTTGCTTATATAAATTAAAAACCTAGAAACTTTTCTAGGTTATTCTTTGTCTTCATATATTCTAATAATAAATTGATAAAATTTATCAAAATTAAATTCTTCAAGTTCAATGGGAATATCATTTGCTCGTGCTTTCTTAACTATCTTTTTAAAACCCATTATTACATCGTCCATAGTCTTATAATCTTCTTCAACAATGATTTCTTTTACTTCACTTGAAGCACTTTCTTTGGCAACTAATTCTTCTACTTCTTCTGATTCTTCCTCATCAAGTTCAAGTAACTCATAATCTCTTTCTATTGCTTTTTCCGTTGTTAAACTGTTTTTAAAGGGATTAAAGCCAAAATTTAATGTAGGATCCATATTAGCCGATTCATTTTCTAAATTGTTAAAGAATAATGAATCTCTTTTTTTATTGTCATCTTTTACTCGTGTTTGGTATTGGTAATTTACAGGAGTGTACTCTTCATCTAATAAAATATCTGCTGAATTTTCAACTATATTATCTACATCTATATCTATTCTACTGTTGGTATTAATTGCACCTGTTGTCGTACTATCTTTTTTATATGTACCAAGTATTTTATCTATTTCCTCATCTAGTTTTCTTACTGGCCATTTTTCGTTAATTGTTTTATTTAATAAATCTACCTGTTTAAATTTATCTGTTACACGTAACAAGCTTCTTGCATGTCTTTCACTTATTTGTTCTTTTAATAAAGCATTTTGTACTGTTTCGTCTAAGGTTAATAATCTAATTTTATTGGCAACATTTGATTGACTCGTTCCAAGTCTACTTGCTAATTGTTCTTGAGTGACATACTTTCTATCTAAAAGTTTTTTGTAAGATTTTGCTTCTTCGATGGGAGATAAGTCTCTTCGATGGGTATTTTCAATTATGGCAACTTCTGCAGATTCATTGTCGTCTAAGTCCGATATGACAGCAGGAACAGAAGTCAGTCCAGCCAATTGGGCTGCTTTAAATCTTCTTTCACCGGCTATTATTTCAAATTTATCTCCTACTCTTCTTAAAACAAGCGGTTGAATTATTCCATGCTCTTTAATAGATGCTGCTAATTCATTTAAGGCTTCATCATCGAATTGAAGTCTTGGTTGAAATCTGTTTGGAATAATACTATCAATATTAATTAATCTAATTTGAGCTTCCATTTTCATGAAATATTTCCCCTTTTTTATTATTTACCTATATTAATATTACTTTATTTTAGATATTTTTTCAATGACTTTTTAATCTTATCGTAGCTTCTTGGATAGCCTTCAGGTGTCTTACTATTCTTTTTAATTTTTATTATTGTTCTTGTGGAATTTTCCTCTGGCAAAACAAATTTATAAATATCTTCTATTGCACCATTTAATATACCTAAAATATTTTTAGATATATTTATTTCATCTTCTGCATTTCCTTTTAGTGGAATAAAATATCCATTTTCTTTAACTAATGGTAAACATAATTCAATTAGGACTGGTAAAGTTGTAACTGCTCGAGCTGTTACAACATCAAATTTCTCTTTATTTTCTTTAGCATAATCTTCACTTCGCATATTAATAACAGAAGCACCATTTAATTCTAATTTTTTGACTAATTCTTCTAAAAATTTAATCTTTTTGTTATTAGAATCTATTAATGTGACATTTAAATTATTAAAAACAATTTTTAATACTAATCCAGGGAAACCTGCACCAGTACCAACATCACATAAAGTATTTATACTACTTAAATTGATAGTTTTTATTAATGTTAGAGAGTCATAAAAATGCTTCAAATATATTTCTTCTAGAGTTTTTAGTGCAGTTAAATTAGTATGCTTATTATATTCAATCAAAAATGCTGCATAAAAATCTAGCTTAGTTAACATTTCTTTCGTTAAAGTAATATTTAAATCTTCCTTAACTCTTTTTATGAATTCTTCTTTATTCATGTTTGTCCTCTTTTCCATATTCTTTTTTTAGATATATTGTTAATATGGAAATGTCTGTCGGATTTACTCCACTAATTCTAGTAGCTTGTGCAACTGTCTCAGGTCTTACTTGAGATAATTTTTGTCTTGCTTCACTAGCCAGGTTTTTGACTTTATTATAGTCTATATCTTTAGGTATTTTTTTGCTCTCAAGTTTTAACATTTTTTCAACTTCACGATTGGTTTTAGCAATATATCCTTCATATTTTATAGCTATTTCGACTATTTCATAAATCTCTTTCTTATATTCATTTGGTAAATATTCTTTTAAAAAGTCTATTTTTATCTGTGGCCTTTTTAATAATTCGTAAAGACTCATTCCAGAATTAAGTTTGTCTATTCCTAAGGATTCTTTTATTGATGAGTTTATGTTCGTAGGATGTATTTTTGTTGTTTTTAAATCATTAGTTAAAGATTCAATATCTTTTTCTCTCATCTTTAGTCGATTGTATTGTTCATCATTTATTAATCCAACCTCATAGCCATATTTTCTTAATCTTAAATCGGCATTATCGTGTCTTAATATTAATCTATATTCAGCACGTGATGTTAGTAATCTATATGGTTCTTTTGTTCCCTTTGTTACTAAATCGTCTATTAACACTCCTATATAAGACTCGTTTCTTTTTAAGATTAATGGATCTTTTCCTTTTAATTTCAATCCAGCATTTATTCCAGCAATTAAGCCTTGACCTGCAGCTTCTTCATAACCACTTGTTCCATTAATTTGACCTGCTGTATACAAATTTTTAATAATTTTTGATTCTAAAGACGGATACATTTGTAACGGATTTATTGCATCATACTCAATAGCGTAGGCGTATTTTAGAATACGAGCATTTTCTAATCCAACTAAAGAGTGAACCATTTTTTCTTGAACTTCAATAGGCATAGATGTTGAAAAACCTTGTAAGTATAAGTCTTCATAATAGTCGCTTTCTGGTTCTAAAAATAACTGATGTCTTTCTTTATCTGCGAATCTTACAACTTTATCTTCAATTGAAGGACAGTAACGAGGACCAATTCCTTCGGCATATCCTCCATACATTGCTGAAAGACTTAGATTATCTCTTATTATTTGGTGAGTTAATTCATTTGTATATACTAAATAGCATTTTCTTTGCTTATTTACATCATAAGATGGCTCTAAGTCAAAAGAGAATGTTAGAGGAATAGGGTCACCATTTTCTTCTGTTAGTTTTGAATAGTCAATAGTATTAGGATCCAATCTTTGAGGTGTTCCTGTTTTTAAGCGCTGAATTTCAAATCCTAAAGCTCTTAATTTATCTGATAAGTGTTTTGAAGATACTTCTCCATGAGGACCCTCTTCTTTGCTTGTATCACCAACTAATATTTTACTTTTTAAATATGTTCCCGTAGTTAATATCAAGGCATCACACAAATATGTTTCTTTATTTAGAGTTATTACCCCTTTTATGGTGTTACCTTCAACTATTAGGTCTTCAACCATTGCTTCAATAATATCTAATTTTTCTAAAGATTCTAGAACACGTACCATATTTTTGGGATAAGTTATTTTGTCTCCTTGGGCTCTTAAAGATTTTACAGCAGGACCTTTTCCAGAATTAAGCATTTTTATTTGTAAATGAGATACATCAGCTACTCGTCCCATAAGTCCTCCAAGGGCATCAATTTCTCTTACTACTATTCCTTTTGCTGTTCCACCTATTGAAGGATTACATGGCATGTCAGCTATATTTTTCTTGTTTGAGGTTATAAGAGCAGTTTTTAACCCTTGTTTTGCTGCCGCATTTGCCGCTTCACATCCAGCGTGTCCTCCTCCAACTACTATAATATCATATTTCATTTTATTCACTTCCCCTATTTTCCTAAACAAAAGTTAGAAAATAATTCATCCAATAATTCTTCGTTATAAGATTTTCCAATTATCTCTCCTAATGTATCAAAAGCTTCTTTTATATCAGCAGCAATCATTTCTAAAGGCACTTCATTTTCAACACTTTTTAATGCTTCATTTACTGAATTTAGGGCAGATGATACAAGTGCACTTTGACGTGAATTAGATAAAAAGTTATAATTTTTTGTCTTTATTTCATCTAGTTTAAACATTTTTATTATTTCGGCTTTTAAAGTTTCTAAGCCATCTGGTTCGATTGTATTTCCATAGATGATCGCATATTTTTTTAAATCTTTTTCGTCTATTTTTGATTGTAAATCAGATTTGTTGATAAAGACAATTTTTTGAACATTTTTTATTTTATTAAGTAAGCTTAATTCTTCATCAGAAATTTCTTCATTGTTATTGAATACAAAAATTACTAAATCTGCTTTTTCTGTCATTTCAAGAGATTTGTCTACACCAATTTTTTCTACAATATCGTCGGTTTTTCGTATTCCAGCTGTATCTATTAAATTTAATTTTATTCCAGACAAAGTAATTGATCCTTCAACTATATCCCTTGTTGTTCCAGCAATATCTGTTACAATTGCTTTTTCTTCATCTAACAAATGATTTAAGATACTGCTTTTCCCAACATTTGGCTTACCAACTATTGCAACATCTATTCCTTCCCTTACTATTTTTCCATCACGACTAGAGTTTAAAAGAACTTCTAAATTTTCTTTTATTTTTAATAATTCTTTCCTAACTAATTCGTGAGTCATTTCAATATTATCTGCTTCCTCAGGATAATCAAAATTTACTTCTAATTTGGCTTGTAATTCAACTAATATCTTTCGATTATTTATTATTAATTTTGATAAATTTCCCATTTCCCTGTTGATAGCGTATTTTCTTTGCTCATCTGTTTCAGCTAAGATTAAGTCATTTATTCCTTCTGCCTCAATTAAATCAATTCTGCCGTTTAGAAATGCTTTTTTCGAAAATTCTCCGGGAGTTGCAAGACGCATTCCTTTTATTATTAAAATCTCTAATACTTTATTTGTTGATGATATACCGCCATGACAATTTATTTCTACTATATCCTCTTTAGTAAAAGTTTTTGGTTTTTTCATGACTGATACAAGTACTTCATCTATAATTTCGCCATTATAGATAATATGTCCATAGTTTATCGTATGTGTATTAACTTTATTTAAGTCTTTTCCCTTAAAGACTTCGGAAACTATTTTTATGACATCTGGCCCACTGCATCTTACAATAGAAATTGCTCCTACACCCAAAGATGTTGAAATGGCACATATATTTTCATTCATAAAGTATCCCTCCCTTTTTTCTACTTTGTGTATTATAGCATAAAGTTATATATTCTACTATAATTAAAGTTTACTACAAATTATATCATAGAAAAAGAGGAATTAATCCTCTTTTGGTTTAATTACAACGTGTCTATCTGGTTCCTTGCCAACAGATTCAGTATAAACATGTTGATTATCTGTTAAAATATTATGAATTACTCTTCTTTCATAAGAATTCATATTTTCAAGTTCAACTGGATTTTTTGTTACTGCCACTTCTTTTGCGATATTTTTTGCAAGTCTTTCCAAGTATTTAACTTTCTTTTCTTTATAGTTTTCGACATCTAAAATTAGGTGTGGATAACTACGAATATTATTATATACAACTTGTTTTACTATAGTCGTTAAAGCTTGAAGAGTCTGTCCATTTCTTCCAATTAAAATATTATTATTTTCAGAATACATTTTTATGGTTATTTGTGAGTCTCTTACCTTAGATTCAAAAGTAACATTTAACCCCATATCTTTAGTAAGTGTCTCAAGATATTCTTTTATGTAACTTATAATATTATCATAGGTTGTGATATGAATGCTTACTACTTCTTTTTTTAATAAACCTGCTTTTGATTTAGTAAAATAATAAATTACCTCTTTTTCATCTACTCCTAAACTTTCTAAAGCAGATTGTAAAACCTCTTTTTCTTCTTTTCCCTCAAATACTTCTACTTGCATAAATTTAACCTCTCTTCTTCATCAATTCCATTTGAACTACATTAAATGCATTTGTAACTACCCAATAAAGAGCAATTGCAGATGGTAATTGAAATGATGCAATACCAATAAATACTGTCATAAATATTAACATATATTTAGTTTGTTTCACCTGTTCAGGCGATGATGACATTGATGACATACTATGTCTAAAGGAAAGGGCCGTAAATACTAAGATTAAAACTATTAAAATTATATAGTAATAATTTCCTTGTTTTATACCTACAAGAGGCGTAGTTCCAAGTTGAAATTTCCAAAAATAATTTTCAAATATTGCCGGAACTCTATTTATTGCTTCGAGAAAAGCAAAGAATATTGGAAGTTGAATAAAGGAAACTAAACAGCTACTCATTGGATTTATATTATATTTTTGATAAAGTGCTAAAGTTTCCTGACTTTTCTTCATCATTGACTCTTGATCAGTTTTGTTGGCATATTTCTTTTCAATTCTTTCCATCTCTGGTTGAATACTTTTCATATTTTCTTGTTGTTTAGCTGTTTTTGCTGATACTGGAAGCATTAGAAGCCTAATAATTAAACCTATTAGCATAACAGATATTCCGTAGTTGTTAAATATTTTTCCAAGTTGAATAATACACCATGCTAGTGGTCTAACAAATAATCCAACCCATAAACCATTATAGGATTTTTTTTCATATATTTTCATATTTGTACATTTTGGTAATTCATCTAATTTTACTTTTAAATTACCTTCATATCTTTTGTATTCATCTAATAGTTCTTGATCTTCTGGTAAACACAAAATATTTGCTGTTAAATTTTGACCTGTTTTATCATTTACCACTCTTTTATTATTGTCATCTGAAAGATATTTTGTACATCCTGTTAATGTTAATAAAACAATTGCAAATAATACTACTATTTTTTTCTTCATATATTCACCTATTTCTCTAAAGTTCTCCTTAGTTCAAGATTTAAATTGCTAAAACTTGTATCAAGTGAACTTCTTTTCACTATTATAATATAATCTTGGTTATTTGAAAATAACTTTTTGTTGTTTGTAATTAACATTCTATATTGTCTTTTTAATTTATTTCTTATAACTGCATTACCTACTTTTTTTCCAACAGCAATTCCGAAACGAGGATGATCAAAACTACTTTCCTTATTATATAGTATAAAATATTTATTCTTTTTATATTTTCCAGATGCGATTATGTTATCAAAATCTTTATGTTCTTTAACAATTTCAAATTTTTTTATATAGTTTCCTCCTCACAAGTAAGAAAAAAGCCACATTGTGGCTTACTTTATTTGCAAAGTACTTTACGTCCCTTAGCTCTTCTTGATTTTAATATTTTTGTATTTTTACGTGCAAAGAAACCATGTTTTTTTGCTTTTTTACGATTATTTGGTTGATAAGTTCTTTTCATAATTGCTCCACCTCCGGTTCTTTTTTTGTTCAGTAAAACTTTACTGATACAATCACAAAGCAAGGTTATTATATTATATTAAATTAATTAAGTCAACAAAATTGGACTATTTTTAATTATTAAAGTTATAAACATCTAATTGTTGAAAACTAAAACGTTTTTTCTAACAATTATTTACTTATCAACAATTTCAACAACAAAAGTTAATAACTTTTTAACACTTTTGAAAACTTTGTTTATTAATTTGTTGAAAAGGTTGAAAACTACTGTAAAATACTTTATTATAGATATTTATTAGTTGAAAACTTTGTTGAAAAATGTGGTAAAAACTAAAATGTGTTAAATTGCCCTTTACTTTTTCAACTAAAAAGTTATAAAATTTAATTAGTTAGAAAACTAAGACAACAGGGTGGTTATATGGGCAGAGAAGAGTTATGGAATAGGTGCTTAGAATTCTTAAAATCAAAAATGGACGCGATATCTTTTAGTATTTGGTTTAAAGAATCCGAACTTGTTAACATAAAAGAAGGAACACTTGTTATACGAGTTCAAAATATTTATGTTAAAGATCATATTAATTTATATTATACAGAGTTACTTGAGGAAATGTTAGAACATTGCTCTGATATAACCTACTCCTTTGAAGTAGTTATTCAAGAAGATATTGATAAATCAGAAGTTAAAGAAGAAGTTATTTTTGAAGAGGCATTAGATTTACCTAAATTTAAAGAAGATAACTCTAATTTAAATCCATCTTATACTTTTGATAACTTTGTTATTGGAGATACTAACAGGTTTGCTGCTACAGTTGGACTTTCTGTTGCCGAACAACCCGGCAAAGTATATAATCCCCTATTTATATATGGTAAAAGTGGATTAGGAAAAACTCACTTGATGCACGCAATTGGAAATTTTATAAAAGCAAACTCAACAAAATCTGTCTTATATGTAACTAGTGACACTTTCATATCGGACTTTACTAACCTTTATAAAAAGGATGAAGAAAAATATGAGTTGGAACAAAAATTTAAAGATAAATATAGAAATGTTGATGTATTAATAATAGATGATATTCAATTTTTAGGAGGAGCTACAAAAACACAAGATGAGTTTTTTAACACTTTTAATTTCTTACATCAAGGGCAAAAACAAATAATTATTAGTAGTGATAGATCTCCAGATGATTTAAAAGTTTTAGAAGACCGCTTAAAGACTCGTTTTAATTGGGGAATTACAGTAAATATTACTCCACCAGACTATGAATTAAGATTAAAAATTATAAAAAATAAAATAGCAGGTACTGAAGTCTCAACATTAATAAAACCTGAAGTTCTAGAATTTATAGCGAATAATTGCGAAAGTGACGTTCGGCATCTTGAGGGTACAATAAATAGACTTTATGCAGTGACTGCTATGTATTCTCCAAAGGAGATAAACCTAGAATTTGCTCAAGAGAATTTAAAAGATTATATTGGAAATTCACTATATATAACCAATAATATTGCAAAAATACAAAAAGCCGTGGCAGAATTTTATGATTTAACTGTGGAAAACCTAAAGAGTAAGAAAAGAACGGCAAATATTAATAAAGCAAGACAAGTTGCAATGTATATATGCAAGATGACAACAGAGGAAACAATTGAAAGAATTGGTTTAGAATTTAATCGGGATCACGCAACAGTAATACACGCTTGCGATAAAATAGAAGATGAGTATAAAAAGAGTGAAGATTTAAAAAATGAAATAAAAGAGATAAAAAATAAAATTACTAATTAATGTTAATAAGTTGATAGTTTTTAACAATTAAATCTAAAAAGTTTTGAAAAAAAAGCCGAAATATTTAGAGAAAATGAAGTTATCAACTTTTTCAACCCTAATAATAATAACAATATAATAAATAATAAATTAGAAAGAAGGAATTTAAATGAAATTTTCGATAAAGAAAAATATAATATTAGAACAATTAACAAATGTAAGCAAAGCAATATCATCAAGGAATATTATTCCTATATTAAATGGAATAAAATTTGAGTTATCTAAAGAAGGTTTAGTTTTAACAGCAAGTGATTCTGATTTAACAATTGAATCTTTTATTCCTGCCAATAAGATTGAAAAAATAGAAATTGAAGGAGAAATAATAATTCAAAGTAAATATATTTTAGAAATTATTAAAAAACTCCCTAGTGATATAGTTAATTTCGAAGTTATAGATAGTTTAAAAATATTAATTTATACAGAAACAAGTCAATATAATTTAAATTGTTTAAATAGTGTTGATTATCCACAAATAGAATTAAATGATAATACAACTCATATTGAGTTAAAATCAGGAGATTTAAAAAAGATGATCAAACAAACAATTTTTGCTGTTTCTACTCAAGAATCAAGACCTCTACTTACTGGTGTTAATATAAAGATAAATGGAAGTATATTAGAGTGTGTTGCTACAGATTCTTATCGTCTTGCAAAGAAGACTTTAAATCTTGAGTCTCCCTATGGAGATGCTATAGATATAGTTATACCAGGGAAGAATATTAATGAATTAGATAAAATTATAACTGAAGATGATAAAATTGTCGAAATTCATATTTTTGATAACAAAATAATGTTTAAATATGAAGGTATAAAATTTCAATCTAATCTTTTAAATGGAAGTTATCCAAATACTTCTAATTTTATTCCCGCAGAATTCGCATATATTATTTCGACAAAACTAAATGATTATTTTTCATCAATTGATGGTGCTTCCTTATTAACTCAAAGTAAAGAAAAGAATATCGTAAAAATGGAAGCTAATGGAAATGAATTGATTATTAGTTCATTTGCATCAGAAATTGGAAAAGCCGAAAATAGAATAACAGTAGAAAGAAATGTAAATGATGATATTTCTATTTCCTTTAGTGCTAAATATATGATGGATGCTTTGAGAACATTTGATGATGAAGACATAATAATATGTATGAACAGTGATTCAAAACCTATTGTTGTAAAATCAGCAACAGATGAATCTTTAGTTCAATTAGTTTTACCAATTAAGACATACTAAAAGGAATTATTTATATAGTTCCTTTTTTTCGACAAAATTTTCTCTTTTCTTGTGGTAGTCTATCCACCCAAGAACGGAGGTGGAACATGGATAATTATATTATTAATAAGGAAACATTGGCTATTTTGCCGTGTGGAGAAAAAATGTCTTTAGTTTATGAAGGTGAGAAAATGATTATTGTTAATGCTAAACCTAACAATATAATTAAAAGAAATTGTATGAGATACGGAAGTACTTTTGATGGTAGACTAAAAAGTGCTGAAAAGATAACAGGTACAAGTTATAAAACACCAATATTAGTAAGTGGCTCAAATAAACTTATTTTCTTCCCTACTTCATCTCCAAGGTTAAGTTCTGTTGCTTGGATAAATATGATGAATGTTGATAAGACGTATTATAATGTCTTAAAAAAAGTTTCAGTTATAGTATTTAACAATAATACTTTAGTAGAATTTAATGTAAGTTTAAATATTATTAACAATCAGCTTTTAAAATCTATGCAATTGGAACATTATTTAAAGAAAAAAAGAATCTATAGAGCATAAAATTCTTTTTTAAATATCTATATTGTGATATAATTAGTATGTGGTATAGGTGTACACTAATAACTTAAAAATCATTTAAAATTGAAATTAAGGGGGTTAAAATGAAAATTTTAAATTTAAAATTGCTTAATTTTAGAAATTATGAAAAATTAGAACTTTCTTTTAATCCTTCAAAAAATATTATAATTGGTCAAAATGGTATGGGAAAAACAAATATAGTGGAGGCTATATATGTCCTTGCTTTAACAAAATCTTTTAGGGGATCTAAAGAGGAAGTTATTATAAAGAATAATACTGATTTAACAAGAATAGAAGGAACAATTGAAACCAATTATAAAAATGATTATAAAGTTATAATTAGGAACAATTCTAAAAAAGTAAAGATTAATAATACTAATATAGATAGACTGACGGATTATTTATCTAATATAAATGTTGTTTTATTTACTTCTGAAGATTTAAAGTTAATAAAAGATACACCAAATACTAGAAGAAAGTTGATAACAATAGAATTGTCACAGTTTTCTAATGATTATTTGAAAATTTTAACTTACTATAATAAGGTTTTAAAACAAAGAAACTCTTATCTTAAAACTCTTTATTTGAATGGAAATGCCTCTTTAGAATACTTGAAGATATTGACTAATCAGTTAATAGAATTAGGTTTAAAAGTTTATAGTTTTCGACAAAAATTTATTGATGATATAAATTATTATGTAAGTAAAAACTATAAAAAGATAGCTGGTTGTGATGGGCTTGTCCTTAATTATAAGTCTGATTTTGCAGGAAAAACTAAAGAAGATTTAGTTAAAATATATGGGGCGGAGAAAGATAGAGATATTGTTTTGGGTAAAACTAATATTGGGATACATAGAGATGATTTTGATTTTTGCTTAAATGGATATAGTCTAAAAGATTATGGTTCAGAGGGAGAACAAAAAAATGCGATTATTTCCTTGAAAATGGGCGAAATTGAAATATTTAAAGAGAAAAAAGGCGATATTCCGATATTAATATTGGATGATTTATTTAGTGAGTTAGATGAAGAAAAAATAAATAATATATTAGATTTTATAAGTGATGATATTCAAACTTTCGTTACTACTACAGAATTAGATAAGGTTTCAGATAAGTTAAAACTAGATAGTAAAGTGTTTAGTGTTACAAATGGAATCGTTAAGGAGGAAATGTATGAAAAATGATTATAATGATAGTGCCATACAAGTACTTGAAGGATTAGAGGCTGTTAGAAAAAGGCCAGGTATGTATATTGGTACAACAAGTGAAAGAGGTCTTCATCATTTGGTATGGGAAATAGTTGATAATTCAGTAGATGAAGCTTTAGCTGGTTATTGTACAGAAATTCAAGTTACTATCGAAAAAGGGAATATTATTAAAGTAAGAGATAATGGTCGTGGAATGCCTACTGGTATTAACGAAAAAACAGGTCTTTCGACTATTGAAACAATATTCACTGTATTACATGCTGGTGGAAAGTTTGGTGGCGGAGGATATAAAGTTTCTGGTGGATTACATGGTGTAGGAGCCTCAGTAGTTAATGCTTTATCTGATTGGCTTGAAGTAAAAGTTTTTCGTGATGGAGAAATACATTTCCAAAGATTCGAAAATGGAGGAAAACCTGTTGGTAAACTTGAAGTAATTGGAGAATGTGATAAAAATAATACAGGAACAGAAGTAAGGTTTAAAGCTGATCCTGAGATATTTAAGGAAACAACGTTGTTTAACTATGAAACTTTAGAACAAAGATTAAGAGAGATTGCTTTTTTAAATAAAGGCTTAAAAATTCTTTTAAGGGATGAAAGAGAAGATGAGCATGTTGCTACTTATCATTATGAAGGTGGTATTATTGAGTATGTTCAAATGCTTAATAAAAATAAGACACCATTACATGAGAATGTTATTTATGTTGAAGGAACTCAAGATAATATAATGCTTGAAGTAGCTATGCAATATAATGATGGATATAATTCTAATATCTATTCTTTTACAAATAATATTCATACAGTTGAGGGTGGTACTCATGAAGATGGAGTAAAACTTGCTTTGACTAGAGTAATAAACAATTATGCAAGAAATAATAAATTACTTAAAGATAGTGATGAGGCACTTACTGGTGATGATGTAAGAGAAGGTGTAACAATGATTATATCTTGTAAACATCCAGATCCTCAGTTTGAAGGACAAACAAAAACTAAATTAGGTAATAGTGAGGTTCGTAAAATAGCATCAGATTTATTTCAAGAAGGATTTGAAAGATTCTTAATGGAAAATCCGACAGAAGCAAAAATGATTGTTGAAAAATGTAACACTGCTGCTCATGCAAGACTTGCTGCTAAGAAAGCAAGAGAGTTAACGAGAAGAAAAGGCGGACTTGATATTATTCATAATATGGGAAAACTTACGGATTGTAAGAGTAAGGATCCTAGTGAATGTGAGATATTTATAGTCGAGGGAGATTCGGCAGGAGGATCTGCTAAAGATGGTAGAAATTTTATGACACAAGCTATACTTCCTTTAAGAGGTAAAATATTGAATGTTGAAAAAGCGAGATTAGATAGAGCTCTTGCTAATGCTGAAATTCAAAGTATGATTACAGCATTTGGAACAGGTATAGGTGACGAATTTGATATTGAGAAATTAAGATATCATAAGATAATAATCATGACTGATGCTGATGTTGATGGAGCGCATATTAGAACACTTTTATTAACATTGTTTTATAGATTTTTTAGACAAGTTGTTGAAGGTGGATATGTTTATGCAGCAACACCTCCTTTATACAAAGTAACTTATGGAAAAAATCAAAAGTTAGCTATGACTGATGAAGAACTTCAAGAAATTCTTGAATCTATTCCAGAAAATACAAAGAAAGAAATTAGTCGATTTAAAGGTTTAGGAGAAATGGATGCAATTGAGTTAAGAGAAACAACAATGAGCCCAGAAAAAAGGACATTAAAGCAAATTACTGTTGAAGATGCTATGGCTGCTGATGCTGCTTTTGATTTACTTATGAGTGATAATGTTGAACCAAGACGTGATTTTATTGTCGAAAATGCAGGTTATGTAGTTAACCTAGATGTATAGGAGGTAAAGTATGGATGGAAATATAGTAAGACGTAATATAGTAGATGAAATTAAGGGTTCTTTTCTTGAATATTCAATGAGCGTAATTGTAGCACGTGCTTTACCTGATCTTAGAGATGGTTTAAAACCTGTTCACAGAAGAATTTTATATTCTATGTATGAAAATGGCTACACACCTGATAAGCCTTTTAGAAAGTGTGCTAAAACGGTTGGAGAGGTTATGGGTAATTATCACCCTCATGGGGATTCATCAATATATGATGCTATGGTTCGTATGGCACAGCCTTTTTCAATAAGAAATGTATTGATTGATGGTCATGGTAATTTTGGTTCTATGGATGGAGATGGTGCAGCAGCTATGCGTTATACTGAGGCACGATTATCTAAATTATCTTTAGAATTATTAAGAGATATTAAGAAAGATACAGTTGATTTTGTGCCTAACTTTGATGATACAACAACAGAACCAACAGTTCTTCCTTGTAGATTTCCAAATATTTTAGTTAATGGAACAGTTGGTATTGCTGTTGGTATGGCAACAAATATTCCTCCTCATAATTTGGGAGAGACTATAGATGGCTGTATTGCTTATATTGATAATCATGATATAACTACTGAAGAACTTATGGAACATGTTAAGGGACCTGACTTTCCTACAGGAGCTTTAATACTTGGTAACTCAGGTATTAGAAGAGCTTATGAAACGGGAAAAGGAACTATTACTATTCGTGGTAAAGTGGCAATTGAAGAACATAATGGACATCAATTAATTGTAATTACTGAGTTACCCTATCAAGTAAATAAGAAATTATTTCAACAACGTATTGCAGAACTTGTTCGTGATAAGTTATTAGATGGAATAGCCGATTTACATGAAGAAACTAATCTAGAAAATGGCGTAAAGATAGTAATTACACTTAAGAAAGATGCTAATGCTAATGTAGTTTTAAACAATTTATATAAACAAACATCATTACAAACAAACTTTAGTATTAATCTTCTTATGTTAGATCAACAAAAACCTCGAACAATGGGACTTAAGGAAATTATTTCTAAATACATTGAATATCAAAAAGAGATTATTATTAGACGTACTAAATATGATTTAGGAAAAGCTGAGGAAAGAGTTCATATTTTGAATGGATATAAAATTGCTCTTGAAAATATTGATGATGTTGTACAAATTATCCGTAATTCAAGAAGCGATGATCAAGCAAAACAAACTTTAATGGACAGATTTGGTCTTACAGATATTCAAACAGAAGCTATTCTTGAAATGCGTTTAAGACGTTTAACTGCTCTTGAAAAAGATAAAATTTTAGCTGAATTAGAAGAATTGCTAAAGAAAATTGAAGAATATAAGGCAATATTAGCAGATGATCAATTAGTTTTGAACATTATCAAAGAGGAATTGAATGAGATAAAGGATAAATATGCAGATGAACGACGCACGTATATTGATATGACTGCAGTAGATTTCATTGATGATGAATCTTTAATTCCAGAAGAGGATATTATTATAAGTATAACGGATAAAGGTTATATTAAAAGATGCGTTTCTGGTACGTTTAAATCTCAACATCGTGGTGGTGTTGGGGTTAAAGGAATGGCTACTAATGAGGAAGATTATGTTAAACATTTAATTAACTGTTCTACTCATGATTATGTAAATTTCTTTACTAATAAAGGAAAAGTATATAGAATTAAGGGTTATGAAATACCAGAGTATTCAAGACAAGCTAAAGGATTACCTATTATTAATCTTTTACAGATTGAAAAAGATGAAAGAATTAATTCTATTGTCTCGTATAATAAAGAATCTGGCGGAAGATATTTAACATTTGCAACAAAAAATGGTATTGTAAAACGTACTTTAGTTGATGAATTTGAAAATATTAGAGCAAGCGGAAAGATTGCTATTAGTTTGAGAGAAAACGATGAATTATTAGATGTTAAATTAACAGATGGAGATTCGAAGATTATTTTAGCTAGTACTTCTGGTAGAATGGTCGTATTTGATGAAAATGAGATAAGACCAATGGGAAGAACTGCTTCTGGAGTTAGAGGAATTAACTTGGATAATTCGGGCTATTGTACAGGAATGGAAGTTGGAAAATCTGATGATAACATATTAGTTGTTACTAAGAATGGATATGGTAAGAAGACTTTTGTAAATGAATATAGAATGACAAAACGTGGCAGCAAAGGTGTTAAAGCTTTAAGTATAACAGATAAGAACGGTGCTTTGGTAGCACATAAAGTTGTTAAAGATGAAGCAGATTTAATGATAATAACAGAGTCTGGTATGTTAATTAGACTCCCTATCAATCAAATTTCTCAATTGGGACGTGTAACACAGGGCGTTAAATTAATTAACTTGAAAGATAATCAATTTGTTTCGACAATAAGTGTCGTAGATAAAGTAGATGAAACAATAGAAAATAATGATTTATCTATAGAGGAGATTGCTGAATAGTAATCTTCTTTTTTTAATGCTGATATTAACATAATAGAAATATCAATACGATATTACTAAAATGATAATAACAATTATTTTATAATCTATGTTCCACGTGAAACTATAATGTTACATATATAACTAATAGCTTTAAAAATATATAATAATGTTTCACGTGAAACATTATTATATTAATTAACAAGCTTCGTTATTCGCATAATGTTCCACGTGGAACATTATGTCTTAACTTTATTATTATTATTATTATTATTATTATTATTATGTTTCACGTGAAACCTTTGATAATATTGTTTATATTAAAACATCATTAAACTTAGGTTTATATGTTAAACCAAAATATATATAATTAATGTTCCACGTGGAACATTAATTAGAATAAGTAACAAATTATAATATCTAATTGTATAATTTTGATAAAAATATTTACTTTTTTAATAAAATTGTCTAAAGATGTTTCACGTGAAACATTGAGACTGATATATAAACGAATTTGTGCTTGATTATTGATTCTTAATAGTCAAAAAATAGTACGAAAATAAAACTTTGTTTCATGTTCCACGTGAAACATTGAAAATAAATTTAGCTTACTATTAAATAATCTTATCGTATATGTTTCACGTGAAACATATACGATAAGAAAAAAACAAATTTTATTTATTTGCATCTAAAAACTCAAAAAAATAGTACAAATATTAAATTTTGGTTGAAATAAATAAACAAAAATAGTAAAACTGCTATTTTCTAGTTACTTATAAACAAAAAAATAAAATATGTTAAATAAAACACTTTAAATATAATTTATATGTGATATAATTAATTTGCACAACAAATATGTTATAAACTGGTCAGGATCGGAAGATAGCAGCCATATTAGCCTCTGTTTGTGTGTGCTTTTTTTATGAGGTGATAAATTTATGAATGATTATTTAGAAGTGTTAATGGATTTAGCAAATAAGGCTTATAAAAAAAATGAGATACCGGTCGGTGCTATTATAGTTTTCAACAACAAAATAATATCTAAAGGATATAACAAAAAAAACAGAAAACATGATATTACCAATCATGCTGAAATTATTGCTATAAAAAAAGCGGCACGTAAACTTAGAGACTGGCGACTTAATACTTGTGATCTTTATGTCACGTTAGAACCATGTAATATGTGTAAAGAAATTATAAAACAGTCTAGGATTAGGAATGTTTATTATCTTTTAGACAAATTAGATTACAAAAAAGAATATAATAAAACAAATTTTAACAAGATGAATAGAGAAAACAGTTTTCAACAAAAAATATATCAAGAAAAGTTATCAACTTTTTTTAAAGATAACTGCAAAAGATGAGCATATGTGTGATATAATTTATGTAGGTGATATAAAATGAATTATAAAGTTTTATATAGAAAATATAGACCTACTAATTTTGATGATTTAGTAGGTCAAGAACATATAAAAAGAATATTAAAAAATTCGATTATAAATGATAAAATTGCTCACGCCTATATGTTCACGGGACCAAGAGGGACAGGAAAAACTAGTACTGCTAAACTTTTTGCAAGAACTCTCAATTGCTTGAATCAGCACGATGGATTACCTTGTGGTGAATGTGATAATTGTGTTAATTTTAATACTTCGCCTGATGTTATTGAAATGGATGCTGCTAGTAATAATAGTGTGGATGATATAAGAGAAATAGTTGATAATATAGGTATAGCACCTACTAATAGTAAATATAAGGTATACATTATAGATGAAGTTCACATGCTTTCTAATCAAGCGTGGAATGCTTTTTTAAAAACTTTAGAAGAACCACCATCAAATGTAGTATTTATTCTGGCTACTACTGATATACAGAAAGTTCCAATAACTGTATTATCTAGATGTCAACGTTTTGATTTTCAACGTATTGATAGAACTTTGATATTTGAAAATTTAAAAAGAATTTGTGCATTGGAAGAAATAAAATATGATGAAGATGCTATAAAGGAAATAGCTTATCTGAGCGATGGATGTATGCGTGATGCGTTAAGTATATTAGATCAGCTTTCTAAGGTTTCGGATATGATTGATATGGATGTTATTAAATCTAATTTTGGTACAGTAACGGACTCTGAATTAAATATCCTTTATTCTTTTATCATAAAAAATGATATTGATGGTTTAGTTACTTTATTAAGAAAAATAAAAGAATCAGGAATTGATATTAAAATCTTTATTGATAAGATACTGGATAACTTTCTTGATAAGGCTATTGATATGAAAAAGAAAAATGTTTCTTCATCTGCTTTTAATCAACTAAAAAAAATAATAGAAGTTTTGACAGAAATTTATAGCAAACTTAATTACAATAGTAATGGATTTTTGCTTTTAGAATTGGAACTTATTTCTTTTATAAACGATGATGAGAATCAATTATCTAATCGAGAAATAAATCAAATTATTTCCCGGGAAATAATTCCAGTTGACAATGAAGTTGACATAAATAAAATGCTTAATAATGAGAATAGTAATCAAATGTATCGTATAAGTGACGAATTTATTAATGTTAGAATTAACAATACATTTGTAAAATGTAATAAAGAATATAAAGTTTGTTTTTTAGATTTATGGAATAATTTTGTAAGTAAACTTAAGGCCGACAGTATTGCCGAAATGTTGAATATTGTAACTAAGTCTGTCCCTCAAGTTGTAAGTGATTCTTATGCAATTCTTTTAACTAAGTCAGAAAGTATTAAGATTGTTGGCAATTCTAAATTATATGAACTTGAAAATAAGTTTAATACATTTAATGATAGTTCTTACAAGTTTATCTTTATTTCTGAAGAAGATTGGAAAAAATTTATGCAAAGTTATGATAAAGCTAAGAAATATGATATTATGGATGAAAGTGAATATATTAATACCGATACCAATTCAGTATCATTAGCTGAGGATGTTTTCGGTACTGACAAATTAAAAATAGATTAGGAGAGATTAATTATGAATATGAATGCTATAATGCAACAAGCTCAAAAGATGCAAAGAGACATGCAAAAAAAACAAGAAGAATTGAAATCTACGGAGTATATTGGGGAAAGCCAACTGGTTGATATTATCTTAATGGGAGATAAATCGTTAAAGAAGATAATATTTAAAGATATGGAAAACTTTGATAAAGATGATTTAGAAATATTACAAGATATGATTAAAATTGCTCATGCTGACGCTGTAAAAAAGATAGATGCTGACATGGAAGCTAAAATGGGGCCTTACGCAAAACAATTGGGTGGTTTAATCTAAAATGTATCCAGAAGTACTTAATAATTCAATTGCATCCTTTGAAAAAATACCTGGAGTTGGAAAAAAAAGTGCAGAAAGATACGCTTTATCGATGTTAGATCTTACAGATGAGGATATAGACACGTTTGCTAAGAATATAAAAGAATGCAAAAAAAAGTTAACACGATGTTCTGTGTGTGGCCATCTAACGGACAAAGAAGTTTGCTCAATTTGTTCTGATGGAGATAGAAAAGATAATTTAATTTGCGTAGTTGAGGATTATAAAAGCGTTTTCATGTTTGAAAAATCAGAATCTTATGAGGGAAAATATCATGTCTTAAATGGTTTGATTTCACCAATGGATGGAATTTTTCCAGAAGACATTAATTTATCTACATTATTGGATCGTTTAAAGGATAAGGAAAATGCTGAAGTTATTCTTGCTTTGAAACCTTCTATTGAAGGTGAAACTACAACTCTTTACATAAAGAAAATATTTGAAAATAAGAAGATTAAGGTTTCACGTTTGTCTTATGGCATTCCGATGGGTGTTGATATTGATTATCTTGATTCAATTACTTTAGATAGAGCCTTATTAGATAGAAAAGAGATTTCATAAAAAATAATAATTATTAATATAATTTAGTGGTGATAAAATGCCATTTTTGAAAAAATACCTAAAGAGATTTATTTTTTCTGTTATTATGATTTATTCGCTAAATTACCTTTTAATTAGATTTGATTTCTTTCTACCAATTAATTATGTTAGTTCTATTATTTGTACTTTACTTGGCTCTCCAGGAATTCTTATTTATATATTTCTAATGATAAAATACAGGTGATTATGAATACAGAAGAAATTAAAAAACTTATTATTAATTCTTTTCATGAGAAAAAAAATTCTCATGCTTTTTTGCTTTCTACTAATAATCTTGATAATTGTTTAAATGATGTTATCGAGATTATAAAAAAAATAAACTGTGACAATAATGGACACGACAATTGTAATATTTGTACAACTATTGACAGTAATACAAACCCTGATCTAATTATTATTAATGCTGCTGAAAAAGAGATAAAAAAGGACCAAATACTTAATATTATTAATTCATTTTCTACAAAACCAATAATTTCTAAATATTCAACTTATATAATTTGTAATGCTGAAAAAATGAATGATTTTTCTGCTAATAAAATGTTGAAATTTCTAGAAGAACCAGAGGGAGATATTGTTGGTTTCTTTATTACTGATAAATTAAATGGCATAATTCCGACTATTAGAAGTAGATGTGAAATATACAATTATCATTTTGGAAACAACTCTATTTTAGATGTTTTAGATATAACTGAGGAAGAGTATGCTTTATCTTTTGATGTGGCGCTAGATTTAACTAATAAATTAAATAGTGAACCTAAATATTTGTTAATGGCTGATAGTAAAAGCATTTCTAAAAAGGAAAGAGAAGAAATGGATTTAATATTTAATTTGATAAAAAAATTTTATGTGTTAAAATATGAAAATATTCAACTATCTAAGTATATTGGATTAGAGTATGTGGAAAGAATATTAGAAGTAATTACTACAGATGATATTTCTGTTATTGTAAAACGAATTAAAATATTAGATAATATCATTAATGATTTAAATATCTATGTTAATAAAGACTTAATTGTTAATAAATTTTTTGTGTTATGGGAGTGATTCTATGGAGAATATATGCGGAGTAAAATTTAAAGATTTTGGTAAAGTATATTATTTTAAGAATAATGGTCTTAATCTAAAGAAAGACTTAACAGTTGTTGTTGATACTGAAAAAGGTGAACAATTTGCGAAAGTCTCAGAAACAAATGTTTTGAATAGAAAGAACATAGACTTGGACACTATGAAAAATGTTTTAAGAATTTCAACAAAAGAAGATTATAATAAATATATGAAAAATTTGAAGGATGCTGCTTCTGCTTTAAACTTTTCTCGTAAATTAGTACGAGATATGAATTTAGAGATGCGTCTTTTAGATGCAACATTTACTCTAGATAAAAAGCAACTTACAATTAATTTTATTGCCGATTCTCGTATTGATTTTCGTATTTTGGTTAAAGAAATAGCAGCAAAATATAAAACTCGAATTGAATTACATCAATTGGGAGTTCGCGATAAATCGAAAGAAATAGGTGGTCTAGGACAATGCGGAAGAGAACTATGTTGTGCAAAATTTTTAAATGGAATAGACACAATTAGTATAAATATGGCTAAGAATCAGAATATTGCACTTAATCCATCTAAAATTAATGGAGCATGTGGAAGACTTTTGTGTTGTTTATCTTATGAAGATGATGTTTATACAGAGCATAGATCATATTTGCCTAAATTGGGCGAAACTGTAACTACTAAGGATGGATCAGGAAAAGTTGTTACTTTGGATGTTCTAAATAAGAAATATACAGTCTTGATTGATGGAGACAAGAAGGAATATGAGCTCGATTAGCATAAATGATTTATTTGATTATGGATATTATATTTATCAGAATGACGATTATTTTAAGTTTTCTATTGATTCAGTATTACTTGCAGAATTTGTTAAAATTAGAAAAGGATCAAATAAAATTTTGGACTTATGTTCAGGAAACGCTCCTATTCCTATGATTTTACAAAAAAAATATGGTGAGTTAGATATAACAGGTGTAGAATTACAAAAAGAGATATATGATCTAGCAAAAAAGTCTATTGAATATAATAAAATTTCTTCAATAACAATGATTAATGAAGATGTTAAGAATATAAAAAAAACTTTTAAAAATACAAAATTTGATGTAGTAGTTTGTAATCCACCATACTTTAAAATTGATGAAGGCACTATGGTAAACGATAACGAAATTAAGGCTATTGCGCGACATGAATTAATGCTTTCTTTAAATGACTTAATTTTTTCGACTTCAAAAGTTATTCAAAATCAAGGATATTTTTATATGATCCATCACATCACTAGATTTGCAGATGTTATAAACATTTTAAAAAAATATAATTTTGGTATTAAAAGACTAGTTTTTATCCATGATGATAAATGTGAGAAGGCAACTTTGTTTTTAGTAGAAGCTATGTTTAATGGTAAGGATTATGTAAATGTGTTACCGCCTGTTTTTGTAAATGAATACAGTAGTTTTAAAAATATATTTGAGAGGTGAAAGATATGAAATTAATAGTTGGTTTAGGAAATCCAGGAAATGAATATAAAAATACCCGTCATAACGTTGGATTTATGGCGATAGATTCATATTTAGGGAGTGTTTCTTGGTCAAAAAAGTTTAATGGACTTTATCATGAAACGATTATTAATGGAGAAAAGTATGTATTTTTAAAACCTCAAACATATATGAATTTATCGGGATCTTCAGTGTATTCTTTTGTTAAATTTTTTAAAATAGACATTAAAGATATTCTAGTTATTCATGATGATTTAGACTTACCAGTTGGAAAATTTAGATTAAAGATTAATTCTTCTTCGGGAGGGCATAACGGAATAAAAGATATTATTGCATCTCTTCACAGTGATGCTTTTGCTAGAATTAAAATTGGTATTTCTAATGATAAACTTATGGATACGAAAGATTATGTTTTAGGTAATTTCTCTAAATCTGAACTCTCTTTAATCGAAGCGAATTTTAGTTCAATATATAATATTATTGAAGATTTTGATTATGATAATATAAACAATTTAATGAGTAGATATAATTAGGTGATTTTTGTGGATTTCTTAAATAATTTATTTAAATATGAAAATCATGCACGAGTTTGTGGGTTAACAAATGAATTGTTAGCAATATATTACTATAATTATTTTAAGAACAATGATAGAAATGTATTAATTATTACAAATTCTTTGTATGATTCAAATAAAATATATCAGAGATTAAAAACTTACACGAATGATGTATGTCTTTTTCCAATGGATGATTTTTTATCTTCCGTAGCACTTGCAATATCACCCGATTTAAAGATTAATAGACTCGAGACTTTAGAATATCTAAAGAATCATAAAAAAACAATTGTTGTAACAAATCTAATGGGTTATTTAAGGTATCTACCATCTTATGAAAAATCAAAAAACTTGAAGATTAATATAGCAAAAGGGGAAAAGGTAAATAGGGAATCTTTTCTTTCTTCTTTGGAAGAATATGGTTATAAAAAAACATCATTAGTTACTTCAACAGGAGAGTATGCTGTTCGTGGTTTTATAATAGATATTTTTCCAATTGAAGAAGCACATCCAATTAGAATTGAATTTTTTGGTGATGAAGTAGAATCAGTCCGCATTTTTAATGAAGAAACACAGTTATCTATTAATGAAATTACAGATCTAGTAATACTGCCTATTCAAGAACTTAATTTCGATGAACATAGTAGTTTATTTGACTATATGATTAATCCCTTTGTCTTTATTGTTGATGAAAATCAGATAATAAATGGATATAAAAAGATTTTAAATGATATCTTAGAGTACAATGAGAATTTAAATTTGGATAATCAAGATTATATGTATAAGTATGACGATATATTAGTAAAAGATTTTATTAAAGTTGAGACCATTAATAATGTTGATAATTCTTTAATGTATAATTCAAAAGATATAATAAAGTTTAGAGGAGATTATAATGCATTAAAAGATTATTGCTATACCCGTAAAAATACGAATACTTTAATAATTTGTTTATCTAAAGAAAAGCAGATTAATATTATTAAAGATCTTTTAGAAGAAGTGAATATTGGAAGTATAAAAGAAAACGCAATTAATATCTTAGAAATTAAGATTAATGAAGGATTTATTATAGATAAGTATATAGTAATTTCTGAGTTTGATATTGATGATTCAAAGATTTCAAATATTTATAAAAATAATATTAAGATAGGAAGAAAAATCAAAAGTTTTGATGATATTAAAATAGGTGATTATGTAGTTCACTCGCAACATGGAATAGGTGTTTATGGTGGGATAGAAGCAATAACTAAAAATGGTATGGTAAGAGATTATATAAAGATTAACTATTTAGGCAATGATAAAATATATATACCAGTCGAAAAAATTTCAACTATATACAAATATTCTGATGCTGATGGAACACCTCCAAAGCTAAATAAGCTAAATTCAACAACTTGGGCAAAAACTAAAATGAAGGTTAAAAATAGGATAAAGTATATTAGTGAAGAATTAATTAAACTTTATGCAGCAAGAACTAATATTAAAGGTCCAATTTTTAACAGTTTTGATGATGAATTAATGTTTGCTTCTAATTTTAATTATAATGAGACTAATGATCAATTAAAAACAATTAAAGAAATTGATAATGATTTGAAATCAAGTGTTCCAATGGATAGATTACTTTGCGGTGATGTTGGTTTTGGTAAGACAGAAGTGGCATTTAGAGGTATGTTTAAAACTGTTATGAATGGCTATCAAGTTGCGTATCTGTGTCCAACAACCTTGTTATCGCGTCAACAATATAATAATGCTTTAGATAGATTTAAGGAATTTCCTATTAACATTGCTTTATTAAATAGGTTTACTACTCAAAAAGAAGTAAAAAGAATTTATGAAGGTTTAGAAAATGGTTCGATTGATATTGTTTTTGGAACACATAAGCTTCTTAATAAGGCTCTTTCTTTTAATAATCTTGGACTATTGGTTGTAGATGAAGAGCAAAGATTTGGAGTAACTCATAAAGAAAGAATTAAGGAACTTAAAAATGATGTTAATGTTCTTACACTATCTGCTACACCTATACCAAGAACACTAAAAATGGCAATGAGTGGACTTCGTGATTTATCAATCATTGATACTCCACCTGTTAATAGATATCCTGTTCAAACTTATGTTGTTGAAGAACAAGAGGCCTTGATAAAGGATGCAATATATAAAGAACTTTCTCGTAATGGGCAAGTATATGTTTTATATAATCGAGTTGTTTCTATTCAAGATGAGGTAGATAAGATTGCTAGATTGGTTCCAGAGGCTCGAATTGTTATGGCTCACGGACAAATGGACAAAACAGAACTTGAAAATATCGTTACAGATTTTGTTGATTATAAATATGATGTTTTGGTTTGTACAACTATTATTGAAACAGGAATTGATATTCCTAATGTTAATACATTAATAGTAATTGATGCAGATAATTTTGGACTTGCACAGTTATATCAACTTCGTGGAAGAGTTGGAAGAAGCGATAAAATTGCTTATGCTTATTTGATGTATAATAAAGCAAAAGTATTAACAGAAACAGCTGTTAAGAGACTTCAATCAATAAAAGATTTTACGGAACTTGGTAGTGGGTATAAAATTGCAATGAGAGATTTATCTATTAGAGGAGCTGGAGATTTATTAGGTGCTGAACAAGCTGGTTTTGTCGATTCAGTTGGGTTAGAGCTTTATACTCAGATGGTTAATGATGAAATTAGAAGATTAAATGGTGAAGATGTAGAAGATGAAGAAGAAAACACAAATCCATTAATTGAAGTAGAAAATCATATAAGTGATGAGTATGTATCTGAAGAAAGTATAAAAATTGAAATTCATCAACTTATTAGTGAAATAAAAGATCAGATGAGTTTAGGAAAAGTTAGAGCAGAGATTCTCGATAGATTTGGGCATGTAAGTGAAGAGATGGATGTATACATGTATGAAGAATGGTTTGAAAAAATAGCTCAACAATTAAATATAAAAAGAATTAAGCAAACAGAAACACTTTTAGAAATTGAGTTACCAGAGGATGTATCGAATAAAATTCAAGGGGATAAATTATTCTTAATTGCTTATAATATAAATCCTAAATTTAGATTAAGTTATAGAATGAAAAGAATATATATTAATTTATCACTAGTGAATTTAGAAAAACATTTTGTTTATTATTTAGTCGATTTATTAAATGAAATAGTGAATATGATTTTGTAAAATCAATATTATAATATTTTAGAAGGAATGTTTATCTTTTGGAGTTACTAATTTAATGTTTAATTATGGGACAATAATGGATGTCATATTAGCAAAAGGAAGAGATGTTAAATACTTAGAGTATTGTCAAGGTAAATCACTTGATAATTTTGAACATCCATATACAATTAATTTTAAAGTAGCTAATTTAATAAGAAGAAGGGGAATTGATTTTAAACATTCTATATTTGAAATTCCATATTACCATGAATTTGGATGTGGAACAAACGAGGAAGCTATATATATACGATGACAATATTATGAAAAAGGGAAATATTTATTTACCAGTTGTGTCTTTGTGTTTAGTAAATAGATTTTCTGGAAGAAAAAGAGCAATAATTGCTGATATGGGAAGTTGTATGTATGATGATTTTGAATATCATTTAAAACCTCTTAAAAAAATAGAGCTCTTTATCCTGATTAAAAATGTGTTGATATTGCAATGAAAATACTTCCTATAGATGAAGCAAAGAAGATATATGGTGAAGTTATCGAAGAACTTAAAAATGAAAATGCATATGAATATATATATTCTTACTTTGGTGATTTAATTGATTCAGTTAAGCGCTATCAAGATGATGGTGCATCTACTGAAGTCTATACACTTTTTGGATTTAAAAAATAAATAAAACTTGAAGAATTTAAATTTTTGTGTTAGAGTATATTTGTTGAACGGTGAAGGAAAGAAGCTAAATTAGGTCTTTATAAGAGAGTTTGGTTAGGTGAAAGCAAACGAGATGATTTTTAGTCGAATGGCTCTGGAGTTTAAATCGTTTAATCGCGTTAAGATTAAAGAGCATGAAGCAAAGTCATGAATTAAGGTGGTACCGCGGGTTATCTCGTCCTTAAATTCTTGGCTTTTTTATTTTTTTAGGAAGTGATGATATGCCAGGAGTCGGAATTGGAATTATTATTTTAAATGAATTAAAACAAGTATTATTAATTTTAAGAAATAGTGAAGCAGAGAAAGCTTTAAGTGATATGCGTTTGGAAGGAACATGGACACTTCCTGCGGGAAAGGTTAAATATGGTGAAACTTTAATAGATGCAGCAAAAAGAAAAGTCTTATCAGAAGTTAATTTAAATGTTGATGACTTAGAAGTTATATCTATTAATGATGATATCAATGAGTATGCTCACTTTTTAACAGTTGGTCTCTTTGCATGGATGTCGAGTGGTACTATTTCACTAGGCGATACAGAAGAACATGTGGATTATGGATATTTTGATTTAGATAATTTACCTGATAACTTATGTGAACCTTCAAAAGTAATACTTAAGAATTATAAAAATAAAACTATATATGAGGAGAGAAAATAATTATGGAAAATAAAAAATTTTATGTAACAACACCTATATATTATCCAAGTGCAAATTTCCATATAGGTCATTGTTATACAACTATTATTGCTGATGCAATAGCAAGATATAAAAAACAAAATGGATACGATACATTTTTTATAACTGGTTCTGATGAACATGGGTTGAAGATAGAAAAAAAAGCAAAAGAAGCAGGGGTAACACCTAAAGAGTATGTTGATAGGATTATTGAGAATGCTAAAGATTTATGGAAATCTTTAGGTATTGAATATGATAAGTTTATAAGAACAACAGATGAAGAACATGTTGCAACAGTTCAAAAAATATTCAAAAAATTATATGATCAAGGAGATATCTATAAGGGTGAATATTCTGGACTTTACTGTACTCCTTGTGAATCATTCTGGACAGAATCACAGTTAGTTGATGGAAAGTGTCCTGACTGTGGGAGAGATGTAGAAGAAGCTCATGAAGAAGCCTACTTCTTTAAACTTTCTAATTATGCTGATCGTTTAGTTGAACATATTGAGTCACATCCTGAATTTATTCAACCAACTTCTCGAAAAAATGAGATGATTAATAACTTTATTAAACCAGGACTTGAAGACTTATGTGTATCAAGAACAAGTTTTAAATGGGGAGTTCCAGTTGATTTTGATTCAAATCATGTTGTATATGTTTGGGTTGATGCCTTAAGTAACTATATTAGTGCCTTAGGTTATTTAAGTGATAATGATGAGCTATTTAAGAAGTTTTGGCCAGCAGATTTGCATATTGTAGGTAAAGAAATAGTAAGATTTCATACTATAATATGGCCAATTATGTTAATGGCGCTTGATTTACCTTTACCAAAACAAGTATTTGGGCATGGATGGTTAGTTATTGATGGAGGTAAGATTTCTAAGAGTTCAGGAAATTATAAAGATCCACGTGAATACATTGAGGCTTATGGAAAAGATGCAGTTAGATATTTTGCTTTAAGAGAAGTTCCATTTGGAAATGACGGTAATTTTTCAGAAATTGCTTTAATTAATCGTACCAATGCAGATTTAGCAAATGTTTTAGGTAATTTAGTTAATAGAACTATCGCGATGAATAAAAAGTATTTTAATAATGTTGTCGTTAAAAGTGATAAGTCAACAGAATTTGATGAAGAATTAATAAGTGAAACTTTAAAGACAAAAGAAATTGTTGATAAATATATGGATGAATTAAAGGTTCCTGAAGCAATTGATGCTATAATGGAAATATTTAGAAGATGTAATAAATATATTGATGAAACAACACCTTGGCTACTTGCAAAAGATGAATCAAGGCATGATGAACTAAAAACAGTTATATATAATTTGCTTGAGTCAATTAGAATTGGTGCAATACTTTTAAGACCTTTTTTACCTGATACTAGTGAAGAGATATTTAGGCAATTAAATACTCAGAAAACAAGTTTAGAAAGTGTTAAGGAATTTGGTGGTCTTTCTCTTGGGACTGTACTTAATGACCCTGAACCAATATTTAAACGTATAGAGAATAAAGAAGAATAGGTTTTATTCTTCTTTTATTAAAGGAGTGAAGTTTATGTTAACAGATACACATTGTCATTTAACTAAGGAGTACTTTAGGGATATAAAAAAATTAATAGCTGATGCCAAAGATTGGGGAGTGCATCGTTATATTAGTGCAGCTGATAGTTTGGAATCGACAAAGGAAATGATAGTTTTATCAAATAAGTATGATGAAATATATGTAGCTATTGGGATTCATCCCGAGAATTGTGATGATGATATTTTAGAATTTGAAAAATTACTAGAAGGTAATAAAGGTAATAAAAATATAATCGCGATTGGGGAGATTGGTTTAGATTATTATTACGGAAAAGAAAATAGATTAAGGCAGATAGAAGTTTTTGAATTTCAACTCTCACTTGCAGAAAAATATAATTTGCCAGTTGTAGTACATTCAAGAGAGGCAACATTAGACACATTAAAATCATTAAAGAAATTTAATGTTAAAGGAGTAATGCATTGTTTTTCTGGGAGTTTAGAAACGGCAAAAGAATTAATTAAAATGGGGTTTTATATTGGAGTTGGCGGAGTTATGACTTTTAAAAACTCAAAAATTGATGAGATAATCAAAGATATTTCCCTTAGTCGGATTGTTTTAGAAACCGATTCTCCTTTTTTAACACCAGAACCATATAGAAAATATTCTAATGAGCCAAAATATATTAAAATAATTGCAGAATATTTAGCAAATATAAAGCATATAGATGTATTGGAAGTAGAAAAAGAAACAGAAAACAATGTGAAAGAGATATTTTTTATATAAAGTTGATGTAAAATGTTTACTTTACTCTTGCTTTTTGTTATAATTCGTATATAAGGTGATAGTAATGAAAAAGATTCTTTCAAAATTTAATAAAACCTCCAAATTTTTATTATTATTGTTATTGATTTTAACACTTCAAAAAGTAAACGTTATTAATCAAAATGAAAAAGTTATTAATGAAAATTTAAATAAAACATTAGATTTAACGGCTATGGTTTTGAAATTAAACGAAATTAATATGGCTGACAAATATTATCCTTTAGATACTTTTACAGGCGATTTAACAGGATATTCAGCTGATTGCCCTTTGTGTACTGGCTATTTAGCTTGTACTGGTGCATATGTTGCAAATGGCACAACTAAATATAATGACTCTGAATATGGTGATGTTGTTATTTTAGCTTCATCCAAGAATCTTCCTTGTGGATCAATTGTAACATTTGATGCATCGTACATATCTGATAAAAAAGTTACTGGAATAGTATTGGATCGTGGTGTTTTAGGTAACGATCTAGATTTACTTGTATCTAGTAGTGATATTGCAATAAAACAAATTGGAAGACATAAACTAACATATGATGTTTTAAGATTTGGGTTTAAAAGAGAGTAATTTTGAGACTATGTTAAGTCTCTTTTCTTTTGCTTTAATTATAATTCATTATATGATAAACTTCTTTTGAAGGAGCGATTCTATGAAATTTAATTTTAAAAAGAAATATGGACAAAATTTTTTGCAAGATAAATCTATAATCAAAAATATTGTATCTTCAATCAATCCTTTAAACGGTGATTTGGTTATTGAAATTGGTCCAGGAAGCGGAGCTTTAACAAAAGAATTAATAAAAAATAATGCTTATATACTTGCTTATGAAATAGACCATGATTTAAAAAGTAATCTGGAACCGCTTGAAAGTGATAAATGTAAGATTATATTTGATGACTTTTTAAAAAGAAACGTTTTTGCTGATATAAATGAAATTGAATATAATAATCTTTATATAATTGGAAACTTACCTTATTATATAACAACACCTATAATTACAAAAATCATAGATGAGGAACTTTTACCCAAAGAAATGGTATTTATGGTGCAAAAAGAAGTAGCAGAAAGATTTTCGGCAAGTGTTGGTACGCGAGAATATGGATCAATTACTGTCTTTTTAAATTATTTTTTTGATGTTTCAGTTTTGTTTCATGTTAATAAAAATAAATTCTATCCTATTCCTAATGTTGATAGTTCGGTTATCAAACTGGTTAGAAAAGAAGAAAAAATGAAGGCTGATTTGCTTTTATTTAATAAATTTGTGAGAGATTCATTCACTTTTAAAAGAAAAAATTTAAGAAATAATTTAAAAAGTTATAATCAAGAGAAAATAAAAGAGATTTTAGAAAAAAGAAATATATCTTTGGATAATAGAGCAGAGGATATGTCGTATCAGGATTTTGTGTTTTTAACAAACGAATATTATAAATAGGAGAGATTATGGATATAAAAATAATGCAAATACTTCAAGACATTAATTATAGGTGGATAGATGATGATACATATATTTATAGCGCAACAGAAGTTTTAGATAAAAAGGAAGGAAATTGTTGGGAACAAGTTGAATTAGAAAGAGAGTTATTTTATCAATATGGAATAACTGTTACTTCTTATTATGTGGCATTGAGTGATGACAAAGGAAAATTTCAAACGCATACCTTTATTATATATAAAAAAGGACATTCTTACTTTTGGTTTGAGCATGCATGGGAGCTATATACAGGAATTCATGAATATGCTTCTTTGCAAGATTTACTATTAGATGTGAAAGAAAAACTTATTAAAGATTTTTCTTCTACTAGTGAAGTTTTTATGTATGAATATGAGAAGCCAAAGAAAAAGATGAAGTCAATAGAGTTTTTGTTATATTGTCAGTCACAGAAACTTATAAAATTAAATAGTCCTCTTTATTTTTATCATCTTGTTGATAAAAGTGCTGATTTATCTAAGGGTCTTTTTAGTTTAAAATATTTTTATGATAATAAAATGTATGATTTATTTGATAAATATGCTGATAAGTATAAGTACCGTATAGTTGGAGCTTGGAATATAGATAAATTCCATGGTATGAAAGAATGTGATTTAAGTAGAGAAGATATAATTGAGGCACTAGAAACTTTTCGAGGTCCATTTGGAGCTAGCTATATTTATTTTTTTAGATATCCACCATATAAAGGATTAGGAAACAGAATGGATGAAATATTGAAATCTAAAGATATTTATCGTCTTAATATAAATGATGAAGAAGTAATGCTTATGATAGATGATATTTTTTATAATTTTGATATAAGTAATAGAGATAATAAGCTATTAAATAAATCGTATTATGAAAATGTTTCTCTAGAGGAATATTTCTCTAAATATAGTGATCAAGATGAAATGGTTTTTGCTAATTTAAACCATATTGCTGTATCTTTTACCAATGATTTTTGTCCAAGTAAATTTTTAGAAAAGTGTTAAACACTTTTTTCTTTTGGCATAATATACCATAGGTGAGGTTTATGAAAATAGAAAAAGGCTCTATTGTTACTAGAAATAGTTATAACAATGATGTTGTTTTTATAGTGGTTGATATTAAAGATGATGTAGCTTACTTAAAGGGGGCTGATGTGAGACTTTATGCTGATGCTAATTTAGATGATTTGACTATTGCTGAGAGAGTTGATGATTATCGTCCAGAAATAAGCAATGAATTATTGGACCGAGATGAGTATTTTTATCTCCCTGGTAAAATTCTTCATATTGATGCTGCCTTTTTTTATGTAATAATATGTATATATTTGTACCTTTTAAATCTCATGTGAATATTTACTTTAATGCTAAAATATGGTTTAATATATATAGATAAAAAGAATAGTTTTTAAACAATTTAATATTTGGTATAAAATAGTGATAATTTAGAATTAGTCACTATTTTATATAGATGAATATAATTTATAAGAAAGGAGAGTGGAAAAACTTGCATTTATCGAAAAATGTGCTATAATATGCTCTAAATTTCGATAAATGGGGGGATTATGAAATGAAATTTAAGTGTTTACGATCCAAAGGATATAAGCACGACATAATTAGTACGATTGTATTATCTGTAATACTTTTAACACTTGTAACTCTGGGGCCTAGCCTCTCAAATATGAGTGTTCTAATGAATAGAAATACAAGCACTTTGGCTAATGAAAGTGAGATTGAAAATCAATTTAACTTAAATTCAACAGAGGCTGAAGATACTAATGCACAAGCGAAAGCTAACGCCACGGATATGGTTTACCTTTCTGATATTCCTTATATGCCTGGAATATCATATACATCTTATAGTACGATTCAATTAGACAAGAATTTATCCGGAGGGTTAATTACTGTTAATGTTGATGGTAGACGAAAAATGTTTATGAAAGGTATTTTAGCACATGCAAATGCAACCGTTGCTTATGACCTTAGTGGATACGACTATGACTATCTAACAGCTTATTTAGGAGTTGACGCAAGCGTTGGCTCAGCAGGTAATGGTGTTAGATTCGAAATTCACACATCGGATGATGGCGAGACTTGGACTCTTAGAGAAAGAGTCAACAATAATGCGGTATTTAAAGGAGATAGGGATGCTTTTTTCCTTAAATATCCTGTTAAAGATGTAAAATACATTAAATTTGTAATTCAAAATTGTGGAAATGAAAGTAATGATCATTCAGTTTTAGCGGATGCAAAACTTATAAAAGCTGGATATGAAGAGCCTTCAAACACAGTGGATTACATAAAAACAGTTGAGCAGTATGATGAGATGATTAAAAATTTTCCATCATCTAACTTAACAAATGAACAAGAATTAATAGTGTTACAAAGAGATTTTGTTAATAATGCAACATATGATTTATTGCAAAATATGGCAACATTTAATTCTTCGTATAATGAAACAATCAAATGGTTAATGACTGATTTAGAAAATTTGAGATTATATGTTATGGGTGGAAAACCTGATGGAAGCTATTATAAATCTATAGTAGAATTAAATAGATTATATTATAACTATAAAGAAGATTTTAGCAATAATACACTTCTTAATAATAAATGGGATGCCACACTAACTTATGGAGATCTTTATAAAAAGATGGCTCTCTCACTTTCTTTAACTCATTCAGGAACAGTAAGATTATGGATGCAAAATTCGACAGAAAATCAATCGGATGCAGTAGTTAGATATGCTATTTATAAGTTTATGCATAAAAATGGTAGATTTAAGGCTACAGACAGTGTCGATATGACACCAATGTTTGAGTCGCTACCAATTGAAACAATGCGTTTTGTTATGAATAACTTAATAGATGATGAATCAATTTTATGGCTTAATGATTACGTACAATCAAGAATTGATGCAGCTCCTGGTAGTGTTGGATCTCTTTTGACACCACATCCATATATGGCATATGTATGGCCAAATTATGGAAATAGTGTATATTATGATGAAGCTAACAAAGATTATTTCAACGAATTATTTGCAGTTCCAAACAAAGAAAATCCAGATGAGAAAATTGGATTATGGGATTTGACTTACACCATTCCAGGTGGAAAGGACAGTCCAGAATATACTATCAAGGTTACTAGAGGAACAAACGATTATAAACTTTATAAAGTGTGGATGAACTTTAGAAATAAATTTGGAACAGGTGCTGTTTGTGGAGGTATCTCTAAGTCTGGTTCAAATATTCGTGCTACTCATGGTATTCCTGCAACCGTAATTGGTCAACCTGGACATGCTGCACTTTTATATTATTCACAAAATACAAATGGACAAGGTTACTGGGGAATTGATAATGATGTTAGTGGATGGACTTTATCTGAGAAGGGTGAAAGAATGCTTCTTGGATGGGGAAATGATAGAAGATATGCAACTGGTTATACAATTCCTTATATGGTAATGGCTCAAGAAGCCGTAAATAGATTTGCTGATTATCAAAGATCTAGTGAGTTACTAATGATAGCGAATAGTTATAAGGATAATACAAGCAAGTATGAAGAATATCTTCGTGCTTCCATATCAGCGTTAGATTTTAATGTTGATGCTTGGTATAAATTAATTGAATTATACAATAATGATTCAACTAAAACTGAAGAAGATTATTTCAACTTAGTTGAAGAATTAAGTGATAGTTTCTTAGAATATCCTTTGCCATTCTATCAACTATCTTCCCTACTAAAACCTAAATTTACATCAAATGCTTATCAATTTAAATATTCTTTATTAGTTACTGATACATTAACTAGAGCAAAGAATTATCAAGGTACAGATGTATTACAACCTGGAGTTACTAGAGTTGAAGCATCATATCTTTTAGGTCAATTTGATTCTACTTTAGCGACATTCTCGTTTGATGGAGACAAAGCAAATAAAATTGTCCTATCAAAGAGATTTGATGGAAGCGGAATTAGATGGGATTATAGTTTAGATGGAAAGAATACTTGGAATGAAGTTTCATTCACAGGTGAAGAAGCTCATGAACTTGAATTAACTCAAGAACAAATTGCTAGTATAACAGCAGAAAATGATATTTATATTCATATAGTTGGAGTAAATTATTCGGAAGAAAATTTATATAAAATCGACATATTAAATTCTGCAGGATTACCTAGAAATTTATATGCTAACGATTTAGAGGATAAATTAATTGCTTCTGTTCCAACAATGTTATGGAAATATAATGAAACGGATGATTGGACTTATTATAAAGATGAGGAACCAGATTTATCTGGAGATAGAGATGTAATTGTTAAAGCTGGAGCAACAGGGTTGTATTTAGCTGATACAAATTCAGTTACATATCATTTTACTAATAATGTTCAACCAGATACTAGAAAATATATATCAATTTCTCATCTTTCTATTAATAGTGTTTCATCAGAAGCTACAGGACAAGGGCGACATGCTAGAAATATTATAGATGGTAATATACATACAAATTGGCACTCAGCTTGGGATGGTAGCGATAGAAAAAAAGAAATAGTTATTAAATTAGATGAACCAAAAAATATAACTGCTATGGATTATTATCCTTTAGCTGGTGGTAATGGAAAAATTGAAAAAGCGCAAATATTAGTTAGTATGGATGGAATAAACTATACTGAAGCAGCTGAAACAGATTGGACTTATAGAAATACAAACGATGTTTCTGTAAAAACAATTGATTTTGAACCTGTAAGAGGGCAATATATTAAAATTGTTGGTAAAAAGACTCAAGCTGTAAGCGCAAGTATGAGTTTTATAGCAGGTGCTATGTTTAACTTTTATGAGAATAAAACAGTTAAGGTTGTTGCAAGTTTCTCATTTGATGGAAATAATGCTGGTAAGATAGTTTTAAATGATTCAGATTATACTAATGAATGGAAATATTCAGTTGATGGTGGTGCTACATGGATTACTGTTACTGGTAATAATGCACAATTATCAAAAGAGACTCTTAATAAAATTTCTCCAGAAAATGGAATAAAAATAAAATTAAGTGGAGATGAAACTGAATATTCTATAAAAATTAAGGAAGCAGATGAATTAACGCTTGATCCTTATGTTAATGATTTAGAAAATAGACTTATTGCCTTAGGTGATGTGTCGAAACTTGAATGGAAATATTCAGATACTACTGAGTGGACATCTTATTCTGATGTAGAGCCAGTAGTTACTGGTGATAGAGTACTTCAATTAAGAAATAAAGCAACTTCAACTTCAGTTGCAAGTAATGTATTAGAGTATGAATTTACAGAAGATAATCAACCTGATACAGAAAAATATATTCCTATTAAGCATTTATCAATACATGGTTATTCTACTCAATCAATTGATTCTTCTAGACCTTTCTATGCTCCTAATGTAATTGATGGAAATCCAAACACTTTATGGCATACTGATTTTAGATATTCAGTATTGACTCAAACTGTAAAACCATTTGTTACAATTAAATTAGATGCTCCAAGATATATTTCAGCTCTTGAATTTATTCAAAAGAAATATAGGAGTGTTGACCCAGACTTTATCAAAAATGCTCGAGTATTTGTAAGTTTAGATGGTGAAGACTGGAACTTAGCAGGAAGCATTGAGAATTGTCCACAAGATAATGAAATGAGAAAAATAACATTTGATGAAAGCGTATATGGACAATATGTAAAATTTGAAGTTGATACATATGATATATTTGCATCAGCAGCTATGATTAACTTATATGAAGATCGTAGTCAAGTTGCTCCACATGTAAGTATTGAATATAGTACTACTAATAAGACAAATACTTCCGTTACTGCTACATTAATTTCTGATAAAGAAATAACAGTAACAAACAATAATGGAAGTAAAACTTATACATTTAATGAAAATGGAACTTTCGTGTTCGAATATACTGATGAAGTTGGAAATACTGGTACAATTAATTCATCTGTTACTTGGATAGATAAGATTGCTCCAACTGGAACAATTGAATATGGAACAAGAGATATAACAAATGAAGATGTTATTGTAACATTAATTCCAAGCGAAGAAGTAACAGTAACAAATAATGATGGTAAGAAAACATATATATTTACAGAAAACGGCGAATTTACATTTGAATTTGTCGATGAAGCTGGAAATACAGGAAGAGCAACTGCAAACGTTACTTGGATAAATAAGAAGGCTCCATCAGGAAATGTAACTTATGATATAACAACTCCAACAAATAAAAATGTTGTTACAACACTTAATGTAGCAGCAGGCGTAACAGTAACAAATAATAACGGTTCTAAAACATATACATTTAATAATAATGGATCGTTTACGTTTGAATTTGTTGATGCCACTGGTAATAGAGGAACAACTACAGCAACAGTTAATTGGATTGATAGAGTTGCACCTAAAGGTTCTTTAGTATATAGCACAAAAGATATAACAAATAAGAATGTTGAAGTTACATTAATTACTAATGAAGAAACAATAGTAACAAATAATAATGGTTCAACAAAATATGTATTTAGTGAAAATGGAGAATTCACTTTTGAGTTTAGAGATTTAGCTGGAAATACAGGAAGTATAACAGCAAAAGTAGATTGGATAAACAAGAATGCTCCAGTTGGAACGATAAGTTATGATATAACAATTCTAACAAATAAGGATGTAGTAGCAACCCTTACCGTTGCGGATGGGGTAACTGTTACAAACAATGGTGGATTAAAAACATATAGGTTTAGTGAAAACGGAGAATTCACTTTTGAGTTTGTCGATGTAGCTGGAAACAAAGGAACTGCAACTGCAAAAGTAGATTGGATAAACAAGAAAGCTCCAGTTGGAACGATAAGTTATAATATTACAAGTTTAACAAATAAAGATGTAATAGCAACATTAAATGTTGGGGATGGAATTACAATTACTAATAATAATGGTTCTAGAACATACACATTTACAAATAATGGCGAATTTACATTTGAATTTGTAGATAATGCAGGAAATAAAGGAACTGCAGTAGCAACTGTTAACTGGATAGATAAGGTTGCTCCAAAAGGAAAAATAACATATGACATAAGTGAAAAAACCGAAGGTCCTGTAACAGCAACATTAAGTGTTGATAAAGATGTTACAATAACTAATAATGGTGGTTCACTAAAATATACATTTACTCAAAATGGAGAATTTACATTTGAGTTTGTGGACAAAGCAGGAAATAAGGGAAGCGTTAAAGCTAAAGTGGATTGGATTGTCAACCCAAATCTGTTTGGTAAATTAGTCTATAGCGAATCCTCTGCTACAAACAAAGATGTAATAGTAACATTAGAAGTAGGTGAAGGTGTTAGAATCATAAATAATGGTGGTTTAAATACTTATACTTTCAAGGAGAATGGAAAATTTGATTTTATAATAGCTGATGCTTATGGAAACAGAGAAACCATAACAGCTAAAGTGGATTGGATTGATAAAGTTGCTCCAGTTGGAATAGTTGAGTATAGTTTGACTACTATTACAAATGGACAAGTTATTGCTACATTAAAGACAAATGAAGATGTAACAGTACTAAATAATAACGGTTTAACTACTTATGTATTTACAGACAATGGTAAATTTGTGTTTGAGTTTGTTGATAAAGCTGGAAACAAAGGAACTGCCGAAGCTATTGTGAATTGGATTGATAAGAGTGCTCCAATAGGCAAAGTAACATATAATGTTAAGGATTTAACAAACAAAGATGTAACAGCAACATTAGTAATTGAAGATGGAGTGTCAATATTAAACAATAATGGCTTAAATACTTATGTATTTACTAAGAACGGCAAATTTGTATTCGAGTTTGTGGACAAAGCAGGAAATAAAGGAAGTGCGGTTGCTATAGTTGATTGGATAGATAAGAGTGCTCCAGTTGGAGAAATATCTTATTCAATAACTAAACCAACTTATGAAAGTATTATTGTTACATTAAAAACAAATGAAGATGTAACAGTGCTAAATAATGATGGCAAGTTCACATATGTATTTACTAAGAATGGCAAATTTACATTTGAGTTTGTAGATAAGGCTGGAAACAAAGGAACTGCAACAGCGACTGTGAGTTGGATAACCGAGGACGTTGTGGATCCTAGTGTTCCAGAAAAACCAGAAAAACCAGTTGATCCAGTTCAACCAGAAAAACCAGTTGAACCTGTAGATCCAAAACCAAGTATTCCAACAATTGATTCTAAACCAATTAATGGCGGAAGTACAATTGTTAATAATCCTAATAAAGGTATTGGTAATACAACAACTGCAAACAGTCAAAATAAACAAACAACAACTACTAATAAAACTGAAGAAGATAAAACTACAACAACTAGCGCAGTTTCGAAAACTGATCATATTGAAATAAAGGCTCCAGAAACACAAGATGAAGAAAATAATGAAACTTCGAGATTTGGAATTAATTATAAGATTGTTATAGGTTGTTTAGTAATATTCTTGTTCTTCGTAGCTATTTTAGTAAGATTGTATGTAAAAAAATAATATAAACCAGTTAGAATACTCTAGCTGGTTTTTTGGTTCTTATAAATAATTTATTTCATAAATTATTTATGAGGGAATATGTATGAAGAATAAGGAAAATGAAGTAATTACTATTTTTGATGATACTGGACCTAGTTTAAGCGAGCTTATAGAAGAAATCTTATTAGACTATATTAAAGAAAATCTATTAAAGGAAATAAATGGAGAGTAAGTATATTGCGGCTGTTTATGTAAGAATATCTGTTTCTGAGAGTAAAGAAGAAAATGTTAGTACAAGTATAGTTAATCAGAAAAATATAATTAGAGATTATTGTTTGAATAAAGGTATTCAAATATATGATTATTATATTGATGATGGCTATTCGGGTGGAAATTTTGATAGGCCTTCATTTAAGAGACTTCTTTTAGATATAAAAAATGAGTTAGTAAACTGTGTAATAACAAAGGATATATCAAGGCTTGGAAGAGATTTTATTGGAACGGGAGAATATATTTATAAATTTTTTCCCGATAATAGTATAAGATATATAGCAATACTTGATAATTATGATTCTTTAATTCCAACTTTGAGTGATGATATTATTCCATTTAAAGCTGTTTTAAATGATATGTATTTAAATGATATATCCAAAAAGATTAAGTCATCAAGACATGATTTGATGCGTAAAGGATATTTTCTCGGAAGTACAGTTCCTTATGGCTATAAAAGGTCTTTAATAGATTCACGAATATTAGAAATAGATGATTATGCGTCTTCAATAGTAAAAAGGATATTTTCAATGAAAGAAGCGGGTTTGAGTACAACAATAATTGCTAGGAAGTTAACTCATGAAAAAGTAATGCCACCTAATATTTATAATAATAGAGATTTAAATAAAACCTTTTTTAGTACAATCTGGAAACCAGCAACAGTTAGCTATATATTAAAAAACGTTGTTTATATTGGTACTCTTGTTCAAAAAAAATATGAAAGAGTTAGTTTGAAATCGAAAAGAAAAAGATTGTTAAAAGAAGATGAATGGATAAAAATCGAAAATAATCATCAGCCCATAATAAATAGAGAACAATTTAACTTGGTCAATAGTTTATCAAAAAGTGGGCATGTAAGAAGAAGAAAATATGATTATTTACTTAAAGGGTTTGTATGTTGTAATGAGTGTTCGTCAACCATGTTGGTAAGGAGACTAAAATCATCGAGTATATATTGTTGTAGGACATATGCAAAATACCGTGATAATGTGTGTTCAATGCATTATTTTAGAGAGGAAATATTAAATAATATTCTTTTTTCTAATTTGGCTGAGTTAATGAAAAATATAGATATAAATAATTTGGTAAAAAAAATATTTAATGCTACTTTTAAAGAAAAGCGTGAATATGTTTTAAATAATATAAATACTAGAATAAAAAGGCTGTCTGCTATGAAAATTCAATTGTATAAGGATAAATTAGAAGGTATAGTTGATGAATCCGATTTTGAGATTATAAATAACTCACTTAACTCGGACTTAGAATATTTTAATGATGAGAAAAGTCGAATGATGGGTATATTTAAAAACAATGTGCCTACGATCGACCTAATTATAAAAGAAGGTTTAAATATTCAAAAAAAAGAAGTTATTGGTAGATTGATATCAAAGATTACGATAGATGATCATAAGATGGTTAGAATTTTTTATAAATTTAGGAGTAATTTTGAATAAGTTTATTGTGGGATATGTTCGTGTTTCGGTTAAAGATAATGGAAATAGTATTGGTAATCAAATAAGTTTAATTAAAGATTATTGTAATTCAAATAATTTAAAATTAGATGATATATATGTTGATAATGGTATATCGGGGATTGATTTTAGTAGGGAAGCATTTTTAAAATTAAAAAAAGATATAGAATTGGGACTAATCTCCACGGTGATAGTTAAGGATATATCAAGGCTTGGAAGAGAACTTTTTTTATCTAGTTATTATATAAATGAATATTTTAAGTTACATAATGTTCTATTAATTTCTATTAATAATGAGGATACAACTAATAGGGTATTAGTTAATATTCACTCTATCATGAATGATTACTATGTGAAAGAAGCCTCTTTAAAAAGAAGAAATGTAGCTATTAATAAAACTTTGAACCATGAATTTATTGGTCCTTATCCTCCTTTTGGTTATGATATATTTTATTTTAATGGTTTAAGAACCCTTTCTATAAATGAAAATGAAGCAAGTATCGTAAAAGACATTTTTAATTTAAATTTTAATGGTTATAGTTTAAATTATATAGCTGTTTATTTAAATAACATATTATTAGATGATTTAAAGGTGAAAAACAAAAAAACAGCTACAAATACATGGAATAATAGAAAAGTTCGTAGAATACTTGAAAATCCCGTGTATAAGGGCGATTTAGTTGTTAGAAAGTCTTATAAATATAATTACAAGGATAAAAAAAGAAAATATATTAGACCAAGTGATTATCAGATAATAGAAAATGTCTTTCCATCTATTGTTGATAAAGAGTTATTTTTACAAGTTAATAATAGATTAAAGAAATACAAAAATTATAGAAAAGCAAAAGAAAAAGTAATGTTTGAGAACAAAGTATTTTGTAACAAGTGTGGTAATTATATGAGATGCTATCAAAAGCATAAAAATAATAAACTAGAGTATTATTTTAAATGTTCTAAATGTTTAAAAAGTATTATTTTAAAAAAAATATTAGTAGCTATTGATGAAAATATTAGTAATTTAGTTGCAGATGTTGATAAACGGATGGTTATTAACAACTGTTTTTCTAAAATCAAATGTTATATAGAATCAATAAAAGATAGTATTAGGGAAAAAATTAGAGTTAATGATTTAAAATTAAAAGAAGCCTATATAAAGAATTATAGTGGTGAAATAACACAACAAGACTTTAAAAAAGTAAAAAAATCAATAGACAATAAGAAAAAGACTTTGCTGAAAATGTTTGATAATGTTACTAACTTTAAGATGGATGATATTGATATCTTGTATAAAAATTCTATAGACAAGTTAGTTAAAAAAGAACTTGTTGAAAGTATATACATTGATGAACAAATTATAGTAAAGTATAGTTTTCATTAAAAAAAGGACTTATTAGTCCTTTTATTCAGTTGTTCCTTGGTTTTCTTCACCCTTATTATCATCAGGCTTACTAGGCTCATCAGGCTTTTCAACAGGCTTTTCAGGTTCAGTTGGTGGATTATTGTCACCTGGACTTGGAGTCTCTGGCTTATTTGGATTTTCTGTTTCAGGTTTATTATTATCTCCCGTATTTGGTTTTTCAGTATCACCAGCGGGCTTTGCAGTGGTGGTTTTTTTAGTAGTTGTTTGTATTGTTGATACTGTTGGTTTTTTCTTCCATGATGCTTTTAAAGTTATATCTTTTGTAACAGGAGTTTCAAAACTGTATGGTCTGCTATTAAATTGCCATCTAACAAAGTCATATCCTTCTCTTGTAGGTGCAAGTGGTTCGACAGCTAATTCGTTTTCGGTTATAATTTGAGGGTCTACAGGTGAACCAAAATTACTATCAAAAGTTACAGTATAAGTTTTTTTAGCAATTGTTTCCATCACCGTTTGGTCATCTACTTGTTCTCGATATTCAAAAGCAATTGGGAAATTTGGAATTTCTGTAAGATGATCTTTTAGTAATATCTTAAATTCTTCTTCATTGTAACGTGATTTCCAATCACCTATTAATTGAAGTGATTGAACGATATGGCTTTTGTTTTTTGCTTCGTTAATTAAAATACCAACAGCCTCATCAAGATCTTTATTTTTTATGTTAACATTAGAATATAAGTTTTTTGCTTGTTCATTAACTAGTTCAAAGTTAGAGATTCTTTCAGTGTACTCACTACAAACAGAATTCCCACATTTATAAAAACTTTCTCTAAAGGTAAATTTAACAATTGCATCTTCTTTATAATACATAGTATAGGAATTTTCTTCTAATACCTTTTTTTCTTTATTAATATGTTTATTGTCTGTTCCAAAACATATAACAATTCCGATAATAAACGCGATAAATGTAAGAATTGAAAGTATAGCAATAGGCTTATTATCTTCGACAAACTCCTTTATTTTAGTCACACTAACACCTTCTTTAAGTTATTATAGCATAAAAAGTATAATAAATCTTTATTTTTAAAAAAATTGTTACATAAAAAAAGACAGCAGATGGTGATGTAGATTATTTAAATAAGTCTTTAGATTTTTATAAAGAATGTGATTGTTTAGCAATTGGTAAAAAAATTCAAGAGTCAGATATGCCAAATCAAATAACTAAATTGTTAAATGATACAAGACCAGATATTTTAGTTATAACTGGACATGATGCTTATGATTCAAAAACTGGCGATGTGTCTAATATTAACAATTATAAAAATTCGAAATATTTTAGGGATACAATTATAAAAGCTCGTGAATTTGAAAAATCACATGAGAAACTCGTGATTATTGCCGGAGCGTGTCAAAGTGATTATGAAGATTTAATTAAAAGTGGAGCAAATTTTGCATCTAGTCCTAAAAGAGTAAATATTCATGCTTTAGATCCAGCAGTTATCGCTGTTAATATTTCTTTAACAGAGAGAGACAAACAAATCGACATAAAAGAACTACTTAGTAAGACTAAGTATGGAAAGAATGGTATTGGAGGTATTTTAGGAAAAGGAATGATGTATGTTGGTTATCCTCGTTAAAATTTGTTGCATTTATCTTTTAAATGTATTAAAATGATAATATAATAGAGAGGTGAAACAGGATGGAGATTACAAATGTACGTGTACGTGTAGTTGAAAAGGAAAATTCGAAAATGAGAGGATTCGCATCTGTGACAATAGATAATCAATTTGTTGTACATGATATAAGAATACTTGAAGGAGACAATGGTTTATTTCTAGCAATGCCTAGTAAACAAACTGCTCCTGGAGAATATAGAGATATTGCTCATCCAATTAACCCAGAAGCACGTCGAATTTTTACTGATGCTATTTTAGCAGAATATGAAAAAGAACTAAAAAACGCTGAAGTTTCTGAATAATTCACAATTTTGTGAATTTTTTTTATGTTCTATAATATTCTTTATTAGGAGGATATTATGGAAACACAAAGCATGAATCATATAGTAAAAATGGTAGATCGTAAAAGCATTATTATAAGCGGTATAAAAAGAATTATTAATTTTGATGATAAACAGTTTTCTTTAGAATCGAACATGGGAGATATAATAATTAAAGGCGAATCTTTAGAAATGATTAAGTTAGATACAATAGATGGTAATGTTTCTATAAAGGGTTCTATTGATTCTATTATCTATTCAAATGTTAAGTCTAGTGAATCATTGATAACCAAATTATTTAAATGAGTCAATTAGTATATTTAATTTTAATATTTATTATTTCTTTTCTTCTTTCTTTAGTATTTATGCTTAATAATAAAAGAGGTCCAGTTATAAAACTATTAATGATAATTCTTTTTTCATTAGTTTTTTCATATGTCTGTTACCTTTATAATTGTTTCATTTTTAATGAATATGTTATTTTGGATATTTTATATTCAGTTTACACTGCTTATATCGTAAAAGTACGTGTAAAGAAAAGAGTAAATAAACCAAAACAAGTGTAAATATAAAAAAAGTTTAGTATAATCTTTTTGAAGGAGATGCTAAATTGTGAAAAAATATAGGTTAAGATTACTCATATACTTAGGTCTTTTAGTTAGTATTGGTGCAATTTTGTCTTTATCATGTTTTAGCACTTGGAAGCAGATTGTTGCTAATAGAAAAACAAAAGAAGAGTTAACAAGTAAGTATAGCGAGTTACTTGAGAATGAAGAGTCATTAGAAGGAGAGGTTGTAAAGTTACAGGATCCAGAATATGTAGCTAAATATGCTCGAGAAAAATATTTATTTACTAAAGATGGCGAATTAATAATAGATATGGGAAAATCAGAAGAGTAAGAAATTATTCTTCTTTTCTTTTTATATAACCTAAATATTGTCTAAATGCGGTTTACTTGCTTAGACACTAAAAATATGGTATTATTTATCTTGTATATGGGGTCGTACTTGGTTTCGACAGGTTATAGTCTTGACTTAGTTGCAAGTGGTAGCCAATCCTAAGTGGCAAAAGTTTAAAATTAACTGACAATAAATTTAATTTTTCTCCAGTATTTGCTTAATAGTTAGCAAGGAGGCTGATAGTTTAATTCTTCCATAGTTAAATTATTCGGTTCATAAATATGGAATATACTTATTTTAGTTCTTATATGAAGTAAGTGAATACTTATAAGATAGTAAATGATTTGTTTGTTAGAAGCTTATATCATTTATGAAAATTAAAGTTTTAACTAAACTTGTAGACGCTATTTAGAAGAGTAACTTGGACAGCGGTTCAATTCCGCTCGACTCCACCAGAGAGATAGTAAACTCGAAAATTTTTAATGTTTCGAGTTTTTTGATATATAAATGAAAAAAAGCCACAGTTGTAGTGGCTAACTTATTGGTTAAATAAATTTTAATTATCTCCTTAAAATTTTTACAAATAACTATTATCTTTTCATATCGTTGGCATATAATTTTTGATAATATTGATTATTTTGAAGAAGATTTTTATGGGTATCAACACCTACTACTTTTCCTTCTTTCATAACTACAATTTGATCACTTTCTTTTATTGTAGATAATCTGTGAGCAATGATAATAATAGTATAGTTCCCTTGTAAATTGTTTATTGCTTTTGTTATATTTTGTTGAGTTTCGTTGTCTAGAGCAGAAGTTGCTTCATCAAAAAGTATTATTTTTGTATCTGTAAGTAATGCCCTAGCAATTGCAATTCTTTGTCTTTACCCACCTGAAAGAGTTACTCCTCCTTCTCCTAGTTGTGTATCATACTTTTCTGGAAGAGACATGATATAATCATGAATACATGCTTTTTTACAAACTTCTTCTATTTCTTTCATGGTTACATTTTTTTTAACAATTTGAAAATTTTCTTTAACCGAAAAATTAAAAATATATGGGTTTTGGGTAATTAATGAAATATTTCCTCGTAAACTTTCTTCTGTAAGTTCATCCATATCTATACCATCAATCGTGATTTTACCACTGTTTATTCTGTATAATTTTGTGATCATATTAAAAACAGAAGTTTTACCGGCTCCACTTTCACCTACGATGGCCGTGGTCTTAAAAGCTGGTATTTCTAAATTCATATTCTTAATAACCATATGATCTTTTCTATATCCAAAATTTACATTTTTAAATTTAAAATCACCGTTTAAACTTTTAACAATTTGAGTACCAAATTCTTCTTTTTTATATTTGCCATCAATGATTTCAAATACTCTTTCGGAAGATAAATTAAAATCTTTTAATACTTCTAATAAATCAATAATGGTAACCAAAAAGTCGAAGATCTTATCGCTATACATAAAAAGAATAACAAAACTAGATGCAAGTAAATTTCCTTTAATTACTAGATATATACCAAGTAAAATAAAAATATAGTTGAAGAAATTCTTTAAAAATTCTCGTAACAACTCATATCTTTTAGTAGTTTCGGACATTTGATATTGAAGCTTATTCGCTTTTTTAAGTTTATTATAAATTTTATTTTCAAAATCCGAATAACAATTTAATACTTTAATGTCTCTAATGCCGCGAACAAGTTCAGATACTAATCCTGTGTTAGCTTCCTTTATTTTTTTAAAAGATTTTTGTCTTTCAAAATGTTTGATTAAATACATTCTTTCAAAATTAAACATAATAAATAAAGCAATTACAAAATATCAAAAGATTAGTTTATTAATGGTAAATACAGCAAATAGTATACCTACATTAGTAATAATTATATTTAATCTTTTAAAAATTGTTCTAAATACTTCTGCAATATTTGATGTATCTTGACTTAGTCTGTCAATAAATACGCCAGATGAATTTTGGTCTATTTCTATTGTTTCTAAGTCAATAATACTTCTTGCAACTTCAACCTGTAAATTTAAATAATCGTACTACAGCTGATGTAGTAAAGGAAAAATATGAAGAACGTGGTTGGGATTTAGATAATGAATCTAATCTTGAAACTAGATCTAAAGAACAAATAAATGCTTTACCTTTTACGGAAGAAGAATATAGCAACTTTTCACTTTTATTAGCAAAATTAGCCTTAAAAGATAGGGATTCTTCTTTATGTGATATGTATTTTGAATTACAAAGAAGAGCGTATTATGGGAATGGCTATTTACCTATCGAAGAACTATCTAGTATGGAACAAGAAATGTGGTCGATGGGAACTGGTGAGATAGTAAGCACAGCTAAACAAAAGCTTTAAAAATTATATTAAAAGAAAAACAATTATTTGTTTAATTTTGGAAGGTAAATGAGTCAAGAAACAATAAAATCAACTATTCAGTCAAATGAAAAAAATAATCCTAAGATCTCAAACCAATTTTTTTCAAAAGATGCATATAAATGTAATTCGTTTTTGAGTGGATTAAAAAAATGCAATTCTAATGAAGATATTATTAATTTTGTTGATAGTATCGTTAATGGTTTTCCCCTTGATGAAAATGTAAAGCAGATTGGAGCGCCAAGTGGTTTATTTGTCCAATCACCTTACCTTAATGATGGAAAATATAGTGGTTTTATCCATCCTTCAATTAAAATATTAAACGCAACAGCGGGTTTCGGTTATCGTATATATGATAGAGATTATTTATATGCTTTTGCTTATGGACTTAGGAAATTAGATTTGCCAGAGGAAACAAATATTTTACCTTATGTAATGAAATATTTGAATTCGTATTTTGGTTTTCCAAAAGATAAAATTGATCGTCGTGAAGATGTTTTATATAATTTTGCAGTCGCGTATGCTGAAGATTTTTATAAAAAATATAATATACCTGTAGATAAAGCTATGGGAGCTATAGATCAAATGCAAATATTAGGAGACTTTCCGCTAAGTGCTCTAAAGGGAACTTATTCTGCACAATGTGTTGAAAGATCAGCATTAGCTCATAATATTATGAAATTATGTGGATATAATTCTTCAATAATGTATGGTGATTGTGCGTCTTTTGGAACAATTGAAAGCCATTGTTGGAATTCAATTTGTGACAAATTTGGTAATATATTAATTATAGATTTTAGTAATACTGTGTATTCTTATAAAAATGGGCAGTTTTTTAAAAGAGAGCCTTATGCTTGTGCTATCAGTGGTGATGATTATTTAATGCAGGATGGTTTATTAGAATTTCCTGATTATCATTATGAAAATGGTAAGAGAGTTAGAGATAGTAAAAATAGAAAATACGCAGTTGGTAAGACAATTAATTTGCAAGAAGATGTAACCAATGGAAATAAACTAATTTAGAATGGTGTTATGGGAAATTTAGGTTTAAGAAAGATATTAAAAAAAGAAACAATGTATAAAGATAAAACCTTCGATATTAAACATAAATGTGATTTTAGTATTCATTGTATTTTGCGAGTAAAGCGATTAAATGGAAGGATTGAAAATTACAATGTAATGAAATGTAATAAATGCTCGTCGTTTATTAGCATAAAAGAAAAAGGAAATATTCAGGGTCATATTTTTGAAGAGTTAAATGAAGAACAAAAAAAACTTCCTTTGATAAATGCATTCTCAAGTAAAAAAAAGCTTATTATTAATTTTTCAGAGTTAGATGATGTGTTTTATGAGAATTAAATTAATATAAAAAATATTAGTTTTATTAACTAATGTTTTTTAATATGCTAATTTGACATAAATAGAGATTATGATATAATATTTGCATTATTGAAAAAGGGGGCATTTATAATGGTAATGACAAGTGTTAGATTAAGAAATCCTGATATAATTTTGACACCTATTACAGAAGAAGAAAAAATACAAATCGAAAGTGGATTTATGGGAGATGAAAGTATATATGTTTTATATAGACTTCCAGGTTCGGATGCAGTTGAGATAGGTATGATGTCATCATCTATGAGAAAATATTTTCCAGCAACTGCAAATGTTTGGTATTTAGATAAGGCAACTTCAAAGGCTTTTTTCTATAATGGATGTTTTGAATTAGAAGAAGAGGCAGAAGAGGTAACAGATAGACCAGTATACAGAGTAAGATCAACAGACGATAGATTAGTAGCTGGTTATGATGTATTAAATGGAACACCTGAAAACGGTTTAAACATTTCACTTGAAGATGTTGTAGATGGTGGTTATACTATCAAGTTAAATGATAAACAACTAAGAAGATAATCAAGATAAGGAACTTGTACAAAACTCAAATTTTAGATTAATTTGAGTTTTTTAATGCCTAAATCTATGTTAGAATATCTTTAGAAATGGAATTAATTTTATTATTGAAGGAGTGTTAATATGAAATATGATTGTTTTAAAGATAAGGTTGCTTTTATAACGGGAAGTACTTCAGGTTTTGGTTTAGCAACTGCTAGATTATTAGCAAAGAATGGTGCAGTAGTTATACTAAATTATTTTAATGATGATGAAAGGGCCAAAAGAGCAGTTGAAGAAATATCAGTTATTGGCATTGTTGGAGATTGTATAAAAGCAGATATTAGTAAAGAGGAAGATATAGTTAAAATTGTAAAAACAATAAAAGAAAAATTTGGAAAGTTGGATTATTTAGTTAATAATGCTGCTATTGATATTGGTGGTTCTTTTGAAGAATTTTCTATAGACGATTTTAAAAAAGAAATAGATGCTAATTTAGTACATCGTTTTTACTTAATTCAACAGTCTGTTGATTTAATGAAAAATTCTAGTCAACCCCGAATTGTTAATGTTGCATCTAGGTATGCAGAAAGACCTTTAGCTGATGCTTCTCCTTTATGTATATCAGAAGCAGGTACTGTAATGCTTACAAAAGTAGCAGCGTTAGAATTAGCAAAGTTTAACATTAAAGTAAACACTGTTAGTCCAGCACTTGCTATAACACCTTTAACAGAAGCAATTATGAATAAAGAAGATTTTGATGCTTATGCTAAAATTAATCCAAGTGGAAGAGTCTGTGATCCAGTAGATGTTGCAAACACTATTCTATTTTTGCTTTCTAGTGATGCCGATTATATAAATGGTGAAAATGTCAATGTTAATGGTGGAATACTTTTAAAATAAGTAGGTTTACATGAATAAAGATATTAATATAAAAGACTTATTAAAAATAAAATCAGAACTATTGTGTTATGGAATAAAACGGAACAGCATATCTAATGATATATATGATATGGAACATAAAACTAAAGTTCAAAGAACTAGTAATATGGGTCTACAATTTATGTTATCAGAAGATATTATCGTGAGTGTTCCATATAATAAAAAAGATAATTCTATGAGTAAATATTATCTTTGTAAAAAGGAAGATAGGTTATTATTAACTAATGATTTAATAACTATCGAAGTTTCTCCTTTTCCTTTAAAAAGTCCGTTTTGGTATGATTATACATTAAAGAATGGTAAGTTTTTTTCGGATTATATTCAAAAAGAAGGAAAAGATGTTTTAATTTGTTCAGTCTCTTCTTCCTGTTGTTATTTTTCAAAAAATGAACAATGTGCTTTTTGTGCTTTAAATGGTGGTACGACTACAAAAGAAAATGATAGAGTAAATTCCATTATAGAAGCCTTAAAAATAATCTTGATAGAAGATGATTCAATCAAATCAATTAATTTGACAGGGGGGAATTTATATACTTCTGATAGGGGAGCAAAACAATATGAAAACATTTTAAAAGAAGTTAGAAAAGTTTCTAATGTTCCGATTGTTATAGAGATATCTCCGCCCGAAGATTTAGCAATTATTTCTGATCTTTATTTTCTTGGTGCAACAGCAATTGAGATGAATGTAGAAATATGGGATGATAAAATACGGAAAAATTTGATGCCCGGAAAATCCCGAATTAAGCGCGAGTATTATGTAGAAGCATGGAAAAAAGCTGTTTCTATATTTGGTGAAGGAAATGTTGGTTCAGCAATTATTATTGGTCTTGAGAGTCTTGAATCTTCTTTAGAAGGAATAAAAACTATGATTGATGTAGGATGTTTACCTTCTATCATTCCTTTTAAACCAACGCCAGGTTCAGTTTTAGAAAAACAAAAAAGATGCAATGCACAAGATGTTTATGAAGCTACTGAATATGCCGCAAAATTTTTAGTTACGAAAAATCTTAGTCCACTTCTCGGACCAGGGTGTATAGGTTGTGGAGCTTGTACGTTAGAAAGCGACTTTTTTAGAATGCAAAAGAAAGGATAAGTTTTGATGACAGATAATACTGAATTGACAGAAGAATTAATTGATAGTTTTTTTAAAAGATTTCCTGTACCAAAAGGCAAGGAGAAAGAACCTTTTGTTATCACTTTTGATGCTTATTCGGGAATGGGAAAAAGCACAATTTCACGTGAACTCACAAAATATATAGATACTGTTATTTTAAATAATGATGAAGTAAGATATTTTTTAAATGATCAAAATGATATTGCTGATTTAAAGAATAAATTACAAAAAATGAGACTAGAGAAACTTCTTAAGAATCATAACAATTGTATTTTGGATAATTGTTTTTTACATCAGTATGAAAGAAAATTGAATGTTATAAAATCTTTAAAATGCAAATGTTTTATTGTTAGACTTGAATGCGATGAAGATGTTGTTAAGGAAAGAATGGAAAAAAGAACTATTGATGGTATAAATTTTTCTGGAGCTAAGTACGAACATCATTTAGATATGATGAAAAACATTAAAAGAATTCCTGATGAATTAATTGATTATACAATCCATACCGATCAAGACTTAGATGAACAAATTAGAGGATTAGTCAATTATATTGAGCATAATAAATAGTGCTCTTTTTTTGTGATCCAAATATAACTATTAGTTATATTATGACATAAGATATATGTATTTTATTTATGCTTAAAATGCTTATATACTTAATAAGTAAGGAAGTGATAATAATGATTTTAGGTATATGTGGAAAGTCATGTTCAGGAAAAAGCACATTATCATCTGAATTATTAAGTATATATGGTAGTAAGGCAGCATATCTTGATATAGATAAGGTGGGTCATGAAGTTTTAGAATTAAAAAAAGTCCAGCGTGCATTAGTTAAATATTATGGTTCTGAAATTATAGAGAATGGTGAAGTAAATCGTAAGAAACTTGGTGAAATAGTTTTTAAAGCAAAAGAAGAAATGCAAAGATTAACTAATATAACGTGGCCTTTTATGCAAGACATTATAGACAACTTTATTGATATTAATAGAGATAAAATTATAATACTTGATTGGCTGTTGTTACCAAAAACAAAATTTTTTGATATGTGTGATAAAAAAGTTTTTTTTGATATTCCTTATGAAATAAGAAAAGAACGAGCGATTAAAAGAGATAAGATAACTGATGCCGATTTTGCTTTGCGAGATAGTAACGCACCAGCATTTGATTATGATAGTTTTGACATAGTGTTAAAAAATAATGAACAAGAGACGATAGAGGGAGTTATTAAATTATTATGACAAAAGTTTTATATCCAGGAAGTTTTGATCCAATTACTAAGGGACATATGAATATAGTTTCTCAAGCTTGTGAATTGTTTGATGAGGTTATAGTAGCAATTATGAATAATCCAACTAAAAAAGTTCCTTTTTTTACTTTAGATGAGAGGGTTAAATTGATAAAAAAATTATATGAAAATAAGCCAAATGTCAAAGTAATAGTCGGAAGCGGAGCAACAGTTGATGTATCAGAAAATGAGGGTTGTCAAGCCATAGTTAGAGGACTTAGAGGATTGAGTGATTATGATTATGAAGTACAGTTAAGACAGATAAATAAAGATTTTTCTAAGGATAAAATGAATACAATATTTTTCTTTGCTGATAAGGATTATCAATTCATTTCATCTACTGCTGTTAAAGAAGCATTTTTCTTAGGAAAACCAATATGCAATTATGTAGATTCGCTTATTGAAAATGAAATGAACAATAAAAGGTAGCATAAAAAAACTGATTCTTATTTTGAATCGGTCTTTTTTTTAGTTTTTTTAGGCTTTGATTTCTTTAATTCGTTTCTTATTTCAATTAATACAGAAAGTTCACTTTCAGGAATTTCTTTTATTTTCCCTTCATTTTCTTTCTTTTTTTGCCCTAAGCGAGATATTCCATTGATAAATTTAACAAAGATAAACACACAAAATGCGACAATTAGGAAATCAATTACGTTTTGGATAAATGAGCCATACATTATTTTAGCATCGTTAATGTTAATAGCTAAATTAGTAAAATTAATTCCTCCTAAAATTATACCAATAACTGGCATAAGAATGTCATTAACTAATGATGAAACAATAGTAGAGAAAGCTCCACCGATAATTACTCCAACTGCTAAATCAACTACATTTCCTCTGGAAATAAATTCTTTGAATTCTTTAATCATTTTAGTCCCTCCATGTTTTTATTATAACAACGATTATATTAACATATAATATTTGCTGAATACATATTTTTGTAGTATTATATTATTCAATTGGTTATATGTTTACTAATAAGTAAAAGGGTGGGACTATTGTGAAAAATACGGATTTTAATTTATTTTTTAATCAAGAGTTAATAATGTATCAAGGTGATCCACTTTGGTTTAAAAGTGCTTTATTAAATGCCTGTACTAGAGATGCAGATGGTACAATTAGTCACATTGAATATGCAGGAGCTGATTATCCCAAAAGACCTGTGGTTACTATGCTAAAATATATTCGTCCTATAGTGCCTGATGCTTTATTTCCTTATGGATTAGAACTTGATGAATCGTTTGGTCCTATAAATAAATTATCTTGTCTTATATTATTAAAGGATGGAGTTGGAAGATTTGAAGAACCAATTACAGGAATTAAAATAGATATCCCGGGATTAAAAAACTACAACGTTAATGAACTATATGAAATGAGTATTGCTAAGGGGAGAGAAATGGTTTTAGCAAGCGGAAATGATAATATTCCACCAATCGCTTATGTTACAGAAGATATTCTTTCTTATTGGGAAGAAACAACACTACCTTATAAAAAAGAACTTTTTGAATATTTAAGTAGGATTGCTTCTAAAACTAGAGATAATTTTAGTTTAAATTGTGTTGATGAAGACAAGATAAAGGAGAAGTTAAAAAACAGAGGGTGTTAATATGGCTACATGTGTGGAAAAAATTAAGTGGGAATTATTTAAAATAAAAAGAGAGATTATGTTTCATTATGGAATAAAACATAATAAGATATTTGCGTATGATGAAGAAATGCTTAGTAAATTAAGAGATTACTATTTTGGAGCACTTCCTTTATCTGTTTTGTTTCTTTACCAAATAGCGGTTGATGGTTTTTGCTATTATCGTGCACCTTTTGTTGTTTATGCTTTTTTAGATGATGATTTTTACTATGTCTCAGGAGATGCTGATAGTATAAAACTTAATCCAGAATATATTGATCAACATAAGCAAGGAATTTTAGGAGAATTGTATGGTGAACATGCAGTAATTGTTAGAAAAATAGATGAAGATTTGGAATTAGTTTATGATGTTTCTTTAGGGTTAATATTTGAAAAAGAATTTTATTATAAAATGGATAATTTTAAACCGAGATTTACAAGAAATAAAGAGGAAACTATTGAACGTGCGAATTTAGAGTGCAGCGATGGTTCAAATTTTGATCAAAATAAGTATGATTTGCCTTTAATTCTACCCTTGTTTGAAAATGCCCAAGTTGTCCAAGAGTTCTATACGGATGCTTTAGCTAATGAAATAAAATTATTAAAAGAAAAGTCAGACTATGATAAATTAATTAAAAACTATCAAGAAAATAAAAAAAGAGGAATTACTCCTACGAATTAGGAGTTAATTCTTCTTTTTCTTATCTCATCAATTGCACCTAATTGAAGCAATTTTCCTCTAAGTGTTTTTTCTTTATCAAGTCCAAGCTTTTCTGCTATTTCAAATATGAGGAATTGGTCAAAATGTTTTGATTCTTTAATTATTTCTAAAATAGCTTGTGTAGCTTTATTTTTATTTGTATTCCATTTTTGTTCAACAAATAGAATAAGTCCTCTTACAAAAAGATAAGCTGATATATATGTTGGTTCATAAGAACATATGCTATTTTTTATTATTGTCCCTGTATAAAAACTATGGGCATTACTTAAGTTAATTAATTTATTAATGGAATATATTTTATCTTCACTTAATGATAAAATAACATTTCTGTGTTCAAGTGATCTTTCTTCATAATTTAAATTGTAAAATGTTAGAGATTCAGCAAAACCTTCAGATAAAGTTTCTTCATTATCAAAGTATTGCATTTGTAGTAAATGAGCAAGTTCATGAGTTAGGTTAATCTCTTCGTTAAGGGAAGGAGTATTTGTGTTTTTCATCAAATTTGCACTTATGCCAAATGCATATTTTAATCCATCATTATCAAAACATTTAACTGGTCTTCCTCCGCCTTTTGTATCATATTTAAAGTCAAGTAAGTCTTTAAAATCACTAGATGGTACAATATAAATGTAAAAAACTGGCGATGTATTATTAAAACTAATATCTAGAGAAATAATATTATTAATAATTTTTTCCATTAAAGCAATTTTAATATCGTATGAATGATTTAAATAATCTTGGTATAATTCATAACTTAAGCGAATCTTAAAAAATTTATTTATAGTAATTAATTTTGTGTCTTTTATATAATCTTCTAATTTTGCCATAGTTATCCTCCTATATTGCCTATAATAACATATTTATTAGTAAAAATGTATGGTATAATTTTATTAAGGGTTTTATTTAGAGGTGATGCTATGACTTTAGACGAATTGGATAGGCAAGTTTCTGAATGTACTTTATGTAATTCTCTTGTAGAAAAATTCCCTGCTTCTAAAACTGTGTTCTTAGGAAAGAATAATAAATTTGTTTTAATTGGTGAAGCTCCAGCCAATAATGGTTGGAGAAAGAGTAATATGCTTTGGCGAGATGTAACAGGGAAGTTTTTACCAAGTGCAGTAGTTATGCAAAAACTTCTTGATGTTATAGATTGTAATTTGTTAGATGTTACTTTTTTAGAAGCTGTTAAGTGTTATACAATTAATAGAAATAACTTAAAAGTATGTTCTAAAAATTGTAAGAGTATTATCATGCAGCAAATAGAAATATTAAATCCAGAACTTATAATAACATTAGGAGAATTTCCGACAAGAAATTTGCTTGGAAATGATTTCAAAAAGTTTTCAGAGGTAGTTGGAAAGTTTCATAACTTAGGTAAATATAAAGTATTACCTATATATCACCCTAGTCCAGTTTCACCAATGAGTTATAAAGGTAATTTGCCAATCTTTGAAATGTTAAAGGAGAAGAAATATGAAAATAAGTGAAATAGATGCAAAAAATATTACAAATGAAGTAATAAAAAAAGTTTTATTTAGTGTACCTAACTCTACTTTTAAAAGTGTAGACTTTATGATTATATTTGGATGTCACATTAAAGAACTATTAGATGAGAGGTTAAAGTGTGCGATTGATATAATAAAGGAAAAGAAAGTCGGCATTATTATCCTTTCGGGAGGCGTTGGTGAACAAGGCGATTTTAATGAATCAAAGTATATGTTAGAAACTTTAAAAGAATCTGGCATTACGGAAAATATAATTATTGAAGATGAGTCAACAAATTCTTTAGAAAATGTTTATAACTGTGTTCAAATATTAAAGAATAGAAATAGTGAAAATAAAACTTGCTTACTCGTATCTAATGAGTTTCATCTAAGAAAACTTGGTATGTTATTTAAATCTTCTTTAAGTGATATTGAGTTCTTATATGCTTATCCTAGTGATTCACTTTTTTCGTATGATAATGTTATTGAACATGAAACTTTAAGAAATATAGCAGAATCACAAGTAGTACAAATTAAGAGTTATGTCGAGAGCGGTTTAGTATTGGATGAAGATATTGATGACTTTGCTAAATTAGAAAATAAAACCATTTAAATTGATAATATTTTATAGTTTTCGAAAGTTTTTCATAAATAAATGGTATAATAATTATTAGGTGATAAACATGAATTCTTATGATTGTGTAATTATTGGTGGTGGTATTGCAGGTTTAACATCTGCATTATATGCTGCTCGTGGTGGATTAAAAACTTTGGTTATTGAATCAACACAGTATGGTGGTCAAATAGTAAATTCACTTGATGTTGAAAACTATCCGGGTTTTTTGAGTATTAGTGGTTATGATTTAATTAGTAACATAAAAGAACAAGTGAAAAAGTACAATGTTGAATTCCTTGAGGAAGAGGTTACTGATTTAAAGAAGAATAAGGTAATAACTAATCAAAGGGAAATCGAGTTTAAAACAGCTATAATTGCAAGTGGTTTAAAAAGACGAACTTTAGGATTAGAGGATGATTATATTGGCAAGGGTGTTTCTTATTGTGCGACTTGTGATGGAGCTTTTTTTAAGAATAAGAAAGTTGCTGTTGTAGGTGGAGGAAATACGGCTTTAGAAGATGTTCTTTATTTATCCAATATAGCTTCGACAGTTTACTTGATTCATAGGAGAGATACTTTTAGAGCAGATGCTAGTGTTATATCTAAAATAACAAAAAAAGATAATGTTGAATTTGTTTTAAATAAACAAATAAAAAGTATTAATGGGGATGGAGTTTTAGAGTCTATAACATTAGATGATGATACAGTTTTAAATTTAGATGGTTTATTTATCGCGATTGGCTTTTCTTCAGAAGTAAATTATTTACATGATTTAATTGAGCTGGATGAAGATGGATTTATCAAAAGTGATAATACTTGTACCAATATACCTAATATATTTGTAGCAGGTGATGTAAGAACTAAAGAGGTAAGGCAACTTATAACAGCAGCAAGTGACGGCGCAATAGCAGCTACAAATTGTATTAATTATATAAATATAAATAGTTAATTGAATTTTTAGTTTAATTATTATACAATAATTTTAGGAGGAGTATCGTGAAAAAAAACATATTACTATTAATTACATTTGCAATTATTATTATACTCTTAATTGTGTTATTAATTTCAAAGAAGTCATTTAGTGTAATGGATATTGATAAAACAAAAATACTTAGTGATATAAACACTTCGGGAGCTTCAATTTTATATACAAAAGATATGTCTTCTGGTATAAAAAATAAAATGAAAAAGTATTATAAAAAGTATAGATTAAAAGCATATAGTGCTAATATGAATTTAGAGGAGATTAATAATTTATTAAAGGATTATTCTCTTTCAGTTGATATGGATACCGTATTTATATTATTTATGAATGGTGAACCTGTCGATGTTGTTAGTGCAAGTGATGATAATAAAGTAGTTGAAATAATTGAAAAACATCTTTATAATATAATTCCTGAAAGCGAAAGAGCGTATAAGGTGTTGCCAAATTCTTCGCAATTTTTGAAGAAAGTTAATAGTAAGGATTATACTGTTGCTGTATTTGGAATGAAAGATTGTACATACTGTGATTTGTATTTATTGGTTGTTAATAAGATAGCAAAAGAAAAGAATTTAGATATTTATTACTTTAATCGTGATGAATATGATGAAGATGAATATGAAAAAATAATGGATTTAGATTATGAAATTCCTGCTAAATGTAACACAACAGGTTATTCAACAAGTATGAAAAAGTCGTTTCCGAAACCAATGACAATAATAACAAAGAACGGGGAATTTGTTGATTGTATAAAAGGATACGTTACAGAAGAAAATGTACTTGATATGTTAAAGCAATATAAGATTGTTAAGGAGTAAAATATGAATAATAACAGTTATGAAAAATTAATGTCTTTTAAAAAAAAGTTTCCTCATTCTGTAACTTGGTTTAGATTAAAAAAACATTGTGAGATACTTGATAAACATCTAAATCCTGGTGAATACGTACAGTTTATTTGTGCAGGACAACTTGATCCTAAACCATTTTCTTTCTTTAATACGGGAGTTTTAGCAATAACTAATGAAAGAATTTTAGTAGCACAAAACAGGTTTTTAATTGGTTATAAGTTTTCCTCAATTACGCCTGATTTATATAATGATATGCAAGTTGATTGTGGTTTGTTTTGGGGAACACTTTGCATAGACACTGTGAAAGAAAAAATATATGTATCTGATTTAGATAAAGAAAGTTTACCAGAGATAGAAACTTCTATTACTATGTTCATGACTGATGCAAAAAAGAAATACAATGTTAAAATGGAGAATGAATAAGGAATTCATTTTTTTGCTATTAATGGAGAATGTATGAAAAGGTTAGTAGGTTTTTGTTTATTTATAATTGTTCTTATTTGTCTATTCTTATTATTTTCAAAAAGAACTAAGGATTATGAATTAGATTACGAAGAGGACGGTTATACTATTACAGAGAAGTTTGTTAAAGAAGATAAGAATTATTATTTTAATTTAGGAAAAGATGGTAGAACATTTGACTTTGTTGTAAATCATAAATACTCTACAAAAAGAAGAATTGTTAGTAAAGTAGATGAAGTAAGCAAAGATGATTATACCTGTGTTAGTATAAAGGTATTTAAAGAAAGTTTGCCTTATGTTTGTACTAAGGATGGCAACTATGTTGATGGTTATGTTGCAAATGTTGTTAGTAAAGACGAAGAAAAAGTATTAAAAAATATATCAAAAATAGCAGTTTATAATGAAGATTATGATTATTATATTTGGAATGGTCATGGAATTTCTAGTATTTTGGATAATAAGGAATATAATTTTTTGAAAAATGAATCTTATGACAACAATTTATCTTATCAATTAGGCTCTTATTTACTTATTGCTGATTATGATTCTACAAGAGAATTTAGTAAATTTTATGTATTTAATCAAAAGGAGAAAAAGATAAGTGAATGGGCTTTTGATTATAAAATATCCTTTAATTCATATTTTATGGGTGATGTAGATGGTTTTATATACTTATTCGATAAGAAGAATAAAGTTCAGTATAAACTAAATGTAGAAAAAGCTTCCATCACGATTACTAGTGATAATGAAGGAGCTTTGTATTACAATAACTTATGGGATACAATAGGCTTAAATAAGTTAGTTTATAACAATATTTATTTTGAAGGTACTCGTTTAATAAATTATTCTATAAAAGATAATAAAGTATATTATAATTATCAATTAAGTGATAAACATATCTTGTTTGATGAAGTTGAGATAGATGCTTTCGTAGATATTCATGAGAATGATGTTTTTTACTTAAAGAAAGATACGCTATTAAGATATAACATAAAAACAGGAATAACTAAACTATTAAGTTATTTTGAATGGAATTTCTCATCAAGTAATAAAATATTCATTTTTTGATTAACAAAAATTTTTAAAATACATACCTTATAATAGGAGTGATTGTATGTATTTTAGAGATTTAAATAAAGAGACTTACTTTGATTATTATACAATAGATAAAGGAGATAATCTTTATAAAATAAGTAAGAAATATAACATAAATCCAAATTTACTTGCTAGTTTAAATGGTCTTGATATGAATGATTATATTTATCCAGGGCAAACACTTTTAATTCCTAATTCTAATTATAGTTATTATATTACAAAACAAGGCGATACACTTGATATGGTAAGCAAGACATTTAATATATCAAATAATAAATTATTGGAAGATAATAAAACCATCTATTTACTAGAAGGGCAAATGTTAGTCAATAAAAAGAATTAATGTAGCAATATATTTTTTCTTTTTTTTATGTTATAATTTAGGAGAATAAGGAGGCGTTATTAATGATTTTAAAGAAACCATATGCTTTTATAATAAAGCATTTCCGATTAATACATTTAATGATGCTTGCTTGCCTTGGGTACTTACTTATGGTTGCCCGAGATATAAATAATCTATTTGCATCTTTACAATCTAGTAGTACATTTATTTATGCAGGTGCTGATGCTTACATAAATAAAAGTGTTTATTATATTTTATTTATTTTTTTGTTTTTATCAGGAGTAGTGTTTTGGTTATTAAGAGAAAAGAAAAAACCAACTAAGTTATATTTATTTTTACTTATTTATGGTGTTATTGAAATAGCTTTATTTTACTATGAATTTAATCTCTTAAGTATTCTTCAAGAAAATGTTGTTGAATCGGATCAGCTAATTTTAGGTAGAGATATTTCAACAATTTGTTTGCTTCCTAATTATGTATTGATGATAATCTGTTTTATTAGAGGAATAGGATTTAATTTAAAACAATTTAACTTTAGTAAAGACGTAGAGGAATTAGAGATTGCTGATGTGGACTCAGCGGAATTTGAGGTTTTAATTGGACAAAATAACTATAAATATTTAAGATTTGTTAGAAGGACAGTAAGAGAACTTAAATATTATATTTTAGAAAATAAGTTTGGTATTTCTGTTTTTATTGGTATACTTGCTTTATTCTTTTCTGGATATGGTGTATATTATTATAATACTTATTTAAAGAAGGTTAATAAAGAAGAGACCAATATAGTAGATGGTATAGCTTATACTGTTAGAGATTCTTATATTACAGAAAGAGACTTTAATGGTGTTCAATTAAGTGATATATATAAATATGTTGTTGTTAACTTAACTCTTTTTAATAATACTGATGTCGAAAAAACTTTAAATCTTGATAATATAACTTTAGCAGATGGGCAATTAACTTATTATCCAACATTAACAAGGAATCAGAAATTTTATGATTTTGGGATACCTTATAATGAGGGTGATCCACTAATTCCATCAGTTACTAAAGATGTTACTTTAACTTATGAGATTCCTAAAAGTACAACTACAAGAAATTTCACCTTACAAGTTCAATATGGAATAGATATCTCAGGTAATAAGATATTAAGTAAAGCTAAAAAATTTAATGTAAGTGCAACGAGTGTTGATCAAACAAGTAATGTATTTAAAACCAACATAAATGAAACAATAAATACAAATGTTGCTAATGTTAATCCTTTTAACTTAACTGTAACGGGTTACAGCATTATAGATTCTTTTGATAATAGATATGTAGTTTGTAAAGATGTTACAGCATGTAATCCATTATCTAATGTTATTAGACCGCTTAGATTAAATACAGAAACAATGTTAGTAATAGATTATAAAGGAACAATGTATGAAGAAGCCCTTTTCACTAAAACGTTTAATACATATAATAAAGTATTTGAGAATTATTGCACAATAAAGTATACCGTATTTAATAAAGATTATACTATTAAAGCAAATGTTGTTGCTAACAGTGATGTAGAGGGAAAAATATTTATTGTAATGGATCGAAAATTAGTTAATGCCAATGCAATATCATTGTTGTTTGAATTTAGAGATAATAAATTTGAAGTGCCATTATTGGATAAAAGACTTTCCTAAAGAATTATTTATACTATTTTTTAGTTATGATAATATATTTGTAATAGGAGATATGAAATATGGATGAATTATATTTGCTTAGTAAACAAGTAAAGGAATTATATAGTAAGATTCCTTTAAACGAAAGAGATAATAATATTGCTAGTCCACAAAAACAGGAATATCAAAAAGCTTTACAAAGTTTTATTAAGATTGGAAAAAACGTTTTTGGTGATGAGTTAGATTTGGAAGAATTAAATGAACGGATAAAATGGCATTCTATTTTATCAGTTAAAGCGATTTTAGCTAAAGAACCACAAGATATTTATGCACTTATTCCAGAAATGGATAATGTCACAAGTGATGCTTTTATGCGTTTAGAGTATTCTCTTTCTTCTAGAAAAGAAAATTTCGCATATTTTTATCATGATGCTATTTTTTCAGATAACAGAGACTTTCTAACTAATTTTAATGAAGAAGATATCGCAAGTTTTGAAAGATTTCAAGAATTTATTAAAAATACTTCAGAAAATACTAATATAAATAAGTTATAGTATTTATCTAGCTTAAGCTAGATTTTTTTTGGGTTGTGACTTTTTATTGCTTTAAATCGTTGGTATAATGAAAGGTGTAAACTATCAAGGTCTTGATAAGCCCATTTTTTTATATTAAACCCATTTTTTTACGGTCTTGATAAGCCCTCTTCTTTTTCTTGATTTTATGTTATCTTAATCTTGTATAGTAAATGATGTACAGTTTTGTATATTAAATTTTAAAATTTGATATAAATTGATTTAACAAAATCCATGGATGTTAAATTGTAGAATGGTAGGTGATGTAAAAAATATAATTAATAAAAACTTTTTTGATAAGAATAGGAGGATAGAAGATTTATGAAAAAAGTATTATTATTAATTGGATGTCTTTTTATAGGCATAACTTCAGCTAATGCATTAACACTAAATGAAGATGGAACATATACAAACACAAAGGGTGTAAAAATAGCATCTGAACAATATAAAAATTTATCTGCTAATTTTAGCAAAAGGACTATTGATTTATTAAATCAAAAACAAATAGATGGCCTTTTAAATCCAAACGATAAAATTCAAACAACGACAGATTATACTATTACTACTGATAAAATTGTAAATGGAGAAATTGTTGACTCTATTACTATTTTTGCTACAGAATCTGAAGCAAAGAAAGTTGCTAAAAATGACAATCTTCATATATTATCTGATATGAAATTACATGATATTTCTGAAATACCAATGCCATTATATGATTCATACGATGTGGTTTATGAAACATCTAGTAAAAAACTATCATTTACATTTAAAGAATTTGTCTATGGCTCAGATTTTTCTGATGTAATACCAACAATTATAATGAATGTAGAGTGGTTTAAAGTTCCTATGATAAAAAAATATGATATTTTGGCTGTTCGTTGGAATAAGTCTATGCCAACCTCTAATGTTGTAAGTTTTATCGGAGAACAATCTTGTGTTGATAAAAATGGTAAAGGTTTAGTTGCTAATTATCAATTAGGCAGTGGTAATCAAAAAATTACTACTAATGGATTTGGACAAATTATGAATATTTTTGACAATGCTAGTTCGGGATTGGAATTAAATTTTGTCCTTGAATTTGCTAATAGCATTGGAAATACAGCTTATGGAACATATCAACATGCACGTAATAGCAATATTACTTTAGCTCAAGCTAAATCTTATTCCATTCAAACAGGTGGTCTTGGTAATGTTGTATACTTTAGCAATGCTACAGTACGCAACTATTATGATGCTATGCAAGGGGTTCAAGTTACTAATTAATAGAAAGAGGCTATATACCTCTTTTTTTATTTGAAGAAATAAAATTAGATGTGACTTTTTATTGCTTTAAATCGTTGGTATAATGAAAGGAGCAAAGGAATTAGATAATATGGAAAATAGATTTAATGAATTATATCAAATGTATAGTAATGATATCTATAGATTGGCGTTTAGTTATTTATTAAATAAAGAAGATTCTGAAGATGTAGTTCAGAAAGTCTTTATTAAATTATATAATAACAAAAAAATATTATCTTTAACACATGAGGATGCTAAAAGATGGTTATTTAGAGTATGTATAAATGAAGCAAAAGATATTTTAAAATCACCTTGGAGAAAATTAAAGGCAATAATAAAAGATGATGTAAAAGATAAAACAGATAAAAAAGATATTTTAATTGAATCATTAAATAATATTAATTCTGATTATAGAATACCTTTATATCTATTTTATTATGAAGGATATAGTATAAAAGAAATTGCTTTACAAATGGGTAAAAGTGAATCGGCCATAAAGATGCGTTTGTCTAGAGGAAAACTGGCTTTAAAAAAAGAAATGGAGGGTGTTAAATGAAAAAATTAAATGATAGTTTTAATAATACTTTTGATAATGTTTCCTTATCAAAGGAGAAATTAAATGATTTAAATATAAAAATATTAAAAGGCTATAAAAAAAGAAAAAGAGAAAAAAGAATAGTCCTATCTGTAATACTTCTTTTGAATATTATGTTGATAAGTACAGGTGTTGTATATGCAAATGAAATAAAAGAAATGATAAATAATTTAGTATCGAGAAAGTATAGTGATAAAAATAGCAACAATCCCGTTAGATTTTATGCATTTTCAAAATCAAAAAAAATCTTAAATTATGATGCTAATTTAAAAGAATTTAATTGTGAAATTAGTGATGCGGATAGAGTTCCAAAAAATGATAAATGTTTTTATTATTCTTATGAGGAATTGGAAGACAAGTTGAGTATTAAACTATTAAAAAGTAATTTATTTGAAAAAAAACACTTTTTAATAAAAAATTTAAAACGAGTTGATGGAAAAATTGCTAGCTTGAATCTGGAGTTAATAAAACCAATTAATAATAAGAAATTAGATGGTAATATAAACTTAAAGCTAAGAATATACATAAATACTAAATATTTGGTAGATACTGAAATTCCGTTAAATGAAGAAGAGTATAATATAGAAGAAATGAAATCTATATATTACATTAATAATTTAAAAGTTCCAGTATATGGTGTCGATTATGGATGGGTTAAAAAAATTTGGTTTGAATATGATTCTGTATTATACGCTTTAGATATCTATTCTTCAAATCAAAAATTGGACTCCAATGAAGAGGTAAAAAATATACTAGAATCATTGCATTATTAATTTGTATGAAATTAAGAATAATTGTTATAGTATTTATTTTGTTAATGTCTGTAACACAATCAACTTATATTATTAACAATACTGATGAAATAAATTATAAGAATTCTGTTGAAGATAATGTTATACCTGCAATAAACATTATTAAAAAAGATGATTTAATTAATGAAAATGTTATGTCTACTTTAAATAATTATAGTAGTTTAAAAACAATGATAAAAGAAGCTAATATCCAAATTCCCGTTGAAAATAAATTTATACCTCAAGGAATAACTTTGGTAAGGGGACATTATTTAATCACTGGTTATTATGATTCTCATAAAAAGTCTAAATGTTATGTAATAGATGCACTTGGTGATATAGTTAATATAGTTGAGTTAGATACAGACTCTCATGTTGGCTCTATCTCTTATGATGAAAAAAGGCAATTATTATGGATTCCTGATAATGATGGTGTGTTAAATGCTTATATAGTTTTTGATTTTTTCACTAAACAAAATGTTAAAGCTAAATATAAGTTTAACTATATTAGTGAAGAATTGATTGACTTTCAAAATTCTTCAAAGAAGTTAATTGCCTATTTATGTGTAGATGGTGATTATTTATACATTGGGAACTTTTTTATTAATTCTGAGTGTACTGTAAAAAAATATAAGATTACAAGCAATGATAAAAAAATAGATTTAAAATATATAGATAAATTTATTGTGCCTAAAAAAACTCAAAGTTTAGATTTTGTTGAATATAATCATAAAAAATATTTATTAATAAGCCAATCATATGGACGAAGTTTTTCATCATTTTTATACGTATACGAATATGAAGAAAAGAGAAAAAATTATGTTGGTGCAGAATTAAAGAAAATTAAAACTCCACCGTTAATGGAACAAATAAGTGTTAATGATTCATTATTGTATTTATTATTTGAATCTAATGCATCTAAGTATTGGAACTGTAAAGAGAGAATAGAATTTATAATGTCATTGAATGTAAATGATTTATTAAATTAATATTTACTTTTTATTGAATAAACAGTAAACTTTTGGTTAGAGTTAGTGTAGAGACTATACTAATTTATGGAGGAGATAAAATTTGAGAAAGATATATTTTGTAGGAGGTTCTCCTTGCGCTGGCAAAAGTACTGTTTGTGAAGATATTTCTAAAAAATATGATTTATATTATTTTAAGGTTGATGACTTTTTAGATAAATACATGAAAAAAGCTGCTTTAAATGATAAACCATTGTGTAAAAAAAATCTATCTATGACATTTGAAGAAATATGGATGAGAGATCCTGTAACTCAAAAAGATGAAGAATTTGGCATATACAAAGAAATATTTGAATATGTAATACATGATTTAGAAAACATAAGTTGTAATAAGGACATTTTAACAGAGGGGTGTGCTTACCTACCAACATTGATAAAAAAATTAAGAGTTCAAAATACTAGTTATTTAGCTATAATTCCAACAAAGGATTTTCAAATTTTACACTATCAAAAAAGACCATATGTTTCTAGTATGCTTGAGGGGTGTTTGAATAAAAAAGAGGCATTTGGAAATTGGATGGAAAGAGATTTTCTATTTTCTAAAGAAATAGAAAGAGAGTGCAAGAATGAAAATTTTAAAGTGATTATAAATGATGGTAAAACAAATATAGATGAAATTATAATGGAAGTTGTTAATCATTTTGATATAAGTTAAGAAAATGGTATGTTTTGTAGTAAAATTATTTTAGATGAGAGTATGAGAATAGGTATAGATATAGATGGAGTATTAACAAATGTCGAAGAGTTTGAGATAGATTATGGTAGCAAATATCTTTATGAAAGCGGAATGTTTAATAAGGTTATTAACAATATAGATTTTAAAAAGGAAGATTTAAATATAGACGAAAATATTGGTAAAGAAGTGTGGTCTAAAGCAATATATGATTATATAGAGATTCCTCCAAGAAATTTTGCTGGTGAAATTATTAAAAAATTAAAAAAAAAGGCAATATAATATGTATAATTACTAATAGAAGTAGTAATTTATCTTATTGTGATATAACTCCTGAAAGAATGAAAGAGATTGTAATAAAATGGTTAAAAGATAATTCAATATATTATGATGAATTAATATTTGCTAACGGAGATAAGACAGACTTTATTATTACTAATAAAATAGACGTTATGATTGAAGATAACCCAAGAAATATACAAGAGATAAGCAAATTAATTCCTGTTATTTGTTATAATGCTAGATATAACACTGAAATAATTGGTAACAACATTCTAAGATGTTATAGTTAGTATGACATTTATAGTAAATTGGAAGATATGGAATAATTTTACAATTGCCTTAATATAAAATAAAAACCGAACTAATTTTAGTTCGGATATTTTTTTATGGAGGGCCTAGTCGGATTTGAACCAACGATCAGGGAGTTGCAGTCCCATGCCTTACCACTTGGCTATAGACCCATCAATAAACTTAATACTGAATTTCTTTTTTACACTTTTTAATTGTACATTAATAACTTTATATTGTCAATGTGTAATTAATTATTTCTAATATAGTATATTAGAAAATAGTATAAAAAGAACTGTTTTTTAATAATACGAAAAAAATTGTAAGTAAAACTAATTAGCTAATGATAGAATTGTTGTGCAACATCTTTAAGAAACCTTTTAGCGTTTTGTTAATTGTTTTTATTTTTCATTTATTGATTCATTTTCATTTTTTTCACCTTTAAGTAATTCTGAGACTGAAATGGAAAATAATTCTGCAATTGGAATCGTTAAACTGATATCAGGAAAATATAATCCACGTTCCCATTTACTAACTGCTTTGTCTGTTACGAAAATTTTATCGGCAAACTCTTGTTGAGTCCATCCTTTTTCTTTTCTTAATTGAAGAATAAACTTACCAAATTTTTTGTTATCCATAGAGTTACTCCTTTCCTTGAATATTATACTATATTATTAAAACTTAGTATCTTTTTGTTGAAAAAAATCAACTATGTGTTAGAATAGTTATTTATCTGAAAGAGGTGTTGATTTTGATTGCAGATAATCGAAAGATGAACGATTTTAAAAATCATGTTTTAGAATTACTTGAAAAAGAAAATCTTTTAAGTGATATGCTCTCTGGCTTTGCTGATGGGGGTCTTATAGTTGGGGAGAATAAAATAGAAGAATTTATAAAAATAGCTAATTATCCTCAATTAAATGACATGATTCGTAGATTAAGCAAAGAGGAAATAATGAGTAATGCATACTTAAGTGATATTAAAATTCCTAAGACAGCAATAGGAAATATCGAATTAGGAAGAAAACGCGATATAGCAGCAAATACTCTTACAGCTTATGGTGAAAGAACGCGTGATCTTGAGACATTTGAACCAATAAATAGTTTCTTTATTTGTGATCGTCCTTTAAGATTTCCAGGTATAACGGAAAAGGGGGAGACTGTTAGTTGGATGACTGTTGAACCTTCGGAGATCCAAAGTTTCCAAAAATTTATTGATGAAGCTGAAGGAAATGTATGTCTTTGTGGTTGTGGGCTTGGTTATGTTGCATATATGATTTCTTTAAAAGAAGAAGTTGAAAGTATTACAATTGTTGAATTAAACCAAAGTGTTATTGATATATTTGAAAGTGTTATTTTGCCTCAATTTAAAAATAGGGATAAGATAAAAATTGTTAGATCTGATGCAATAGAATATCTAAAAAATAATGATTTAAATCAATTTGATCAAGTTAATGTCGATATTTGGCGTGATACTTTAGATATGCTTCCTCTATATTTACAATGTCTAGCTATTGAAAAAAAATATTCTAATGTATTATTTTCTTATTGGTTAGAGCCATCATTAAAAGATAATCTTCGTAAAAATATTCTTGAATGTTTTTCGGGATATGAAGGAAATCTTTCTCATTTCCAAAGTTTTATTTATCGCATTGCATGGGATATACTAGATAACACGGATATAAGAACAAAACAAGATTTAAGAGAATTACTTAAATTAGATGATATGCGAGATATTCTTTATCATTGGTATATAACTTATCCTCAAGTATTTGCGGAGTATCAGAAGATTACGGATGAAGAAAATGAAAATATGCTAAAGTTTTTCAATGGATTTAATAAGTCTCAGTTAGCTCGCAGAGAGTATGAAAAAAAATTGAATTTACCTTTCGAATTACCAAAAAAAAATAAATAACTATGTTTATTTATTTTTTTAATTCTTTTAAAATTGGTAAATTAGTGATGTATATATTATTATTTCCGATACCTAGTTTAGTATTTGGTTTTACATTAATTCCATGATAATCTGTTCCGCCAGATATTAATAAGTTATAATATTCGGCAACGCCCGCATAGTACTCTCTTTCTTCTTCACTCATATGTGGGTGAAATACTTCTAAACCTCTTAGTTTGTTTTTAGTCATATCTTCAATTAACTTTTCAAAAGATTCATGATCTAATTCTAATGAATTTGGGTGAGCTAGTATTGGTAAACCATTAGCATTAGTTATAACTTCTAAAGCATCTTTATATTTATGTCCTTTATTTAGATGCCTTGATTTATTAAAAGCATCAATTAAATATTTGTCAAATGCTTCTTGAACACCAGCTACATAACCTTCTTTAATGAGTAATTTTGCTATATCTGGTCTTCCAACATTTTTATTTAAACGCATGATTCCCTCAACGTCATCCATATCAAGTTTTATGCCTGTACTAGTTAAATAATTAACAATATTTCTTAGGTTATAGCGGTTAAATTCTTGCATCTCTTTTAAATAATCTCTTAAATCTTTATTTCTATAATCTATTCCCAAACCTAAAATATGCATGCGTCCTTTTTCTCTTTTTACAGATATTTCGATCCCAGGAATTATTTGAATTAAGGGATTATTATAATCTAGTTCTTCTAGTCCAGCCACTGTATCGTGATCAGTTATCGCGATTGTACTAATTCCCATATTTATTGCTTGATTAATAACTTCTGTTGGACTAAACTGACCATCTGATTTATTAGTATGCGTATGTAAATCAATTAATTTATCTCGTTTTAAATAATAATTTATGACTCTTAATATTTCCTCGGCAAATATGCGTTTTTTATAAGGTAAGTTACTAGTGTTAATGATATTAATCAATTCTTCTATATCAATGTATCCTAATATAAATTTGCCATCTTTTTCTTTTTTAGAAAGCAGTCTCTTCTTTGTTATATCAATATCTTCATCAGTAGTATAATAAATAGTTTTTATCTTTCTGTTAGTTACATTACCATCTCGACTAATATAATTCTTGACATAATTATTTACTGTTACAAATTCTTGTTCGTTTTCAATCTCGACACCAATTTCTTCTTTTATTTCTCTTTTTAATCCTTCATTAAATGATTCGGTATCATCAAGTTTACCTCCTGGTAGCATTAAATAACCGTTGTAATTACATACTAATATCTTATTATCTTTTATGGATATTAATCGTGCTTTTTTTACCTCCTTGTCATAAGATATTATTTTTCCCATATTAATTACCATACTACCACCTTCAACTATTATATCTCTTACAACTACATAATAGCAAATAATATGGTATAATAAAAATATATATTAGTAATATTTAATATAATCACTAGTTATTATAGAAATTGAGGACGTTTATGAATATAGATTTTGAATTATATCGTGTCTTTAATGAAGTTGCGAATGCGGGTAATATAACAGCTGCAGCTGATAAACTTCATATTTCTCAGCCGGCTGTGTCTAAATCCATTAAATCACTTGAGAATCAGCTAGGTGGTTCATTATTTGTTCGTACTAAAAGAGGAGTTAATTTAACTGAGGAAGGAAAAGAATTGCACTCTTATATAAAACTTGCTATTGAGCATATTAGAAACGCAGAGAATAAATTTACTGATATGGTAAGTTTAAATACAGGGTTAATCCGTATTGGTATATCAAGAACTTTAGTAAAAGAATATCCTCTTCCTTACTTGGAGGATTTTCATAAATTATATCCAAATATTAAGATAGAGATTGTAACGAATAAGGCATCTGAATTAATTCCTAAATTAAGAGATGGTTTAATAGATTTAATAATAGCTAATTTACCAATAAAAAAATATAATGATATAGATATATATAATTTAAAAGAGATACAAGATATTTTTGTGGTTTCTAAGAAATTTAATATGGGAACAAATGTTATTAATTTAAGTGATTTAAATAAGTATCCTCTTATACTTCAGCCAAAAGGAACTAATACGAGAGATTTTCTTGATTCCATTTTGGGTAAGTATGATATTTATTTAGAACCTGAAATGTGTCTTGCCAGTTATGGATTAGTTCAAGATATGACAACTATTGGTTTTGGTGTAGGTTATGTTGTTAAGGAGTTTGTTCAGGACAAACTTAAATCAGGAGAATTAATTGAATTAAAAATAAATCCTAAAATTCCTAGTAGATATATTGGATTAATTACAAAGAAAGATGTTATTCCATCATTTGCGACTAATAAGCTTATTTCGATGTTAAAAGATTCTTCAAAATTGACAAAAAAATAACCTTGCATTATAATCTCATGGAAAGGAGTCAAGTACTATGAAAACGTGTGTTGTAATATATAATCCCAATAGTGGACATACAATAAAAAAACGAAACATAAAAAAATATAAAAGTATTGTTGAGAGTCACGGTTATTCTGCCACGTTTATTGGTACAGAATATAAAGGACACGCAAAAGAAATTGTTAGTCATATTGGCTATGTTGATTTGGTTATTTCCATGGGTGGGGATGGTACTTTTAATGAAATAGTTCATGGAAATTTAAGCCGAAAAAAAAGACTAGTTTTAGCCCATATACCAGTTGGTACAACAAATGATGTCGGTGTAATGTTCGGCTATGGAAAAGATATTGAAAAGAATATTCATTTATGTTTAAATGGGGAAATTAGAGGTATGGATATTCCTTTAATTAACGGTAGACCTTTTGTTTATGTGGCGGGATTTGGTAAATTTATGAACATCCCATATGAAACTCCAAGAGATCTAAAAAAGAAGTATGGGCATTTAGCTTATTTAGCAAGTGGCCTTAAAGATTTTTTTTCTCGCACAAAGAATTATAATGTTGAATATGAGATAAATGGCGATAAAATAAAAGGAATATATTCTTTTATGTTAGTGTCTTCTGCAACGCGTATAGCAGGACTTAATAACTTTTATAAGGATGTTAAATTAGATGATGATACATTTGAAGTTTTATTTTGTACATATACGAGGAAGATAGATATTTTAAGAGCGATGGCGATGTTAATCGCGACTGATGCCGAGCATGTTGATGGTTTTGAATCTTTTAGAACAAATCACTTAAAAATTAGTTTTGCAAAGTTGCCTAAAAATGCTTGGTGTGTAGATGGTGAAAAATTGGAAATTAGAACAAAGAATTTTGATATTAGTAATGAAAAAAATATTAAAATATTACTTCCTAAAATAAATATAAATAAATTGTTTGTACATAAAAATACTGGAGATTAATCTCCAGTATTTTGTTCTTTTTTTAAATGTTTTAAAATAGTTGAAACTAGAAGGATTATTAAAGCTATAGAAGATAAAATTATACCTAATTTAAAGTGAGGGATTTTATAAACAAACTTTATTTTATGATTTCCTTTAGAACATTTAACAGTAAGCAGTGCATCTCCTAAAGCATAAGTTTCTGCTTTTTTCCCATCAACAAATACTTGCCAGCCTTCATCATAAGGAATAGATGTGTATAGATCTTCATTATCATTAAGATATATATTACCTTCAATTGTGTGTTCTTTAAAAGATATAATATCTAGTTTATTGCTTTTTAAAATATTTGTTGCCTTAGTAAATTCTTCATTGTCTATATAGTAAAGATAGAAGTTCTTTGCATAATAATTGTCGTATACGATATATAAAGTTATTTCTTCCTCTGTAGAATTAATATTAATTATTTTTTGTTCAGAATATGAGTCCATATATGAATAATTTACTTCACTGGGATAATTAGAAAAATCTATATCTTCATCATCTTTATAATATAAGCAATCGCCAATGATCATATATTTGATTGAATAATCTCTTGTGTATAAATATAAATTGTCGCCAGGATTTTTATATTTATATTTAAGAATTGTTGTTTTATCGTCTTTATAAATATCTTGAACATTATTTAATTCTGCTTCTTTTAAAATATTAGAAACTCCAGTAGCACGTTCCATAAAATCATTTTGAACAACAAAGGGGTTAGAGTGAGAATAATTCCAATTTTCAATGTCTTTAGAAACGCCAAAACCAAGTCCAACATTATATGTAAATTCATTAGCAGTTTCTTTAATTGTATTTACGCCAATGTATCTGTTTAAATCATTTGAATCACCAATAAAGTATTTTATATCAAACATTAGATCATAAATTGGTGTAGTTTGGACATAAGAATAACTATTTATTTCATTTCCTGGCATTCCTAAATTATGTTGAAGTATTGCCATTGATTCATATGCCATAGAAGAAAATGATGTCATACCATAATAATTATACCAACTTGAATCATTTAGTGTCATCGTGTTTGTTGATTCAATTCGATAGAACAATTCGTCATCTTGTTTTTTTACAAAATCTAGTAGTTCCATTTTGCTATCATAATTTGAGTAAAATAATTTCATGTCTTGTGTTATATCCCAGTTATAGTTAATGGATACAATAACATCAATACAAGCAACAGCTGTTAATGCTAGATAAAAGATTGTTTTCATATTTTTTAAGAAGTATATTCCAGAATAAAAGATGAAATAAAGTGTTAATAATATCATATTTATGTAAATCATATTTGTGGATATGTCAGCCCAGTCATCTTGAGATATTGAAAGTAAAAGGATCATCAAGAATACATAGGCAAGCGAGAGTATTGGAAAATCAATTTTCTTAATATTTATAAGACTATAAGCAGCAATTAAAACAAGGACAAAGCTATATAAAAATGAATATCTATAAGGTAAGTCATTTGGTACATGGAAAGCATGCAGTATATAGTCAAGCTGCGGAACAAAGAATGCGGCAATAAAGAATCCAAGTAGCAAAATATAAGCAAGTTTATTCTTAATAGGTATTTCAAGGTTAATTAAGTAGGCAAGTAGAAGTGCAACACTTAAAATTCCACATGACACATTAGGGTTCGTTATATCATCACTTGCAAAAACTGTTGTATGAACTCCAGTTAAATGCCCTTTAAGAAAATCAATTATTTGAAAATCATAATATTGAGATGTTGGAATTGATCCTCCAGTTGCCGAAATTGAAGACATTGATGTAAACATTGGAATAAGTAAAAAGAATGTAAGCATTCCTCCTAAAAGAGAAGATGCGCCAAAGATAAAAGTATTTTTTAACCATTTTTTTATTTCTTTTTTTATTGTATCTTTTTTTAATTTTATTTTATAAGTATTATATATTAGGAAATATACAACAGCAAATATACAAATCATGTAGCCAATAAAGTAATTCGCTATAAGCATAATTGCTAGAAAGACTGTGTAACTTCGCCACTTTTGTTTGTTAACAATATTTTCAATACCTAAAGTTATAAGTGGCAAGAAGACCATTCCGTCAAGCCACATAATATTCCAGTAATAAGCTGAAAAATATGCTTGAAAGGCATATATAATACCAAGGGGAATTAAGAAAAGCTCTTTTGTTTTAAATTTTTTGCTTAAATAATAAACCATGGTACAACAAGACACTACGGCTTTTAAACCTATGATAAAAGAATAGGATGTTAAAAGCCCTTTTTTAGTGAATAGTAACATTATAATATTAAAGGGACTTGAAAGATAATTTAAAAAGTTTCTAAAGAAGGGTAGTCCCATTGCCATGTTGAAAGAATATATAAAATTATCATTATGATGAATTCTATCAAATAATTCACCTAACATTGGGCCATATTGGTGATAAAAATCAACACACAGAAGTGATCTGTTACCAAAAGGAGTAACATTATTTAATTTGTATAATATACTTATTACTACTAATGCAATAAAAAATGAACATACATAAAGTTTATTACTTTTTATTTTATTAATTAATTTTTTCTTCATAACAACACCTTGTCTATATTATACATAAAAAAGAGTTGAAAATCTTCTAATTTTTCTTTCTTTTTTTAGTTTTTATGCTAAAATATACGAATTGGAGGAAAATAATATGTTAAAAATTAATAATTCAAAGAAAAAAACTAAAAAAAGTTTAGCACTTATTTTAGCATCATTCTTATTTGCATCATCGAATATAGGTACATATTCTGTTTATGCTACTGATTTTCAAGATGATACTATGATAAATGAAACGGAGTTTTATAATCCTAATTTTTCTGATGTAACGAATAATATATTAAAGGAAATAGCAAATAAGACATTAAATAAGAATGCGTTAAGTTCTATTGATATTGCACTTTCTGATAGAGATAAAAATACATGTGAATACTTTATTAGTCAAGGGATATCTTCATTTGCTAATGAACAAAAAAAAATAAAATATGATTATGCTTATCAGAAAAGTGAATATTCTCCGTATTTATATGAAGAATATAATATAGAGGATATTTATATTGTTAATAATTTAAATAGGAGATATTTCGATTTGCCAAGGCAATTATGTTTACTAACAAAATTAAGTGATTTTGGCGGATATTCTCTTTTTGAAGTACATGGGTCCGAACCAACTTACATTATAACGGATAAAGATGGCAGGGTTTTATCCTTTAGCACAGGATATGTTTATAAAGATTTAAGTAGTAAAAAGAAAAATATGATTCCTTTAAAAGATTTCTTAACATACAATGGTTTAAAGAGTAAGAATAGTTATACTTATTTTGAATTATTTGAAGGATTAACCTTTGATGTATCAAAAAGATTAAGTTTTTATGGTTGTTCAACTGATGTTTCTAAGGTAAGTGATGTAAGAGTAGTGGATGCAAATTCACCAATGACTTACAAAGAAAATACAATCCAAGATTACTATTTCCTTAAGTATGAGTGCCCATATCTATTTATTGAAGGGAAGAATATTTATGCTGATGTTTGTAATCCTTCGGCAATTGTTACGATAGATGAAAAAGAGGAGCTTTATTATCATGATCCTAAGACTGATACTAGTTTGTGTGATTTGATGATTCCGGGAAAATCAATAAGCCCTTTAATTGATCTGGCTGCTTTTGCTCGTGATAAGAATTTAAACGTTGGATATTATATTAGTGATAATAGGATAAAAGAGATTAGTAAGCAATTAGAAACTAAAGGGAAGACTTTAGAAAAAACTGCCAATTAATTACTGATTTTTATTTAAAAGAGCTTTGATAGCTCCTTTTTTCTTGCAAAATAAGGCAAATTGGTGTATTATTTAGTAGTTGTTGAAAAGGGAAGTGAAATTATGGATAAAATTATAAACATAGCAGTAGTTGCACACGTTGATGCTGGTAAAAGTACATTAGTAGATGCACTACTTCAACAAAATGGAGTTTTTGGAGACCATGAAGAGTTAGTAGAACAAGTAATGGACTCTAATGATATTGAAAGAGAAAGAGGTATAACAATTTATTCAAAGAATTGTGCCATACGTTATAAAGACTATAAAATTAATATAGTTGATACTCCAGGACATGCTGATTTTTCGTCGGAAGTTGAACGTGTAATAAAGACTGTTGATACAGTTGTTTTGCTTGTTGATTCTGTTGAGGGGGTAATGCCTCAAACTAGATTTGTACTAAAAAAAGCTTTAGAACAAAATTTAAGACCAATTTTATTTATTAATAAATTAGATAAGAAAGATGCACGTATTGAAGATGTTGTTAATATGACATTTGATTGCTTTGTTGAACTTAATGCAACAGATGAACAATTGGATTTCCCAATTGTTTATGGTATTGCTAAACAAGGAATTGCGACACTTGATCCAAATGACTTAGGTGACAAAAATATTACACCACTTCTTGAAACTATACTTGCCCAAGTTAAACCTTATGAAGGAAATGAATCAGATGATTTACAATTACAAATATCTAATCTTGCTTATGATGAGTATATTGGTCGTTTAGGTATTGGTAGAGTTACTTCAGGTAAAATTAAAAATAATGAAATGGTTACTTTAATTAAGAATAATGGTGAAGAAACAACTTTTAAAATAAGTAAATTATTTGTTAATGAGGGCTTAAACAAGATTGAAAAGAGTGAAGCATTCTATGGCGATATTGTTACTGTTGCTGGTTGTAATCATATTTCAATAGGTGACACGATTTGTACACATGGAAAACCTAATCCACTTCCTCCAATTGAAATAGAGCATCCAACTTTATCTATGAACTTCCTTGTAAATAATGGACCATTTGCTGGTAAAAGTGGTAAATTCTTAACTACTCGTCATATTAAAGAAAGACTTGAGAAAGAACTTGAAACTAATGTTGGGCTTGAAGTTGAAGAAATGCCTGGAAGTGACGGTTTTAAAGTATCGGGTAGAGGTGAACTTCATTTATCAATTTTACTTGAAAATATGAGACGTGAAGGTTATGAATTATGTGTTTCTAAACCGACTGTTTTAATGCAAGAAATTGATGGTAAGAAATGTGAACCATTTGAAACTGTAATTATCAATACTCCAAGTGATTATGCTTCAACTATCATTTCTGATTTACAAGAAAGAAAAGGTTTACTAATGAGTATGAGTAATGGAGAAGATAATTATACTCATCTTGAATTTAGTGCTCCAACTAGAGGATTAATTGGTTATCGTTCCTCATTTATTACAAATACTAAAGGCGAAGGTATTATGGTTCGATCATTTGATGAATATAAACCTTATGCTGGAGAATTAACAACACGTAAAAATGGTGTTTTAGTGTCTATGGAATCAGGTAAGACTCTAGGATTTTCACTATTTAATTTACAAGATAGAGGTCAATTGATTGTTGGACCAGCCACTGATGTTTATGTTGGTATGATTGTTGGTATTCACAATCGTGATAATGATCTAAATGTTAATCCTTGTAAGGGAAAACAACTTACTAATACGCGTGCAAGTGGATCTGATGACACTATAGCATTAATTAAACCTAGAACATTCTCTTTAGAAGAAGCTTTAGAGTTTATTGAAGATGATGAATATGTAGAAATTACCCCTGATGATATTAGACTTAGAAAAGCAATTCTTGATCCTAATGAAAGATTTAGAATTAATAGAAAATAATTGATATAAAACTTATTTCTTAGGAAGTAAGTTTTTTTGTTTATTTGCTATTTTTTCTATTTATGGTAGAATATATACTTACTATTGTATATCGTTGCCATAGAGAATTTGATAGTATAGTTGATGAATCTTATGCAAAAGAATTGATTGATAATGTGACTGTTTATTTAGAGGAAAACTTCAAAGTATTTAATAGTGATCTCGCTTTGAAAGCTTAACTTGGTTCAACATCTAAAAATTTTAACCCTTGTGTTAGTGAGCTTTTGAAAATATGTCCACTTATAAGAGAAGATAAAGCACATTACTCTTATTTAGTCAGTGATTTTGAATATCTTGAGGCCATTCTTAGTGATTTATTACCGAAGAATGTTAGATTAGCAAGAATTTTTAAAAGTATGCTAGATAATCAAGATAAGATAGTTAAAGAACTTGTATCGATTGAAGAGTTTAATAAAGTAATAACGGCAATATTTTATAATTCGGACAAGATAGATAAGGTTTTAGAAGATAATAAATATAGAAGAAGGTAGGTATGTTATGTCTAACTCTAATTTGATGCATTTAAAAAAACTTCGTTCACGAATTATATATAATAAAGCTATATCTCGGGGGAAGATTAAGGCTTTCAGTGAAGATATTTATGATAGCCTTAGGCAGATGATCTATGTTACTTTACCGGCGATTATTTATATAAAATTTGAAAGACCTTTAACTCCTCCAGGTAATTGTATGGACCGTGCATATATTATTAGTGCTGCTATTAAAGATTCTAATGTTGTATGTGGTAAACTAAGCGATATTGGAATTCATTATTGGGTAGAAAAAGGAGAAACTTGTTATGATCCTACTAGTTTATATGAGTATGATAAAGATGTATATTACTCTTTATATGGAGTTAAAGATGTTTTTACTATCACAAGTGAAGAATTAGCAGGTACTGAATTTATAAAATATTGTCATAAGAAAAATGTTGATGATATATCAGGAGATCCTAACTTTTTACGTGATTTAGAAGCGATATTGCCAATTGTTTGGTATGTAGCTTATACTTCTCGTAATGTAGAATATCAAGAAGAAATAAAGAATTATTTAAGTCGTGTTGGATATTTAGAAAAAAAGAACAAAATAATTTTATGATGAATGAATTTATGTTATAGTTGCTATAAGAGGTATTATATGAGGAAAGTAGATTTTCATTCAACGTTTAATAAAGATATATTTTTTAATAAGGGAGCTCATTTAACTTGCACTTTGGTTAATAAGGCTCTTTTATTTGAAAGATTTATAATGATGGAACGTATGTAATTATTAAGACAGAGAATCAGGAATATATTTTCTTTGCTCAAAAAGATGAGGTTTTTTTGCTTGAAGAATCTGATGTATTAGAGATAGAAGAGGTCAAGAAACTTAGATTATCGCGAGAGCTCATCTAGTCTTTTCTCAATTTTTTTAATCATTTCTCTAAGTTCATTAATGGTTTTTTTATCTTCTTTTATGCAATTTATTATAGACTCGTTATTAACGTTATTGCCATTATTGTTATTATTTTGTGATGCATCAATTTTGTTTTGAATTGCTTGAGCTATAGCTGCATTTCCATCAAGTACTTGCCCAATAGTCATTAACCAGTTTCCAACAGCATTTTGGTCATCAACTGTTAGTTCTTCAATTAATATATATCCAATTATTAAAGCGGCTAAAGTATATGTTTTAGGATTATAAAGGAACGAATCGTATTTCATATTAAAGTATATAAAAAAGGAGTTAAAAAATAACTCCTTTTATTCTTTATTAAATTCATCTTCGACAAAACTTGTTTTGATTAGTTTCTTAAAAACTCTTTCGCTACAGATTAAATCGAATTCCCCAATATATTCATATATTTTTCCATTAAATTTAGTTTTAAAATTATTTAATCCTTGATATTTAGAGGTTTCATCAAATGTTCCTGTAACTCCACCTATATCACAGAAAGAGAAGAATTGTTTATATCTTTCTATTATTAGATAGTGTAACATATGATTAGGATTTTCTTTTTTATAATTTTGATCGTAACCGCTAGCGATAATAGATACACGATTTCTGTGTTTTACAACAAGTGCTGCAGCAACAGTAACTTCGGCATGTTTTTTTAGCTCGTTAGTTGCGTATATTATTTTAGCTTTTAAACTTTCTGCCTTACGGTCTGAGTTCATCTTTTTGTTAACGTATCTTCTTTCGCCTGGATTTTGTTGAAGTAAACGTGTCCAGTTGTCATTAATAATTTGTTCATCATCATAAAGTTTTCTAATATTATTAAGATATTTTTGAAAATCAATTTTTACAAATACTAAATCAATTGAGTTATCTCTTGAGAAAACATTAAACATATTGCGAAAATAGGCAATTGGCCTTTTCGATTTATTTTTAGTAAAGTTGTATAAAACATCAACTTCTTTAGCATTTCCGACAGTAAGATACATTCCTCTTTCAATTCCTCTTTTGATTTTTTTACGAAAATTCCTATCTATTTGCATGATACTAAAGTTTTTTAAATCAATGTAGGCATTAAATTTTGGCATCATCAAGTTAAATTCTTTTAATTCCAATCTCCTTTTGACATTGTATGCCTTTAAATCATCGATTATGCGAACATTACCATTATAATTCATTACTAAATTATTCTTTAGAGTTGTTTCACCAATTATTATTTCAGGATTAAACTTTATAAAGATGAAATCTTGTTTTTTATAATAATCAGTAAGAAGTTTTAAAAATGTTTTAAGAATATCATTGTCATAAAAGTTTATTAAAAAACCCTTTGGAGAGTAACCATATTTAATATTGCCTTTAATTCTTTTTGTTAGTACAAGAGTGGCGGCATGAATTTTGTTTTCATCATCTACCATTCCAATATAATCATATGAATAACCATAATCAGTCATTACTAAAGCATATTTGCTTGCTTGACAATAACTACTAAGTGGGTGCATTCTAGCATATTCATCGAATGTAGTGTTACTTAGTTCAACTATTTTCATGTTTCCCCTCCTATTCATAAAAATTATAGCATAAAATTATTCTTTTTTATCTATATTTATTAGTACTTGTTTATTTTTTACAATTGTTTTATACTTATAAGTATGTTGATTTTCAAGTTCTTTTATGTAAATAACTTGAATATTTGTGAAAAGTATGTTAAATTATGGACTAGAAATCAGGTGAATTCGTATGTTAGAAACTATTTTAGTTGTTATATCTGTACTTATAATTGTACTAGTACTGCTACAAAGTAATAAAGCACAGGCTGGTGGGCAAATAATTTCTGGTGGTAATGCTGAGCTTTTTCAAAATCAAAAAGAAAGAGGAGCAGAATTATTAATAAGTAGAGTTACATTGGTGTTAGGAATTGCCTTTTTTGTAATATCTTTAATTTTATATTTAAAATAATGTTAAATTAAGTATAGGAAGTACATTTTTGTGTACTTTTTTATTTTTGGCTTAAAATAAATGTTATAATGGATATGGTGAATAAAATGAGAGAAAATATACTTGAACTTTTAGATAAAGAATTTAGTGCACTTGATTTAATGACAATTAATGATAAGCTTGGACTTTCAAGCGTGGATGATTTAACAACATTAGAATATGAACTTAATTTACTTGTTAAAGATCAAATTGTTTATTTGACTAATAAGAATAAATATATTTTATATAGTAAATGTCCTGATTTTAAAAAAGGGAGGATGCAAATAAATAAAAGTGGAAATGGCTTTTTAGTTTTAGATGATGAGGAAGATATTTTTATTGATCGCGATAATGTTGGTTTTGCTTTGGATGGTGATATTGTTCTTGTTAAGATTACAGAGGACAAGGGGAAAAAGAGAGAAGGAATGGTTATTAAGGTCTTAAAAAGAGATATTAATAACATAGTTGGTCAAATTAAATCAGATGGCACATCTCTTTTCTTTGAACCTGATGATAAGAAGCTTAAAATTACTTTAACAGTGGAAGCTAATAGTTTAAAAAGTTGCGTTGAGGGAGAAATCGTTGTTGTTTCTTTAGTTGAAGATTTGGGAAAGAATAGATATATTGGTGAGGTTAGCAGACATATTTGTCATAAAGATGATCCAGCAGGAGATATTTTAACTATCGCTGCTAATTATGAAATCTATAGTGAATTTCCTTCGGATGCTTTAGCACAAGCGGAAGAATTGCCTGATGAACTTGATGATGATACAATAAATACGGAACTTTCTTATCGTCGTGATTTAAGAGCTGATAGAATTTTTACTATAGATGGTGTTGATACAAAAGATATAGATGATGCTATTTCTGTTGCTCGAGATGGAGAAAATTATCGCCTTCGTGTTTCTATTGCTGATGTTTCCTTTTATGTAAAAGAAGGGACACCACTTGATTTAGAAGCTTTAAGAAGAGGAACTTCATCATATCTTGCCTATTCTGTTTTACCAATGTTACCACACAAGCTATCTAATGGTATTTGTTCTTTAAATCCAAATACTCCAAGATGTGCTTTAACTTGTGAGATGATTATTAATAAAAAAGGTAATGTTATTGATTCCGATATATATCCATCATTAATTGAGTCGAAAAAGAAGATGAATTATACTTCAGTCAATCATCTGTTAGAAAATGATATTATAGATTCTGGTTATGAAGAATTCAGTGATGATTTAAAACTTATGCAAGAGCTTGCTCATATAATACGTGCTGAAAGAGTAGCAAGAGGCGCATCAGACTTTGATATGGATGAAATTAAGATAAAGTGTGACGATACAGGAAAAGCAATTGATGTTGATGTTGTATATCGTGGAGAAGGAGAAAAACTAATTGAGGACTTTATGGTAAAAGCGAATGAAACAGTTGCAACTACCTTATTTAATATGGATTTACCTGCTGTATACCGTGTCCATGGTACTCCAGTAGCGGACAAAGTTCAAACATTCATTGATTTCTGTCGCAATTTTGGGATTAAAATAAAAGGAAAATTTAAAGATGTTACTAATCCTAAAATGTTTCAAAGTTTACTTAATCAAATCAATGTTGCTGAAAGACAAAATAATATTATTAAATCCCTTGCTTTAAGAAGTATGCCAAAAGCTTTTTATGGCACTGAGAATATTGGTCACTTTGGTCTTGCTGTTGTTCCGCCACATACTTCGTATACGCATTTTACATCGCCAATTAGACGATATCCTGACCTTTTGACCCATCGTTTAATTTGGACTTATTTGATAAACAAGAAAACTGATTCGGAAACTAAAAATTATTTTGCCTCATCACTTCCAGGTTTATGTGAGCAATCAAGTAAACGAGAGCTTGCAGCAATTGAAGCCGAAAGAGCGGTAGATAAAATGAAGATGGCCGAATATATGGAAAGTCATATTGGAGAAGAATATGAAGCAATTATATCAGGTGTAACTGGTTATGGTATTTTTGTCCAATTAGAAAATCTAGTTGAAGGATTGGTTTCTGTTGATTTACTTAAAGGTCATAATTTTCTTTATGTTGAAGAAAAAGGAGCGTTAATTGATCCTAAATCAAAGATGATGTATAAATTAGGTGACTTCTTAAAAGTAAGATGTATTGGGGCTTCTAAAGCTGCATCAACTGTTGATTTTGAATTAGTAGAAGAAAAAGATAACAAAGATAATAAGCAACAAGAGGATTAAAATGATAGAGATAAATAATAAGAAAGCATACTTTGATTATTTTGTCATAAGAGAGATTGAAGTTGGTATTGTTCTTACTGGTACAGAAATTAAATCAATAAGAAAAGGCAGCGCTAATTTAAAAGACACATTTGCAAGAATAAAAAATGGTGAAGTGTTTCTAACTAATATGTATATTGCTAAATATGAGGAAGGCAATAGGTTTAATCACGATGAAAGAAGAAGTAGGAAATTACTTTTGCATAAAAAAGAAATAAGAAAGCTTGCTGAAGAAATTAAATTAAATGGTTATTCGCTAGTTCCTTTAAAATTATATTTTAAGGGAGATAAGGTAAAAATACTTCTAGGTTTATGCAAGGGTAAAAAACTATATGATAAAAGAGAAGCTATTAAAGAAAGGGATCTTTCTCGCTCAAATAGAGATGTTTATTAAGCATCTTTTTTCTTTTTTTTATGTACTTAATTATATAAATAAAATTTTTTTGTTCGGCGACATAATTCGACAAAATATTTTCAATGTTTGCTATATAATGGGAATGTATTTTGAAGGAAAAGAGGTGTAGATGTGACTGGAAAAGTTAAATGGTTTAACAATGAAAAAGGTTATGGTTTCATTGAATGTCCAGATTTAGATGATATTTTTGTTCATTATTCAGCTATTAGCATGGATGGATTTAAGACTTTAAATCAAGGTGATGAAGTATCTTTTAAATTAATTGAAACGATTAAGGGTCTACAAGCAATAGAAGTTGTTTCTAAAGTTGCTGAGTACTCAATGTAATTTTTCTTGAATTAGTTCATTAATCCTTGATATAATATCGGTAGGAAGGTGATATTCGTGAATATTAATATTCGTGGAGACAGAATAGATGTTACAGACTCAATCAAAAATTATGTTAAGGAGAAATTAGTTCGTTTAGAAAAATATTTTGATGAACCAAATACGATAGATGCTCATGTTTTAATTCGTGTAAGAAATGGTAATGAAATAATTGAAGTTACTATTCCTACTGGAAAATTTACTTTAAGGGCTGAAGAAAAGAATGAAGATTTATATGCTGCTATTGATTTAGTAGTTGATGTTTTAGAAAGACAGATTAGAAAGAATAAAACTAAGTTAAATAAAAAGAGAAGTGAGGAACCATTTGGATTTGCTGCAATCGAAAGTGATGATGAAGAATCAAGTGAGGTTATAGTTAAAAGAAAAGATATAACTTCTAAACCAATGAGTGAAGAAGAAGCAATTTTACAAATGGATTTATTAGGACACGACTTTTACTTATTTAAAAATGCTGATGAAGAATGTATTTCTTTAATCTATAAAAGAAAAGACGGAAATTACGGTATTATTAATAGTAGATAAATTAAGAGCATAAGCTCTTTTTTCTTGCCTTTTTTTCAATAATACTTTAAAATATCTTTTTAGATAGGGGGGCTTAATATGTTAAGCACAACAAGAGCTATTATAAATAGTATAAATAGATTTAAATATTTAAAAAATATTAATCGTGTTCAATTAAAGCCAAAAGAAACAAATTTTAACTTTAGCAAATCTAATGTATCTCTAGATGAGATAGAGAAATTAGAGAATGAAGTTAGAGTAAATAATTTAAAAGTATTTTCTAAGAATTATGCGTACTTAGCTTTAAAAAGATTTTGGTTTGTCTCTTTGCCAGCTTTGTTAACGGCTTCTTCGATATTTACATTTGTATCGTCTTCTAAAGTGTCAACAAAAGAGAATCTACCCACTTATGATCATGAGGAGATGGAATATAATTCTAATTATGGTGTAAAAAAGGTAAGTGAGCCAGTGTATGTTACGGATGAAGGACTTAAGAATTATACTTTAGCTCATGAAAGTAATGGAATAAAGGAATCATTTGTTCATGATAATATTGTCTTTCGAATCTCTAACAATGATGATTGTTTAGTAGCGAAACTGAATATAACAAATGAGGATAAGTTAACTCTTTCGGAAGTTAAAATTGGTAACTATTTTGATTTTACGGAATATAATCCTGAGGAGTATTCAGATGATGAAGCAGTAAACTTTGATTTGTTATATGATAAAATTGTCAGTATGATTAATGAGTATATTAAACTTACGTATGGTCAAAAAAGAGTTTTAGAGACTCTTAGTGCTGATGAGAAAAAAACAGTTGTTATAAATGTTAGTAAATATGTTAATTTAAGAGAGACGTCTTTAGATGTTTATAAATCAAAGATGGGGTTAAAGATAGCTTTAATTATTGCATTAATTATTAATTTAGTTATAAGTGGTTTTACTATTTGGGATGATCGAGATCATATAACAAAATTTATTGAGCTAAGTTTTAATGATGATGGGTATTTAGTAGAATGTTTAAAAAGAAATACAAATATTATTTATGAAGGCATTAGATATAAAGAAGCATTTTTAGCAGCAGAAAGAGAAAGAATTAAGCTCCTTGAACAAGAAATAAACAAAAATGTAAGTTGTAATGATAGACAAAAGTTACTTACAAGGTATGAGTCTCATTTGCTTGCAAAGGAAAAGAAGAGAAATAACTAATTTTGAGGCTTTTTTAAGCCTTTTTTCTTGCTTATTTCCTATATTTTAGTTAGAATAACTATTTAAGAGGTGATTATTATGTTAGATTTTACAAGAGCTGTAATAAATAACATAAATCAAATAAAGTATTTAAAAAATATTGATAGAATTTCTTTAGAAAAAGAGTTAGATAGAGATACGAATGTTCCAGTAAAGAATGAGGGTTCTTCGAAAATAATTAAATATTTAGAAGAGGAAGTTCGTGTTAATAATTTAAAGGTATGTTTTAAAAATTACTTTTTTGTTAGAAGGACAAGATTTGTTATGATTAGTGTGCCAGCATTTCTAACAGCTCTTGCTATTTCGACGTTTTTTACTCCTAAAAGAGTCGAAGAAGAAGGAAAAGTTACTGAATGTATAATGGAAGAAACGATTTATAGTTCAAAGGATGGATTATGTGAAAAAGAACCTATGAAGTTATATAGATTGGGTGATATTGCAACCATGTGTAGTCATGTCATAGTTGATTCGGATGCTGATGAAGTATTAGATTCAAATGCAACTTTAGATAATTCAATTGATGCGAAAATTCATAATGGTGAAGAGTGTGTAGATATTCAAGTTAGTTTAGCTGAAAATGGGGAAATGTCTATTAGTAGTGCAAATGTAGTGAGCGACTATTTTGATTTAAACGAAAATGAAAATTTAGATTTCCATGAATATGAAGAGAAAGAATATGATAATTTGTTTGATAGAATTGTTGAAATGTTAAAAAATTCTAGATATTTGGAAAGTGATGATAAGAGTATATTAGATAATTTAACACGGGATGAGAAAAGAGAAATCATTATACGTATTGTTAGATATAATGATATAAAATCAGCAAAGGTAATATTTTCTAAAACAAGGTTACCTCGTAGAGTAATTCTTACTTTGATTTCTATAATTTATTGGGTACTTGTCGGTTGTTTTTATTTCTCATATAATCTAGAAATTAATGATTTAGATAATAATGATGGAACATTATCTTTAAACCCAAGGAAAAGAGATGTAGAAAATTTGTTTTATGAGTCGATAAAGATAAAAGAAGCTTTTATGGCAGCAGAAAAGATGAGAATAAATAATTTAAAAGATGCAATAGATAGCAATGTAGCAGAAGCTGATAGAGAGAAGATTCTCACGAGTTATGAAAAAAAGTTGTTAAAAAAAGATAAATCTAAAAAGGTGGTAAAAGATAGATAATCAATTTGACTATAATTTGTAAAATAGTGGCTTTTTTCCACGATTTTATGTTATAATGTTATATACGGAGGGTAATTACTATGGGATTATTAAAAAGTTTAGTAGATACTGAATATAAAGAATTAAAAAAATTTAAAAAGATTGCTGATAAAATTGTCGCATTAGATGATAAGTATACGAATATGAGTGATGAGGACTTAGCATCGACAACAGACAAATTAAAGGCTCAATTGGAAAATGGAAAAACAGTTAATGATGAAGATATTATTGTTACAGCTTTTGCTGCTGCTAGAGAAGTTGCTTATAGACAAATTGGTGAAAAACCTTACTATGTTCAATTACTTGGTGGTTTAGCATTGCATTTTGGTAATATTGCTGAATTAAAGACTGGTGAAGGAAAAACCTTAACTACTATTTTGCCAGCTTATTTAAATGCTTTAACAGGTAAAGGCGTTCACGTTGTTACAGTAAATGAGTATTTAACTCAACGTAATGCTGATTGGATGAGACCAATTTATGAATTCTTAGGCTTAAGTGTAGGGGTTAATTTACATGAGATGAGTCCTGAAGAGAAAAGAGAAGTTTATAATTGTGATATAACTTATTCGACTAATAATGAAGTTGGTTTTGATTATTTAAGAGATAACATGGTTGTCAGAAAAGAAGATAGAGTACTAAGAAAATTAAATTATGTAATTCTAGATGAAGTCGATTCAATCTTAATTGATGAAGCTCGTACTCCACTGATAATCTCTGGTGGTAAAGTTAATACAACTAATCTTTATCGTGAAGCTGATAAAGCTGTTAAATCATTAGTTGAAGAAGATGATTATACGGTTGATCCTAAGACTAAATCTGTTATGTTAACAGAAGATGGTTCTAAAAAGGTTGAAAAATTCTTTAAATTAAAAAATTTATATGATGAAGATAATACCGTTTTAGTGCATCATATAAACCAAGCATTAAAAGCTAATTACGGAATGAAATTAGATGTTGATTATGTTGTTGATGGGGAACAAAAGATAATTATTGTTGACCCTTTTACAGGACGTTTGATGCAAGGAAGACAATTTAGCGATGGCTTACATCAAGCAATTGAAGCTAAAGAGGGAGTTCAAATAAATGAAGAAACTCGTACAATGGCAACAATTACTTTTCAAAATTTGTTTAGAATGTATGCGAAAATTTCTGGTATGACAGGTACTGCTAAAACAGAAGAAGAAGAATTTAGAGATATTTATAATATGTATGTCATTCAAATTCCTACAAATAAGCCATGCATTAGAAAAGATATGTCGGATATAATGTATGCCACTGAAGGAGCTAAGTTTAAAAACATTGTTGACTTTATTAAACAAGTTCATGAAACAGGACAACCAATATTAGTGGGTACAATTTCAGTTGAAAATAATGAGAGATTATCTAAAATGTTAGATAAAGTAGGAATTAAACATGAAGTTTTAAATGCCAAGAATCATGCAAGAGAAGCAGAAATTATTGCTAAGGCTGGTGAAAAAGGAGCCGTTACAATAGCTACAAATATGGCGGGGCGTGGAACTGATATTAAACTTGGCGATGGAGTTTCTGAATTAGGTGGTCTTTGTGTAATTGGTACTGAAAGACATGAATCTCGCCGTATCGATAATCAGTTACGTGGTCGTGCAGGTCGTCAAGGCGACCCTGGTTATTCTCAATTCTTTATTTCTTTTGAAGATGAGTTAATGCATAGATTCGGAGCTGATAGAGTTAAGAATATGGTTCAATCTTTAGGATTAGATGATATGGAACAAGTTAGAAGTAAAATGTTTACTAAGTCTGTTGAATCTGCTCAAAAGAAGGTTGAAGGCAATAACTATGATATGCGTAAGAACTTACTTGATTATGACAATATTGTATCTGAACAAAGAAAGATTATTTATGAAAGAAGAAATGAAATTTTAGATTCAGAGGATATTCATCAAATTATAATTGATATTTTAAATGATTATATAGATGAGTTGATTGAAGCACATATTGCTCCTGAGGGTTATTTAACTAATTCTGATATGGATGGAATATGTGATGCTGTTAATCATAATTTACTTAAGAAAGAAAAAATTAGACCTGAAGATTTATATGGTAAAAAAGAAGATGAAGTTTTTGCAATCTTAAGTGAAAGAGTTATAAAAGATTATGAGGAAAAAATTGAGATTGTTCCAAAAGAAATTGTAACTGATTTTGAAAAACATATATCGCTTCGTGTAATTGATGAAGCATGGGTTAAACATATAGCTGATATGGATCAATTAAGAGAAGGTATAGGGCTTCGTGGTTATGGACAAAATAACCCTTTACAAGCATATGCTTTAGAGGGATATGAAATGTTTGAAGCAATGCAAGATAATATTGATGCTTCAATTGCAACGTTTTTACTTAAAATGGAGATAAAACAAAACTTTGCTGCAAGACAATTAGAAGGCAACGCAGGTGATGGTAAGGAAAAAGTTAAGACAACTGTTAAGAACGAGAGTAAGGTTGGTCGTAATGACAAATGTCCTTGTGGTAGCGGGAAAAAGTATAAGCAATGTTGCGGGAAATGACCGTAAAATAAGGTTTTCCGAGGAATTTGATAAAATTGAAAGTGGTAGCGAAATTTACATTTGTTCCCATAAATTAAAAATAAATAACTAAAACATTGATAAATAAAGGAATGTTAACATAGAGAAAATGATAACATTCCTTTTTGTTTTAGTAAAACTAATCGAAAATGAAAGGGAGATGATAAGAATGATTAGTATTCAAAAAAGGGGAAAGGTGTATCAGTATCGATTTGAAACAGCAAGAGTAAATGGCAAGAGAAAGTATATTTCAAAATCTGGGTTTAAAACAAAAAATGCTGCATTTATTGCAGGGCAAAAGGCTTATGAAGAATATCAAAATGGTGGATATAGGATAGAAGCCTTTATGTCTTATGGAGATTATTTAGATTATTGGCTAGATAATTACTGTAAAGTAAATTTAAAATACAGAACAATAGAAGAGTATTCTGTTATTGTTAATAAGTATTTAAAGATTTATTTAGGTCATTATAGACTTAATGCAATTACAAGTTATCAGTTAAACAAATATTTAATAGATGTATGTAGAAGATATGATTACTCTTATGGATATTTAAGAAATTTTGTAAAAGTAATAAAATGTTCATTTAGAGTAGCAACTGATATCTTTGGATTTATTAATTATAATCCAGCAATAACTGTAAGTTTGCCCCATCTTGCACAATTAAAAAAAAAGACCATAAGGCATATTTATACTCAAGATGAAATTGATATCATTTTAAATAGATTTAAAAATAATTATGCCTTTACTTGTGCGTTTTTAACTGCGTGTTTCACTGGTATGAGAACAGGAGAAGTTTGTGCCCTGTGGGATAAAGTTGATCTTGAAAAAAGAATTATCAGTATTGAACATAATGTATATAGTAAGGAAAAAGATGAAAAAGGCAAATGGTTTTTGGGTACGACAAAAACAATAAATGGAGTAAGAAAAGTATATATTTGTGATACTTTATTAACCGCATTAAAAAATTATAAAAGTAAACAAGATAATTATAAGAAGGATTATGGTAAAAATTATAAATACTATCATTTAGAAGATGTTAAAAATAAGTATGGAAAAATAGTAGAATATAGGGTAGTTGAAACTACTAGAAGATCTAAATCATTAGAGACGTTAGATTTTGTATTTAGAAAAGATAATGGAGTTTTTAGCGGAACTGACATTGTAAAATATCCATACAAAGTAATTCATACAGACCTAGGAATAAAAAATTGCAGATTTTATGATTTAAGGGGAAGTTACGCAACAAAAAGTTTAAGAAATGGTGTAGAAATTAGAGATGTTGCGGATATTTTGGGTCATAGCAAAATAGAAGCAACGGAGAATTATTATATTTCCTCAACAGAAGTAACACTTAAAGGAGCAAGTGAAAAGTTTGAAGAAACAGTAAAATCAGAAACTATAAATGAAATTATAAAATTTAAAAACTAGAGTTTATATAATTGACTTAAACTACCGACAACGGTATAATGATATATAGAGGTGAAGAGTTATGGAATTTATGACTACTAAAGAAGCTGTAAAAAAATGGAATATTAGTGAAAGAAGGATAAGACAACTATTACAAGATGGTAGAATTGAAGGAGCTGTTAAAAACGGAAACAGTTGGAATATTCCAGTTGATGCAATAAAACCTGTGGATAAACGAGTTATTAAACCAGATTCTACAGAATTTATTATTGATTTAGAGGATAATTATTTTAATGAAGTCGACCAAATAAAGAGAGAATTAGATAATAAAAGACCTATACCGAAAGAAACTTTAAAATCATTAGAAGAATCGATTAATCTTGAATGGACATATAACAGTAATGGTATAGAAGGTAATACATTGACACTTAGAGAAACACAAGTAGTATTAGAGGGAATTACAGTTGGAGGAAAATCAATAAAAGAGCATTTAGAGGCTATTAATCATGAAAAGGCAATTTTATATTTAAATGATTTGCTAAAAGAGAACAATCCAATTAGTGAGTGGAATATCAAAGGTATTCATCAATTAGTTTTAAAAGATATTGATGATGAAAATGCAGGGAGATATAGAAGAGAAAATGTTACTATAAAGGGTGCTACTCATATTCCACCTGATTATTTGAAAGTTCCAGAACTAATGGAAAAATTAGTTTTAAATTATGAAAACTGGAATAATTTCCATCCAATTATTCAGGCAGCTTTATTACATGGGGAATTAGTTAAAATTCATCCATTTGTAGATGGTAATGGTAGAACTTCAAGATTACTTATGAATTTAGATTTAATGAATCATGGGTTTAATCCAGTAATAATAAAAAAGGAAGATAGATTAGAATATTATGAAGCATTAGATAAAGCTCATACAACTGGTGATTACACAGATTTTGTTAAATTAATAACTAAGTTGGAAATAGAAATGTTAAAGAAATATTTAAAATTGTTATAATTGGAGGTATTATGGAACCAAGAGATTTATTAAAAAAATTACATCCTAATCAATTTTCGGATTCAAAGATTGTGGATAAAGTTGAGTGCCCTAGAGAAATATTAGATTTTCATTTATCAAGACTATCAGAACAAAATAAACATTTTGATTTTGAAGAATTCATAAGAAAATTATTGGAAAGAGAAGTCTGTCCTAATTTAATAGAAGAAACTGGTCCAGCTGGTGGAGGAGATGGTAAGGTTGATACAGAAAATTATCCAGTAGCAAAGGATATTCAAGAATTTTGGTGGCATGGCTTAAATGGAAAAAATGACAGGTGGGCGTTTGCAATTAGCCTAAGAAAAAGTTGGAAATCAAAATGTGATGGAGATATAAAAAAAATTATAGATACAAAAAGAGGATATACTAAAATCTTTTTTATAACCAATCAATCGATTAAAAATGATAAAAGATTAGAATATCAAGATAATAAAAGTAGGGAAACAGGATTAGATATAACTATTTTAGATAAAACTTGGATATTAAATAAAGCTCTACATGAAAAAAATTTGGATCTATTAAAATTAATTAATATTACTCAACCAATTAAGGAAAAAGAAATTGGTCCAAATGATTTAAAAAAACAAAGACGTGTAGAAGAAATAGAAAAGAAATTACAAGACTATTCTTCAAAAAAAAAGATTAATCAAGAAGTTATTGATCTTTCTATTGAGTCTGCCATTATAAGTAGAGATTTAGAAGAAGATGAAGTTGTTGTTGTAGGAAAATTTGAACGCGCTTTAAGATTTGCGAAAACAAAAAAGAATATTGTAGCACAACGGGAGATTTTATATGACCTAGCCTGGTATTATAATTGGTGGTTAAATGATGGTACAAATTTTGAAAAGTATTATGAAGAATATCAAGCGGAAGTCATTAAAGATAAAAGCATAGACGAAATAATGAATTTAGCTAATTTATGGACTATAGAATATACTAGAAAAAATAGGGATAAAGAAGCAGTAAAAGTTAAAACAAAAATACTATTGAATCTTCTAAGTGAAAAAGAAAAATCTCAAAGTTTTGTTACACAATTAAAAGCTAAAACAAGAATTTGCATTATTAAAATTATATTAGAAGAAAATATTGATAAGCAATGTGAAGAATTAAGTATTATTGCAGAAGAAGCAACAAAGTTTAAAGAATATGATTTTATTGAATTAGCCAAAATGATTGAAAACCTTTTACCTGTGTATAATGATAATAAAAAGTTTGATGAACTTTATGAATTAATAATTGATAAGTTGACAAGTAGAAAAGGCGAAATTCAACGTGCTGATATGTATTTGAAAAAGTCTAAATTGCTTTCATCATCTGGCAGAAATTATGAAGCAATAAATATTTTAGGAAAATGTTTAACTTTATTGTATAAGGAAGAGACTAATGGCAAATTAGTAGAAGCATATATAAATATTGGTGCAAATTTTGAATCTATTGGTTTATTATATGCTGCCAAAAATTATTATATAGCTGCAGTTACATTATTTATAGATTTGTATTTTAAAGAAGGTAATTTAGAAACATTTTCGTTAAAAATATTAAATAGAATTATTGATTTAGAAATACAATTTGGTAATATAGAGCAAGCTATCCAATGGATTAACATCAAAAATATATTTTATAGTATTTTGATTGATAAAAATGAAATATTTAAACATGAAGAAGAGGAAGAATTTCTTTTACAAAGAGATGCTCTTATCTCGTCCCAAATATTAAGAACAAAATTTGAAGATTTTAAAATGCTGGATGAAATAATATTCGAGTGTTCTAATAATGGTTTAATTGTTTCAAAAATTATGGCCAAATATGTATTAGGAGCGTATGATGATGAGTTATTGGAAGAATGTAATGGAGATAAAAATCAAGTTGATAAACAAATAGAGGATTTTTATAAAGCATCATTAAATCAAAGACTTCCTATCCCTATTTATTGTAATGGAAAAGAAAGTGCAATAAATTCAATGCTTAGTGGAAATAAATTGAAAATATATTATACTTCTACAGATTTAATGCATAAATTTGCTGAATTTATAATGGCTTTATTAGAGAATACATTTGCAACAATCCATAATCATAATACATATATGCGTGGAGATATTATTATTCAATTGCAAGAAAAAGATAGTGGAACCTTTGATGTTAACTATTCATTTGATGGAATAGATACATATATCATTACTTTGGATTCATTTAATATGTATTATATTTCTATAGAAAATCATCAAATAATTACAGATATGCTGTTTAAATTATTAGCTAACATATTAGCAGTTAATTTTATTTATAAAGACTATGAAAAAACTTTTAAGGAAATATTTGAAGATGAAAAGGCTTTTGAAAGAAGTTTAAATCACACAAATAGTTTATATAATCTTAATAAAATATTTGGTATTGAAGAAGAAAAAGATATTCCTGTCAATAGTATTAGTAGAACTAAAGAATGGTATTCAGATATTGAAATAACCAATGCTAAAGAGGAAACTGTAGATCCTTTTGATGATAAAAAGAATATTGAATATGGTGTTCCAGAAAACAATCCATTTGAGAACGTATCACATAGTAATATTTATTCTTCAGGATTGATTAAATGTAATCATTGGGATGTGGCTAAATGGAAAGGTGTTGTGTATTTAGGAGACCTAATTAATAATAAATTTATAAAAATAGGATTTGTATTCGAAAATGAAGAAGGTGCAAAAAGAGTTTTTCAAGATTTGATGGACTATGCATCTAAAGAAGATAAAGAAGGGAAGATAATACTATCTTTTATAAAAGGAATTAGCAAATCTGATATTTATGACTATAGAGTTATGATTACAGGTAAAGTTAAAGTTCCTAAAGGTATTACTAAGAATATTCTTATTAATAATGCAACGCGTTTTCATCAAATGAATTGTAAAGATGATAAAAATATAAAGATTTTAGAAGAAATAATTAAAAAAGGAAATAATCCTAAAATTACACTTTTACCAATGATTGCCACAGATGAAGAAATTATTCCTTTATGGGATTATGAAATAGTGTTGAAAAAAGTCAATATAAAGCATGCATACGAAATTGGAAAAGGAGATTTAGAAGCGGCAGCTATTTTAAAAGATGATATTCCAATAATCCCAAGAGATATTAAAAATCCTCCTATAAAAGAATTATTAAAAACTAAACAAGAAAATATTTAGCACTTTTTTGAATAATAAGTTGATTATTTTCATTATCTTTAGTAAAATTTAGGTGTCTGGTAGTTTTACTATTAGATACAATAGGATTTAGTGAACGAATGAGCACAATGTTCCCATTTTGTTCCCATTGGATGAAATATTTATAGTAATCATAGTACTATAAATACCATAAATATTCGATACTTCGGAACCACTTTTTCCCTGAAATATCAATAATTCCAGTAATACCATAAATACTATAAATACTGGATTTGGTAGAACATGTGGTTCGGGCAAAAAGTACAAAAATTGCTGCGGAAAGTGAGATAAATAAAGGGTTTGCGATAGTTTTGTAAATTAAAAAAATGTTAACAAATAGGGATTTGCTTGTAAATAATTTAAAATTGTGGCTCAATGCCTAAAAATAAAGGATGTAAACATAAAAAATATGTGAACATCCTTTTAAATTTCAAGAAAGTGAGGTAATTTCTATTGAAAAGAGATGAAGTAACAATAGAAATTATTGCTAAATAAAATAAAGTGGGAAATTTATGAGTAGGTAATGTAAAACAGATATTTATTGTGATAGAATTATTTCAAATGTGGGCTACTTAGATGATCCAGGTGAAAAATTTAAAGATGGGACATATTTACGAGATTGGTATAAAGAAATGCTAAAAATAGCTAAAAAAGAACTTGATTTATGTAAGCATAGTAGAGATTATAAGATTTCTCGTGATGATATATATGTTATTGAAAGACTTGCTTATCTCGATGACTATTTAAGAGGTATAGATGTACTAAGTATAGTAGATAAAAGAAACGTTTATTATGATAAGGCTGCAGAATATGGTAATGTATTACCTAAAAGTAATGATTATCGTTTTGCTGATGGAACTTTTATGGCATCTTGGTATAATTCTCAATATAAAAAAGTAAAAGAACTTATGAAAACGTTGAGGAAAAGAGAACTATAGGTTATCTAAAAGTGATCATGATTTACTTTTATGGTTTAATAAATTGCATACGGCTTTAAGCGATGCTTGGTTAGATAAAGTTTTGGGTCCCGAAAGAAGAGAGATGAATAGCGAAGCGTATCAGGAATGGATTGTATTTTCTGAAGAAGTTGCTAAAAATCCAAAAATGTTAAAAACAAAGAAATTGTGTGAAGGTATTGAAGATTTTTATTATATAGAAGATTTTATTACTGGTTTGGAAGAAAGAATGAAAGATATGGCATGTAAATTATTTCCTTGTTCAAAAATTTCTGTGGAGGAAATAAATAAGCATTTGTATTTAAGTAAAAAATAAATCTTTATATGCTTTTATATATGCTATAATTATGGAAGTGTAGCTATGGGTGGTGCAATTAATGTCTACGACAAAAGATTATAAAGATTATGTTTTAAATCAATTAGAAATTATGGATGGCATTACTTGTAAATCAATGATGGGTGAATACTTGCTTTATTACAAGGATGTATTATTTGGTGGTATTTATGATAATAGGGTACTTGTTAAAATAGTTTCTAGTAATGATTTATATAATCTTTCTAGAAAAATACCTTATAGTGGAGCAAAACCTATGTATTTAATAGATGATTTAGATAATAAAGAATTACTTAAAAAAATTATATTAGACACTTGTAAGTCTTTGCCTTTAAAGAAATAGTTACTAAAGATGTTATATGTAATAGCATCTTTTTCTATTGTATATATTTTCTTTATTATGTATAATTACTTTAAAGTGCGGTTTATTAAGGATTGGGATTTATGAAATTTTTACAAAAAACGATACCAGTAATATTTATTGTTATGTTTAGTTATATTCTTATACTCTTGTTCTTTTTTGGGAATATAGATTACATTAATCAAAGAAACTATTTGTTAAGTAATATTTTTTCTATTATTTTTATAATTATAATTTTTTTTATATTTTTCTTTTTTAAAAATATAAAAGATTTTTCAAATAAAAAATACTATATAGTACTTGCAATACTTTCTTTAGTCTTATTTTTTGTTCAGATGTTTGTAGAAGTTTATGGTTATTTCACTCCTACTTGGGATGCTGGACATTTATTGAGAACTGTTGAACATTTCCTTAATTATAAAGTTATTAATGACATGGAATATATGACAAGGTATCCTAACAATACAATGTTAACGTTTATACTTATACTATTTAGAAATATACCATTTTTTGGAAACTCTAATTTTATCTTTCTTTTCTTTAATTCTTTGTTCGTTAATATAAGTGCAATTTTTACTTCTTTAACAGTTAAGAATTTAACCCATAATAATAGGTATGCTTTAAGTTCTTATATATTTTTAATTCCGCTTGTTGTGTTAAGTCCTTGGATACTTGTTGTATATTCTGATACATTTGCATTAATATTTCCAATTCTTGTTTTGTATATTTATACGAAAGATAAAAAAGATTGTTATGATTATTTTTTTATATGTTTATTATCGCTATTTGGTTATTATATTAAACCTACAGTTATAATTGTTTTACTTGCTATAATTATTGTTGAGTTACTTACTAATTTAAGAAGAATTCTTAATTTTAGAAAATGGAATTTGAAAGTTGTTTTAAAGAACATCTCACTTTCACTTTTAGGATTTTTAGTTGTATTTAGTATAAATGCTGCTGCAAGAGTTTATGTTGAATATTATCAGGTACCAAATGTTGTTGAGTTTAAACTAGTACATTTTATCGCGATGGGATTAAATGAAGAAACACAAGGTATATTTAATGGCAGTGATGTAGATGATTCAATTAAATATGGTATGAATCAAAATATTGATAAAATAAAAAAGAGATTATCAGAAAGATCTTTAAAAGAACATCTTGACTTTTTTTCAAAGAAAACTTTAGTTAATTATAATGATGGTTCATTTGCTTGGGGTAAAGAAGGAGCATTTTTCTTAAATGTAAAAAAGCAGTCACATCCCATTAAGAAATTTATTAATAATATTTTCACTCATGATGGATCTTTTTATAAAGTTTATTTGTTGATTGCTCAATGGTTTTGGTTAACTTTACTATTTTATATTCCATTTTGTGTAAAAAAAGCAAACTCTAAAAAGGAACTAGTAGTAATGCTTACTTTAATTGGTATAACCTTATTTTTAACCTTATTTGAAGCAAGAGCTAGATATTTGTACTGTTATTCACCAATATATGTTGTAGCTTTTGTTTTAGGAAATATAAATGTTTTAAGTTATACAAAAAAATGGTATAAGAAAAAATAATGTTTGCGCATTATTTTTTTGTTATTATGTCAATTAGCTTATTGACACTAAAATTTGGCACTCTTTGTTTAAGAGTAACTATACCAATATATCTTTTAGGGACTTTAGGGGTAACATCAAGCTCATATAGTTCTTTGTTATTGAGTTCAGATTGAATAAATTCTCTTGTTGCATAGCCAATGCCAAATCCTATTTTTAAAAAATCCATAATTAAATTATAACTAACGATTTCCATTTTAGGTATTAAGGTGGTTTTATTTTCTTTTAAATAGTTGTCTAAGTATTCTCTTGTGTTGGATGGCTTTTTTTGAAATAGTAAAGGATACTTATTTAGTTCTTTAAGATTAATTTTGCCGCTTAGTTCTTTGTAATAGTCTTTATTTGTTACAAATATATCTTGAACATCCATAACTTTTTTAACACTTAAATCTTTATATTCTTCCATTGGCATATTAAGTATTAATATATCTAGATTTCCGTTTCTTAAATCTTTTAATAATTCTTCAGTTAAGTTATTCGTTATGTTGATTTCAATATTTGGATAACTTTTATGAAATTTTTCAAGATAAGGCATTAGTACATGTTTACTTACTGTTGCACTTGAACCTATCCTAATATTTCCATAATCTAAATTTTTTAAATTAGTTAAAGCGTTTTCTCCATTTGTAAATGCTTCCACACCTTTTTTTATATAAGTAAAAAGTATTTCTCCTTCTTCTGTCAATGAAACACCTTTTTTTGTTCTTACAAAAAGCGTTATACCGAGTGTTTCTTCTAATGCTTTTATTTGATAAGAAACTGCTGGCTGAGAGATTAAAAGAATTTCAGCAGTTTTAGAAATACTTTTATTAATTGCTGTATAATAAAAAATTTTATAGTGTTCATAGTTAATATCCATATATAAGTCCTTTTTATGTCTAAAATAAAAAATATATATTTTATTTATACCATATTTTTTTCTATAATACAAGCAGAAGAGGTGATATATATGTTAAAAGAGCAAATATGTAAGGAAGGTATCTTATATGAAAATATCGTTGGATATTATTTATTTGAAGGTTATGATGGCGAGTTATCTTCACCTATATGTGTTTCCGAAAATATGAATGAAATAAATGATTTAGAATATTATTATACGGAATTTTTTTCAGAAACTTCAGAAAGTGATTATCACACTTTTGTTCAAAAGTATAGATTTAAAGGTATATATATGACTTTTAGATTAAATAATCTTGATTTAAGTAAATATTTTGAGGGAATTAAGATTGATTATAAAAATTTTAATGATCAACTAATTGCTTTTGTAAAAAATATACTTACAGAAAATGGAATGTTAAATAAAGATGATAATGTGTACATTTCAGATGGTAGGCTTAACATAGTTTTATTGAATAAGAATTTAGATAATAATATTAGAGATGTTGGAAGTAAAATTCTTCATGCTATTAGAGATTCTTTAGATGCAAGTGGTTTTCATATTACTAGAATGTTTGGAAGTTATATTCTACTAATGAAAAATGCTAATAAATTGAAAGCTGTGGCTGCCACACCCATACCTATTAAATATTGTCCACTTATGAAAAAACTTTTAGAAGAAGTTGGTGGGGATAATGCTAAGAAATTAATTGAGTGTTTAGGTAAATCAGATTTACGAAAACAAACTAAAGAAATGTGTAATCTAATAAATGAAGTAGTTATTGAAAGTGGTTATTTTGATACTAATAGACCTTTAAATTCTTGTGAAGCAAATGTTTTGTTTGGAGCAAGTGAGACAATGTCTTCAGCCTTTAAAACAGGACTTATCGATGCCGCTGTCATAGTTTCTAATAATCTAGGAACAATAATCACTACTAATGAATTTAATACTCAAGGTGCAGTTAAGAGAATGACAGGACTTTTTCATACAAGTCCTAACAAAACAATTCTTGAAAGGGCTAAAGAAGCAGGTATTATACCAGTATTTCCTTATACGGCCATTATTGATCAATTAGAGGGAGTAAAAAAGGCAATAAGTTTAGGGTATAAAAAAATTGCAGTTTCAGTAGCAGCTCAGGATAATAAATTGCATAGAGAACTTGAAAGATTAGAAAAGGAGAATAATATAAAAATATATAAATTTGGTTTATGTTCTACAGGCATAGATTATGCTACGGCTATTTCTATACGAGATTATGCCGATGTTGTTTGGTCATGTGCATCAAAGTATGTTAAATCAGAAATTGCCCCGAATGCTATTTTACAAGTTGGAGTAAAAATACCTGTCTATATAATGACTGAAAAAGGCTTTGAGATAGTAAAAAATCATTTGCAACTAATGAATGGGGGCGAATCGTTAAGTGATGAAGATATAAAATCTCAAGAATCCGTTATTATTAATAGCAAGGATGGACTTAAAGTTTTAAAGAAGAACAATATCCATAATTGCTCTGATTGCCCATATCCATGTGTTTAAACTAAAAATTCTATGTTATAATTAATTTAAGCAATATAATGTTGATATTCCGAAAATAAAATGTCTAATGAAAGGATTTTTAAGTAAAATGATATTTTCTAAGTATTACTCACCTATGGGAGAAATTGTTATCGCTTTAGATGGTGACATGCTGTGTGGTCTTTGGTTTGCGGGACAAAAGCATTTCCTTTCGCGATATAAAACAGATATATATTTTTATTCGGATAATGAAGAAACTTTAAAAGTTAAAAATTGGTTAGATAATTATTTTAGTGATAACAAACCAAATATTGAACAGTTAAAAATAAAGTTAGAAGGAACTCAGTATGAAATGCGTGTTTGGAATGTGTTAAAGACTATCCCCTATGGAGATACGATTACTTATAAAGATATTGCAGATTTACTTAATACCAAATCATATCAAGCGATTGGTGGGGCCGTATCACGTAACCCTATTTCAATAATAATTCCTTGCCATCGAGTAATTGGAACTAATAATAAAATAACTGGTTATGCGGGGGGAATTGAGAGAAAACTTAAATTGCTTGAATTAGAAGGCGTAAATATAGTTAAATTTAAATAAAACTCATTTTTATGAGTTTTTTTAGGTTGTTAGAAGTGCCTTTACAATAATGGTGTATATTAAAAGTAAACTTTACGAAATAAATGTAAGAATTGACAAAAAACATGATATTCTTATATTGATAGAAAATATATAAATAGAAGAAAAGAGGATATAGAATGAAATTGGATTTTAGAATAGCAAATGAAAATGATGTAGAAGCGATTATAAAACTTTGTAATGAATGCTTTGAAGAAGAGACCAGTTTAGATTATGCAAAAAAAGTTTTTAATGAAACTAAAGATGATAAAAATCAAATATATTTAATTGGGTCTGTTGATGGTGAGGTTATTGCTCATACTAAGATAACTATTATTCCAACAATTTATGAAAAGATGAATAAATATGCCATATTAAATCATGTTTGTGTAAGACCAGATTATAGAAGACATAATTTAGCAACTCAAATGCTAGAAGAGTGTAATAGAATATGCAAGGATAATGGGTGCGTTGCAATGGAGTTATGGTCAATGAATTTCCGTGAGGCAGCCCATGCTTGTTATAAAAACTTTGGCTTTCATGTTGATGATGCTAAGTTCTTCTCTATAGGTGTAAAATAAATTAGGAGTGAAGTATTATGAAGATAAGTAATGTTTATGTTGGTGGTTGGTTTCAAAGAACCATGCTTCAATTATCAGAAATATATGATTTCTTAAGAGATGGATCATCTCAATTAGCATTAGATCCTGAAAAACTTGCAGAGTATAAAAAAGAATTAAAAATAGGTAAAATTGATTATGATGTAGCTGGTGAAGAATTTATTCAATTTACAACTTCTCTTAATATAACTGTTAAGATTTTTGAAGATGGTTTAATAACACTTAAAAATAGTGAAGTCAGTGAAGATACATTATTTGCAGATATTGATCATGTAACTGATTATTATGAAAACAAATTGTCACCTGCTTTGTCTTATCTTTTTAGTTTAGGTGCACCAATTCCTAAAGAACTTGCTAGCATAGAAACTATTTATCCATATTTTGTTACAGTTGATAAGGCCACTAAGAATCAAATAAATGAACTTTTGTCAAGAACAGAAAAGCAAAAATATTTTGAGTTTAAAAATGAAAAGTATGATGTTGTTAGAGGAGATAAGTACTATTTCATTAATAACAAAAGTCAATCTATATCCAATATTGAAAGATATATTGAAGAGCAAATATTTATTCGTGAATTTAAGGGACAATTGCATCGTTATTTAAATATTCATAGAATTATTTGGGAAAAAATTGATGTAGTTAAGGAGAATGCTAATGTTAAGGGTGCTGATATTGTTAAATTCACATCTAAATTAGATGGCTATGCTAAGACGATAAGTTTAATAAGTGGTAGAATTAATCAAATGAGTTCTTATATATCTACACGTGAGAAGATTGCTAAATCTGATTCTGAATTAGAGGAATTCTTAAGAATTAGTGGATATAGATATGAAACTTTACGTGATACTTTAGATTATATTAAACAAATTTGGAATATGACGAAAGACTATGTAAGTTCTGCTCAAAAGTTATTTAATGGATTAAAACAAGATGTAACTAGTAATTCAATTAACAGTTTAACAATTGTTACTTCAATGAGTGCAGGTGTTTCAATTATTGGACTTCTCACGAAAACAGAGCCCAAATTTACAACATTTGGATTTGCCTATTTTATTTTGCTAGCTTTGATTGTATTTATGGCTAACAAGGTACTAAACTTTATTGCTAAAACTAAAAAATATTCAATCAATGATATTGAATATGAGAAAGATATTAAGTAATTATGAAAAGATATTTTGATATCTTTAAAACTATAATGAGAATAGCTGATAAGAAAAAAGGCATGGTAGTGCAAATGTTTATTAGCTGTTGTCTTTATAACGTAGCTGGCTTATTACCACCACTTGCAACATCTGGAATAATAGCTGCTATTACCGAAAATAATTTTAATGGTATATGGATATATGTTTTAATGTATTTGTTGTTTTATATTGCTTATTTTGGTTGTTTACGTTGGAACTATTATACGTATACGATTTTAGCAGACTATTATCATTTAGAAGTTCAAAAAGACTTATTTGATCATGTAATCTCTAATGACACGATATTTAGTAAGATGTCTAAGGGTAAAGTTATTGAAACTTGCAGTGACGATATTAGATACTTAGTAGATATAGTTGACTGTGCATCAGAAGCTTTAATGGGAATTCTTAAACTTGTCGTTATTTTATTTATATTTTGCTATTATAATGTATTCGTTGCTTTATTTGCTTTTGTTGTTGATTTTATATATTTAAAATTAATGAATACCAATTCTAAAAAAATATCGAAACATTATGAAGGTACAAGAAAGTATGAAGATAAAATAATTGATACATTTAATCAGAGTCTTTCTAATTTAAAACAAGTTAAAAGTTTAAATATTATGGACAGTTTAAATAATAAATTAGATAAAACAAGAAAGAGTTGGAAGGAACAGTATAAGTTAAAAAGAAAATATACATCATCGAGATATTGTTTGATTCCTTACCTGGTTTACTTTGGTAAAATAGCTTTATATATTTTCTTAGCTTTCTTAGTTGTTAATGGTCGTTTAGCACTAGATAAACTAGTTTTGCTTATAAGTTATTTTGAAATGACTATTACAGTTACTGATACAATGCTTGACTATTTACTTAATTTAAGTAATTATGGAATTCGTATTAATCGTATAGCTAATATTTTAAATTATACTTCATCAACTGTTTTAGACTATGGTGAAATTGATAATGACTATATTAATGGTTCAGTAAACTTCGACCATGTTAATTATGAAATCAGGGGTAAGAAAATCTTAAATAATGTTTCATTTAAAGTTTTTCCTAATGAAATTACTGCAATAGTTGGTAAAAGTGGATCAGGAAAAACAACTATTTTAAATTTACTTTATCGTCTTGATAGAATAAAATCTGGAAGTATTTTAATAGATGACGAAAGTATTTATAATTATACAAAAAAAGTTTATTCTTCAAATATTTCTGGTGTATTTCAAAAACCGTTTATGTTTGAGATGAGTATTAAAGATAATTTATCTTTAGTTGATTCTAATCTGAATAATCAAATAGAGGCTTGTAAAAGGGTAGGCATTCATGATTTTATTAGTTCTTTACCTAAAGGATATAATACAGTTATTGATCCTGAATCAACACTTTTTTCGGAAGGTCAAAAGCAATTATTAGTTATTGCAAGAGCTTTACTTACAAAAGCGGAAATATTACTCTTTGATGAGGTTACTAGTAGTATTGATCCTGATACTACAACTCAGATTAGTGCGTTACTAAATGATTTAAAAAGTGATCACACAATTATTTTAGTTACACATAAACCAGAGATGATGATGGTGGCTGACCGAGTAGTAGTAATGGATAAAGGTAAAGTTTTAGCTAAGGGTAAAAACAAAGATGTATTAGCATCTAATTCTTTATATCAAGAATTAATGAATAGAACATTTGCTAGCGTTAGTGTTTATACTGAAATGTAAAAAGGGAAGTTAATCTTCTCTCTTTTTTTGTAATATTTTGTCGAAAAAAATACTCAGATATTTACTTTTTTGTTATTAATCATTTATAATGAAAATGAGTAAAAGAAAGGAGGATAAAAATGAACGAAGAAAAGAAATGTGATTGCACTGAAGAATGTGAATGTGGATGCCAAGAAGGCATGGAGTGTACATGTGAAGGTGAATGTCATTGCGAATGCCAAGAAGGCGAAGAATGCAATTGTGAAAATTGTGAATGTGATTCTGAAACAGAACCAACTGAGTAGTTTAAACGGATTATGTTATCCGTTTTTTTGATGAAAATAAAAACACACTTTGTAGTGCGTGATATATTTTGCTTATTATTAGGAACATTTAGGCCATTAAAATAGTTGGTGATGCAGTCTTCAATTTTACTGTTTAACAATGTGGAATTCATATAGAAATGTTGATAAGAACTTTAATGATTATAGATACAATTTTTCTTAAAGTATTAAGAAAAATGGGTATACTGTTCCTTATGGATAAACACCTTTGGATGATGAAGTTATTGGTGAAGATATTCATTTATATATAATGACACCATATTTAATAATGGACTCAGACATGACTAATGCTTTAATCTTCGCTGCAAAAAGAGGTGTTGATGTTCGAATTGTTATTTCAGGAATTCTAGATAAAAACAAGTTTATACTTTGACAGTTAATGTGGGGTATATTTAATTAATGATATTAAGAATGATTTCTTAGCTACTTTTAAGGATAGTCATAAGTTAACAAAGAAAGGAGTTACACCTAATATATTTAAGGGACTTTGGCAAGTTGTTTTAAGATTATTTACACCACTTATGTAAGATGATTAATATCATCTTTTTTTGTCCTAAACACGATAAGTATTTAAACATATTATATATTGGGAAGTGATAATATGTTTATACTTATATGTTTATTAACAATTTATTTTGTTTATGTTATTACAAAATTAATTGTGTATATATTAGTTAAAAAGTATGGAAGTATTTCTTATGATGGTTTAACTTTTGTTGGATTTAAATATGACTATAAAAAGGATGCTTTCATTCCTTTAAATAATTCATGGCAAAGGGTATTTGGTTATGGATATACGTATGATTTGCTTGCTCCATTTGCTAGTATAATAATTGATACAGAAAGAGTCTATTTTAAATATAAAGATTATAATTATTTAATATCGTTTTGGAAAGGTCAGTATGGTATAACAACAGGAGCAGAAATAGGAATTTATCGAACTAAAGATAAAGAAGTGTCTAAAAAAACAATCTATGGAGCTAGTGAGAATCTTTTAAGTATGAGTTTTATATTATATAAAAATGGTGAAAAGATTATAGAAGTATCTGATACTAATTGGTGGTTAGCTGCTTTTAAATTAGGAATGTTTTCTGATCCAAAAGATTTAAAGATGGATATATGTATAACATTTCCTGATAAAGAATTCTTGGATGCTTTCTTAGAGAGTTTTAAAAAATTAAATCACTATAGTTGTGAATATAATGTAATAGATAATACCTTTATTTTTTGCTTTCAAAGTCCAAAATCAAAACGAGTTTGGACAAGAAATTTTCTAAGTGACTATTTTGTTCAAAAAAGAAATAAAATTAATGTGTGTCTATATCAAGACTATTTTGATAAAAATATTGAACGTAATGGTATTGATGATTCTAAAAGTGGAAATTATATTTTAGTTTCTGATTTAGTAGAAAATATTTTTGGTGATTTAAATGAAAAGAATTGATAAATTATTTTTATCCTCTAGAAGAATAAATATAGATAGAAAAACGAAACTCGTTATTATGAGTGATTGTCATAGGGGTGAAGGTAATAATGAAGATAATTTCTTAAAAAATGAAACTATCTATAATGGTGCTTTAAAATATTATTTAAAAAATAATTTTACTTATATTGAGTTAGGAGATGGAGATGAACTCTGGGAAGTAAAGGATATAAAGAGTATAATTGAGGGGCACAAATCAACATATAAGTTACTTGAAAATTTTAATAAAGAAAAAAGATTAATAATGCTTTCGGGAAATCATGATATTGAAAAATTAAGAAAGAATAATTATTATGGTGATATTTTAAAAGACTTGGATATTTACGAATCAGTAGTTTTAAACTATGATGGAAAAGAATTATTCTTAATACATGGTCACCAGGTGGATTTATTAAATAGTACGTTTTGGCGTTTATCTCGTTTTTTAGTTCGTTATGTATGGAAGAATGTTGAAGGTTTTGGAATTAATGATCCAACGAGTGCAGCTAAAAATTATAAGTTATCAAAAAATGTTGAAAAAAAATTAGTTAAGTGGACGGGCAAAAATAAGAAGATTATAATTGCTGGTCATACGCATCGTCCAATATTACCAGAGAATTTTGAACACAAATATTTTAATGATGGATCTTGTGTACATCCTAATGGTATAACAGCGTTAGAATTAGAGCATGCATCAATTAGATTAGTAAGGTGGATTATGAATGTTGATGAAGAAGGTGTTGTAGAAGTACAGAAAGAAAACTTAACAAATTCTTTGTCAATAGATTCTTTTTATTCTTGATATGTAGTATAATAAACTTAAGGTGGTAGTATGGAAGAATTAGAAATAACTGTTGTTAGAAGAGCTATTGTTATTCCACCAAAGACCGATGAAGAAATTTTAAATAAAACTTTGGGATTTGATGAGTATGGGGAAGAAGAAAGACATTCAGGTCCCTTAGGAAAATATATGAAAGATCATGGTTTAGAAATTGATGGATATAAATATCCGCCAGCATATGTAATGGCAAAATACTTGTCATATCTAGGGTATTTAGTATTTAATATTGATGAGACTAATACAATATTTATGCCTGAAGTTATTACAGACTGGCAAAGAGATTGGTGTTTAGATAATGAGGATATTATTAGGCAAGAAAAAGTTGCAATATTAAGTTTAGAATCTAAAGTCTTTATGAGTTATGATGAATATAATTGTCCAAATGAAGATTTATATTTAAAATTTTTACAAATGCTTGATAAAAAGTTAGAAACAAATAATATAAAAAAAGGAAGATGATTTGTGAAAAATAAAAAAATAACAAGAAGTATTACTCAAGGATTGTATGTACTTACAACTAGCGGCGGCGGTTGCATTGTTGATGCAGTTTCTCAAATAAGTGGCGGAGATAATCCTTTAATTAGTGTTGCAGTTATGAAAAGCAATTATACTAATGAATTACTTCATAAAAATGACAAGTTTGCTCTTTCTATTTTAGGTATGTCAGAAGATGGAAACTTAATAAAAACGTTTGGACTTAACTCAATGCGTGATATTAATAAATATGAAAATATTGATATGTTTGAAGACGCCGGAGTTCCAATTATAAAAAATAGCTTAGGATATATGGTTTGCGAAATAGTTGACAGAATAGAAAATGATACACATACTTTATTCATTGGCAAACTAATTGAAGCAGATAAGTTTCGTGATGAAGAAGCAATGAGTTATAATTATTATCAAAACCATAAAGATGAACTTGTTAAAGCTACAACTGAAGATGGTCGTACAGCATGGGTTTGTACTATATGTGGATATGTTTATTATGGTGATACTTTACCTAATGATTTTAAGTGCCCAAAGTGTGGAGTAGATAAAAGTCTATTTGAAAGGAAATAAAAATGAATAAAGAAGTACTTGCTAAAGTGAACAAACTCATATAAATTGGGAGTACCAAAGATTGCTTTATTAGGTAAGTTTTTACTTGTTTCATTTGGAATGAAAGGTTCTTATAAACTTTTTTCTAAACTTCAGTTAAATATTGGTGAATCAATAGATTTCAAAAAGACTAATTAAAAAAAGATAAATATTATAAATATTTTGAAGAAAGAGTTAGAATGTTAGAAAGAAGATAACCACTTAAGTGATTTTTTCTTTCTCTTTTTTTAGTGGCATGATAAAATATTGTTGGGTGATACTTATGAATATTAACGAATTAGAAAATGGTTATAACGAATTGAACAAAACAATTGAAGTTATTGGGAGGTCACTTTGACTTAGATGCGAAAATAAAGAGGAGAAAAGAGTTAGAAAGTATTACTAACGAACCTGATTTTTGGAGCAATCAAGGATATGCAAATAATGTTAATAAAGAGCTAGCTAATTTAAGTAAAATCATTGATGAATATAATAGTATAATTGGCTCAATAAAAAATAGTTTAGAATTAATTGAACTAATAAAAATGGAAAATGATTTAGAATTAATTGAAGGATTAGAAAAAGATTTAATTAAGATTAAAGAAAAGATTTCGAATTATGAAATAAATACTCTTTTAAATGGGGAGTTTGATTGTAATAATTGTTATTTAGAAATACATCCAGGAGCAGGTGGTACTGAAGCTCAAGATTGGGCAAATATGCTTTTAAGAATGTATACTATGTTTTTTGAAAAATTTGGTTTTAAATATAATGTCGTTGAAAAGTCTTTAGGTGAAGAAGCAGGAATTAAAAGTGTTTTGGTATATGTAACTGGTGATTATGCTTATGGATATTTAAAAAATGAGATAGGTGTTCATAGGTTAGTTAGAATATCTCCTTTCAATGCAGCGGGTAAAAGACAGACATCTTTTGCAGCAGTAAATGTTACTCCAGAGTTAGAAAGTGTAACAGATGTCGTTATTAATGACAGTGATATTCGAATTGATGTTTACAGAAGTAGTGGAAATGGTGGGCAGGGAGTTAATACAACAGATTCAGCTGTTAGAGTTACGCATATACCAACTGGTATAGTTATAACTGTTCAAAATGAGAGAAGTCAACTTAAGAATAAAGAGATTGCTTTAAGTATATTAAGAAATAAACTTAAAATAATGGAAGTAGAAGCTCGTAATAAAGAAATAAATAGTTTAAAAGGAAATGCCAATATTGATTTTGGTAGTCAAATTAGAAATTATGTCTTAGAACCTTATAGTTTAGTAAAAGATTTAAGAAGTAATTATGAAACAAGTAATTATCAAAAAGTTTTGGATGGAGATATCTATCCGTTTATAGAATCAGTTTTAAGAATGAAGGGATTAAATGAAAAAAATAATTAAATATTTAAATGTGATATTTGGTTGTGCTCTTATTGCTTTTGCAATAGATTTTATCATAATACCAAATAATTTACTTACGTTTGGTATTAATGGTTTTGCTACGCTTTTATACTATATAAATGGAATAAATGTAGGTATAAATATTTTCGTTTTAAATCTTCTTGGAATTTTTTTATCTTCTTTATTTTTAGATAAAAAAATAATTAAAGAGTATTTGTTACCTTCACTTCTAATACCTATATTTGTTTACTTATTCTCGTTTTTAACTTCTTTTTATGTTATTGAGTTGCCAGAGACTTTGTTAGTTATAATAGTTGTTGGATTTCTTACAGGCTTTGGCTATTCATTTATTTATAAACAAGGATTATCAGCAAGTGTCGTTTTTCTTCTTGAAGAAATGTTTGGAAAAGTTACAAAGTTTCATAGTAAAATATATTCATGGTTATTAGATGTCATATTACTTGCTATTTCATTGTTTATATTAGGTTATCAAATTACACTTTATTCGACTGTGATTATATTTATTTCAAAATATATGATTACCAAAACAAGGTTCGGTATAAACGATTCGAAAATGTTTTACATTATTACAAGTAAAGAGAAAGAAGTTAGACATTATATCATTCATGATTTAAAATATGAGTTAACTGTCCTAGATGTTAAGGGTGGTTTTACAAAAAAGAAAAATCAAATATTATTGACCGTTATTGATACTAAGGATTATTTTAAATTAAAAGAAGGAATAAAGATAATTGATCAAAATGCTTTTATTGCGATATGTGATACTTATGATGTGGTCAATAGAAAATCTTTTTAGTTAGGAAGATGTTTATGAAATTATTTAAGAAATTATTATTAGTTTTGATAGTGCCTTTATTATTGTGTGGTTGTGCAGGGACTAAAGAGTCAAAAGATCCAAGTGAGATTCAAAGTATTTTAGAAGAAGCTAAGTTTGATGTTTATGATTCAACAGAACAAGTTGGTTATGCAAGTAGAGCATTATATGGTATTAAGGGTGAAGCAAAGGCTAATTATGTTAAGGGTGATAAGAAATATGATATTCAAGGAATATTTTTAGATGAATGTAAGAATGTTTATAATAGGGCGGCAAGTGATTATAAAAAAAGTACTGATGGTGGAGATAACTGGACTTATTTAGTTGTTACTGATGATACTAAATATTACTTTGTTGGTTGGATTGAAGACTCTTATATTGTTATTGAATCGCCAAAAGATCAAGAAAAACTTATGAATAAATTAGTAAAAGATTTAGGTTTTAAATAAACCTATTTTTTATGTAAAAAATTACAAAAAATACACTTGACAATTTAAATATTATGCTAGAAAAATAAACTTTTTTCTTTTGTAAAACAAATGCCAAATTATTAAGCATATACTTATTAATCTTTAAGAAATTGCTATAATAATATAAATAGAAGGTGATAAAGTGAAAAATGAAATAGAGTTGCTTCTTAAAGAATTGGATGGAGTAGATTTAGTTTTAGAAAAATTAATTACTAAGTCTAACACATCAGTTTTTGAAAAACTATGTAGCAATTGTGATAGAATATTTAATTCGTTTTGTGAAATGTCTATTAAAGAAATTGTTGCTTCAGGAAATGCAAGGCTTGCTGTAGATTTTTTGACTAGATTAAAAGGACAAGTAGTTAGACTTAAGGAATATAAAGAAGCTTTAACAGATTATATTAATAATAGTTATACTGTGCCATCAGAACAAGATATACAAAATAAAGCGACTAGTATTAGTGATGAATTAACAAAAAACAAGAATTTAACATTAGTAAATGATGAAGGAAAAGCAGCATAAGCTTTCTTTTTTCATGATTATTTCATATTTAAGTTATATATTTTTAGTGTGAGATGTGGTAAAATCAATAATAGGTGAATAAAATATGGGGACTAAGATATTTAAAACTTTAGATGAGCAAATCCAAATTTTAGATGCTAAAGGTTTGGTCATAGATGATGTGTCTTATACCAAGGATATAATTTTGAGAGAGAATTATTTCTTTTTAATGGGTTATAGGCATTTATTTATGAATCCCGAAAATCCAAAACAGTTTAGAACTGGAACGACATTTAAAGAATTATATTCACTTTTCTACTTTGATAGACAGCTTAGAAATATAATGTTTAAAAATATCTTAATAATTGAAAATAATTGTAAAAGTATATTTTCATATACCCTTTCACAAAAGTATGGTTATAAAGAAAGTGATTATTTAAGGCCTTCAAATTATAACCAGGCACCAGAGAGAGCACGACAAGTTAATGATCTTTTAAAAAAAATGAAAAGACAGATAAGAGTTAATGGTGGACAACACGAAGCAACTAAACACTATATAAATAATTATGGATATATACCATTATGGATTGTTGTTAAAGTTTTGTCTTTTGGTATAACTAGTGAGCTTTATACTATAATGAAATTGTCTGATCAAAGGGAGATTGCTAAAGAATTTAATGTTGATAATGAAGCCTTGGCAGTTTTTTTACCAATATTATCAAACTATCGTAATTTGTGTGCACATGAAGATATTTTATTTGAGCATCGCACTCAAAAATTTATACCTGATAATAAATATCACGAAAAACTTAATATACCACTCATAAATGATGAATATATCTATGGTAAAGGAGATTTATTTTCAGTAGTTATTATATTTAAATATATGTTATCTAAAGATGATTTTAGAATGTTTATTAATGAAGTTTCATATGAACTTGATAAACTGTCCGGTAAATTAAATGTTATCTCAATTGATCAAGTATATGATAGAATGGGATTTCCAATAAACTATAAATCACTTTTAGAAGATTAGGAGGAAATTTATGGAAAATAAAAAAAGTGGAGTTCAAGCGCTTGTTGTTACTGCAATTATTGTGCTTGTTGTAATTGCTGGAATTGCAGTTGTTTTAAATTATGTGCCTTTAAATGAGATTTTTAATTCACAAACTAAGATTCAAGAAAAAGTTTCTAAAGAGGTTACTGTGACTGATGAAGGGATTGCTGATGCGGTTGAAAAACTTTATGATGCAACAGTTGTTGTAAAAGTATCTAAAGATGGAAAAAGTATCTCTGGTTGGGGAAGTGGCTTTGTTTATAAACGAGAAAACAATGCTGCTTATGTACTAACTAATCATCATGTGATTGATGGTTCTAAGTCAATTGATGTTGAAATGAGTAATGGAGTTTCTACCCCTGGAACTTTAATTGGTAGTGATGAGTTTTCTGATGTTGCTGTAGTTAAGATTGATGCATCAAGTGTTCTTGCAGTAGCTGAAATAGGAGACTCTGAAAAGTTAAGAGTTGGTGATACGGTATTCGCTATTGGTACTCCCGTAAGTCTAGATTATTCTTTTACTGTTACGAGAGGAATACTAAGTGGTAAAAATAGACTAGTAGAGATGAAAAGTAGCTCATCATCATCTGATGTTTATAGTTTCTTTGGCGGTAATCGTGATCAAAAGAGTACAGATACATGGTATATGAAACTTTTACAAATTGATGCTTCTATAAATTCAGGCAACTCTGGCGGTCCATTAGCTAATTGTAATGGACAAGTAGTAGGAATAACCAATAGTAAGTTATCCTCATCTTATTCTCAAACTAGTATTGAGAATATTGGATTTGCGATTCCTATAGAAGATGCTTTAGAGGTTGCTGAAAATGTTGAAAATGGTAAAGATAATGGTGGTGAAAAGCCCACTCTTGGAGTTTCAATGACTGATGTTGCTGGTGCAAAAGCAAATAATATTGAGTTACCTGATGAGGTAAAAAATGGGGCAGTAGTAGTTGAAGTAATGAACGATTCAAATGCTAGTCGTGCAGGCTTAAAAGCTGGAGATGTTATTATAAAATATGATAATTATGAAATAACAGATTTTAAACATTTAAAATATTATTTATTTAAATCTAAAGTAGGTGATAAAGTACGTATTACTTATTTAAGAGATGGAAAAGAAAAAACTACTGAATTAAATTTAAAGAATTAGTTTTAAACTGATTCTTTTTTTGTTATAATAAGATTTAAACAACAAGGGTGGACTGATAACTATGGAAAAAACAAAGCAAGTTTTTTTATTAAGTAAAAATAGAAAACATTATAAGATGCTTAATAATTATGGGTATCGGAATATTATTTGGATTTCATCTGAGGATAGAGCTTTAGAATATTTAAATGAAAATCCATCCTTTTTGAATGATATAGGATTTGCGGCAATCAGTGATGCCTTTTATAGCGGAAGAAGAGCAGATAGACTAAAAAAAACGTTTAATAGATAAAATATGGAAAGATAATATTCCTTTTATTGAGATACATGACCACAATTTTTCTTTATTTACACCTAAGATTGCTCGAACTAATTTAGATGAAAGTGATGTTTTTTGCATTTTGCATCGTTATAGGCAAAATGAAGTAAAAGAAGAACCCTTAGTTTCTAAGAATAATGAAAATTTAAAAATCTTGTTTTTAGGTGATGAGGAATATTTTTCCTTTGTTGATGCTTATTTTAGAGAAAAGGGACTTCAAAATATTACATGTCAGAGAAAATTAAAAAAATTAAGTCGTGATGAAATAGCTAGTTTATTGGATTATGATATGGTTATAACTGCTGGAGAAACTCGTATACATTTGCCCAATTTTACAGAGGAAATAGGTTTGTATTTAGAAAATCATGTTATCTATTTTGCTGAATTTGATTTAGCTACTTTAAATGATAGAACACAATCATATATTACAATTAGTAATACAAAAGATTGTGATATAAAAAGAAGCCCAATCTATACTGTTGGAGATTGTATGTCTGCGTATCTAAATGCTTTAGATTGTATTATGGATGATTACCTTAAAATAAATGACTGTGTAATATTAAAAAATCATAAGTCGATTGAAGAAATAAGAGAAGAATATATGGATTTTCGTATGAATTTTATACTAGAGACTGAGGCAATTATAGAAAAAATTTCTGTAATAAATGATTTAGAACATATCATAAGAAGATTTGTTCAAAATTATATGAAAAAGGAAAATTCTAGAACCATAAATGGCATTGTTTTTCAAAAAACGGATGATACTGTTTCAGCATCATTTCTTTACGAAGGCAAAATTATCGCAAGAATAACATTCTATAATGGTCTAAAAAATATAGTGAACCCTTATTATAAAGAATTTAATTTAGAAGTTTCTAGTGGTAGAAGAAATTTAATAAATTTAGGGAAGCGTTCGATTTATGATAATCGCAAATATATAATACCTGATGCTCCGTCTGTAATAAACGGTGATGAGTATCAAACTGTTGAAGGTATTTATAGGAAAGTTTTAAAAATTTTTACAAATGAATTTAAAAGAGTGTTAAAATATAAAGAAAAATGATATATAATTATTGATTAATAATAAAATTTTATATGTGTTATAATTAACATGGAAGGAAGGAATTAAAATGGCTTTAAAGGCAGGAATAGTTGGATTACCAAATGTTGGTAAATCTACATTGTTTAATGCAATTACAAAAAAGAATATTTTGGCAGCAAATTATCCCTTTGCAACAATTGATCCAAATATCGGCGTAGTTACTGTCCCTGATACTAGATTGGATTATTTGGTTGGTATGTACAATCCTAAGAGTATTGTTCCAACTGCTTATGAATTTATTGATATTGCAGGCTTAGTTAAGGGAGCTCATCAAGGAGAAGGATTAGGTAATAAATTTTTAAGTCATATTAGGGAAGTTGATGCAATTGTAGAAGTTGTAAGATGTTTTGATGATAAAGATATTACTCATGTTGAGGGCGGAGTAGATCCTATTAGAGATATTGAAATTATTAATGTTGAGTTAATTCTTTCAGATTTAGAAATTATTAATAACAGAATGAATAAAATAGGTAAAAAAGCAACTATGACTAAAGATAAGCAAGAACTACTTGAAATAAATACTTTGCAAAAATGTGTGGCAAATTTAGAGAAAAATATTCCTTTAAGAAGAGTGGAATTTGATGACAATGAATTGGCCGTATTAAAGAACTTTTCTTTTATTACAATAAAACCAATTATCTATGCAGCAAACGTGAGTGAAGAAGTTATTGCTATTGGACACAATGAGTATACTGATAAGGTTATGGAGTATGCAAGCAATGAAGGTGCTGGCGTGATTGTAATGTGTGCTAAAATTGAAGCAGAACTTGCTCCTCTTGAAGATGAAGAAAAAAGTGCATTTATGGCTGATTTAGGTATTACTAATTCGGGACTAGATAAACTTATCTTTGCGACTTATGATTTGCTTGGACTTGAAACATTCTTTACTAGTGGTGAAGATGAATGCCGTGCGTGGACTTTTAAAAAAGGAATGAAGGCTCCAGAATGTGCAGGTATCATACATACAGATTTTGAAAAAGGATTTATAAAGGCTGAAGTTATGAGTTTTAATGATTTAAAAACTTATGGTTCAGAGATTAAGGTCAAAGAAGCAGGGAAGGTTCGACTTGAAGGAAAAGAATATAAAATGCAAGATGGAGATATAGTTTATTTTAGATTTAATGTAAGTAAATAGATGTTAGGGGGATTTTATGAAGGCTAAATGTTCTTTAATTGTGTGTCTAAATATATATCCTTGGTGCCCTGAGAAATTTGAATATGAATTAAAGACTGCTACTTTATCAGAAATTGATTCTTATACATTAAAATATAAAGATAAATTTCATTTATTTGAAGCCATAAAAGCCGAAATTTTAAAGGGCATTTCCAGAAAATATCTTGAAGGTATAGGTGTTAATCCAATTGATATTGAACTGACTGGTAAGGGAATATATGTTAAGAAAAATGATAAAGATATACAAGCCTTATTTAAGAATATATTTGTTGGAGATAAGTCTTATCCTTTAGAAAGTATTGTCATTTCTAGTATGCTAAAAGGAAGTTTAGACGCTTTTTATAAATGTGATAAAAAAAGGTCAGAGAATATTATATATGATAGTTTTTTTGAAGGGAATTTAAATGGCGTTGCTGAGAGGTTAGAAGTAGAATCTTTAAGAAATTCTGATTATTCGTTTGTTTATCATGAATTATCAACTAAGAAAAGGTTTTGTGAAGTATTAAGATTTTTACTTTTAAATCCTAATAAGTATGATTTTGCTGATTTATATCAAATTTATACTGCGGAAGTTCCTGAATTAGAAGAGGAAATAGGACTATTTGATAGTGTGCCACAATATGAAGAAAGAAGGTATTACTATAGGTATCCTTATAAAGATGATTAGTGGACTTTGCAAAAAGTCTGCTTTTTTGTTATACTAACCGACTTAAAGAAGGGGAACTTATGAATTTAGTTGCTAAAAATATTATAACTCCAGAAATATTTATACCTTATGGTGTGGAAATTGAGTTAGAAAATGTTTCATATGATGAAGGAGAAAGAGTTATTGCTAAAAAAGTGCCAAAAAGTTTTAAGATTGGTGTTGATAATACACTTGATTATGGTGGAATTGAGATAAGAAGTTCAGTTTTAGAAAATACTAAAGAAAATATTGTAATGTTTAAGAAGCTATCTAAAACTTTAAAGTTTTTAGGTGCAACTTATGATAGTGCTAGTTTTCAAACTAATCTTGATGCATATGATTTTAGTGAAGATGATATTTTAAATTTTCTTAAAATGTTTTCTGTTTATGAAAATATTGTTTATCGCTTTTCACTTGGTGAAGATAATCATATTAGAGAATCAGCAGGAGATTATGCTCATCCAATAAGGAGTCACTTTTATGCAAAGTATAATTCTAATGCAAAAAAGCGTGACCGTTATTTAAGGTACATTAATGCTAAGTCATTTAGTATATCTTTAAAGACTTTAACCACATACAAAAAAGATCCAGTAAAAGTTATTGAGTTTAGGACGCCAAATGGAACTAGCGATTATAGACTATGGCTTAATTATATTACTTTCTTTTCGAGTTTTCTTAACTGTGTTAAAACTAAGTGCTTTGATAAAGAATTAATTGACTATAAGTTTGAAAATTTAACAGGATTATTACAGAAAGATTTATTTAGTATTGATGAGGGAAATGCAAATGAACGAGCCGACATGATTTTTAAAGACCAAGTTGATAAGGATAATTTCAAGGAACAGTACTTTAGTCAAGATAGAAGGTTAATTTAAAATAATCATTTACATAATGAGTGTTATTTGTTATAATACTTGCGAGCGAAGAGCTCCTTGCTTTAACTGTGTTTAAAGCCGAATAGACCACAAGGAGGTGTAGATATGAACAAGTATGAAATGATGTTCATAGTAAAAACTACAATTGATGAAGCTAATGTTAAAACTTCAGTTGAAAACCTAAAATCTATTATTACATCAATGAAGGGTGAAATAACTGAAGAAAAAGATTTAGGTCAAAAAAAATTAGCTTATGCAATTAATAAAGAAATTACTGGTTTTTATTATGTAGTTAATTTTAATGCTACTAATGATATCGTTAGTGAATTAGATCGTAAAGCGAAAATTGATGAAAATATCATAAGACATATGATAATTAATTTAGACGAGGAGTAATAACATGAATAATGTTTGTTTAGTAGGAAGATTAACTAGGGATCCAGAATTAAGAACAACAGCTAGTGGACTTTCTAATTGTAGATTTAGTATTGCTGTAGATGGTCGCCCTGGAGCTAATGGGGAGCCCCATACAGATTTTATTAATATAGTTGTATGGAGAAATCAAGCAGAGAATGTTGCTAAATACTGCAAGAAAGGTTCAATGGTTGGTGTTACTGGTAGAATTCAAACTGGTAGTTATCAAGCACAAGATGGAACTACAAGATACACTACTGATGTTGTTGCAGACAATGTTAGATTTTTAAGTAGCAAAAATAGTGGCGGATCTGATTTTGCTGATAGTATGCCTGATTATAGTAGTGGGGATGCTCCATCAGATGGAGCTGATTTAAGCGAAGACCCATATAAAGATTTAGGATCAGAGGTTGTACTAAGTGATGATGATTTACCATTTTAGAAAGGATGAATAAAATGGCTGAATTTTTCAGAAAGAAAAAGAAAATTTGTCAAATGTGCGCTGGAAAAAGCGTTGATTATAAAGATGTTGCAATTGTTTCTAAATATATAAATGAAAAAGGTAAAATAATGCCTAGAAGAATGACAGGAGCATGTGCTAAGCATCAAAGATATATAGCTCAACAAATTAAAAGAGCTAGATTTATGGCTTTAATACCATTTGTTAAATAATAAGACACTTAATAAAGTGCCTTTTTTATTTATTTAATAATTTGATGCAAAATTTTTAGAGGGTCTATTAAAGGTAATAAAGAATGGTTATAAAATGTTTGTCTATGTTGTTTAAATGACGTATTTATGGTAAAATATAAATATATATGAACCATTATAATGATACGTAGAAAGTTTATGAATTGTTATGAATGATATAGATAAAAAAGTATGGAAAATGCTAAAAGGTTATATTCAATTTGTTTGCTGATTTAGATGATTTTGCAGGCATGATTAGGAAAGATAATATATCTAAAGGGAATTTTAGGTTTGGTAATTCGCTTTATTTAAAAAAAAATGTTAGAAAAAATAGAATTGATGAGTGAAAAAATTTAAATGATATCATAAATAAATATGTTGAAATGAATATTGCTCATCCTTTTTAGAAGGCAATGGTAGAAGTACTAGAATTTGGTTAGATTTAATATTAAAGAAAAATTTAAATAAAATTGTAAATTGGGAAAATATAGATAAAAGGTTGTATTTACAAGCTATAGAAAGAAGCCCTATAAATACTTTAGAAATTAAAACATTGATTGAAAATAATTTAACTGATGATTTTAGCTTGGAAAGTTTTTTAGGGAATAAATTGGTGATGAAATGTTAGATTATTATACTCCAGAAGATATAAGATTAATTATTAATTTAATTGCAAATAATTATAGTTTTCATACAGATAAAGTTTTAAAGGTGGTTTTATAGGAAGCCACCTTCTCTTATTTATAAATATCTTGTTTTTAGTGCAAAGCCTGCATAAATTTGATATAATATTCACATGTGGAAGAAGGGAATAATATGAAAGTTATTTTACTTACTGATGTAAAGAAACAAGGAAAGAAAGACCAAGTAATTGATGTATCTGATGGATATGCTAATAATTTCTTAATAAGTAAAGGTCTTGCTGTTCCTTATAATACACAAAATAAAAATAAATTAGAAAGAGATTTAAAATCTCGAAGTGATGAAGAGGCTGCGTTAGTTTCTGAATGTGAAGAATTGAAAAAACGTCTTGCTAGTGTTACAGTTAATTTTAAAGCAAAAACAGGAAAAGATGGTAAGATGTTTGGTAGTATATCTTCTAAACAAATATCTGATGAACTTAAAAAATTAGGATATGACGTTGATAAAAAGAAGATTACATGCAATCATACGATAGATAGTTTAGGGGTTCATGTTGTAGATATTAATCTACATAAAAGAGTTATTGCAAATATAAATGTACATGTTGAATAGAGGAAGTGAAGGGCATGCCAGAGATTAAAAGAGATGAACCTAAAAATTTAGAAGCAGAAATGAATGTTTTAGGCTGCGCTTTTTTATCTAGCTATGCATTAGAAAAAGTTTGTGAAGAATTATCAAGCGAGATGTTTTTTGATAAAAAGAATGCGACTATTTTTGATGCTATGAAAGAAATTCATACTAGAAAAGAACCAATGGATGCAATTATCTTAAAAAATGAGATAGAAAAAGTTACACCAATAAATTCTATTGGTGGTGTAGAATTTCTAAGTGAGGTAATAGATTCAGTTGTCTCTGCTTCTAATGTTGATACATATATTAATATTATAAGAGAAAAGAAATTAAGAAGAAGTTTAATAGATGTATGTGAAAAAATAGAAGTTACTGCAAGAGATGAAGCAAATGATACAAATGCAATAATTGAAACAGCTGAAAAACAAATATTTACTGTTACTAAAGCTAGAAGGTCTGGAGAATTTAAAACTAGTGCCCAAGTTGTTAAGAGTACTAAAGAACAACTAGAAGCATTAGCTAAGAATAATCAGGATGTAACAGGAATTGCGACTGGTTTTTATGATTTTGATAAATTAACTAGTGGACTTCATCCTCATGAATTAATAATTATTGCAGCGCGTCCTGCAATGGGTAAAACAGCATTTGCTTTAAATATTGCAACTAATGCTGCTGTAACTAGTGGTAAAAATGTTGCTGTTTTCAACCTTGAAATGGGTGCTGAACAATTAATGATGAGAATGATTAGTGCAGTTGGTGCTGTAGAAGGTAATAAACTTCGTACAGGAAAACTTAATCATGATGATTGGAAGAAAGTTAATGAGGCAATGAGTGAACTGGCTGATGCTCCACTTTATATAGAAGATACTCCAGGTATTACGATTGGCGAAATACGTGCTAAGTGTCGTAGACTTGCTGGTGTTGGAAAAGGACTTGGACTTGTAGTAATCGACTACTTACAGTTGATTTCTGGAGGCCCTGGTTATGGTAATAATAGACAGCAGGAAGTATCAGATATTTCTCGTAGTTTAAAAACAATGGCGATGGAACTTGATGTACCTGTTATAGCACTGGCACAGCTTTCTCGTAATGTTGAAGGAAGAGAAAATAAAAGACCAATTATGTCGGATTTAAGAGAGTCTGGTTCAATCGAGCAAGATGCTGATATAGTAGCCTTCCTTTATCGAGATGATTATTATAATAAACCGGCTGGTGCTGTTGAAGAAAATAATATTTCTTTATCAGAACTAATTGTTGGAAAACATCGTTCAGGAGCAACTGGAACAATAGAATTATTATTTGAAAAGAACATTAGTAATTTTAGAAATTATGTTAAGAATGTTCAGGATGAATAGGAGGACTTATGAAGAGTAAAATCTTAGGGGGATTTATAACTGTTATATTTTCGTGCCTGTTATTCTTTGTTGGTATGGATACAAGAGTAGCTGGTACACCTATTGAAGTATATCAAGTATATCTTAATGGAGAAAAGATTGGTTTAATAGCCAATAAAGAAGAACTATTAAATTTAATAGACACTGAACAATCAGAAATAAAAGAAAAATATAAAGTTGATAAAGTGTATCCTCCAAGTGGCTTGGATATAAAAAAAGTATATACCTATGAAGATACAATAGTTGATTCACTTTCAATTTATAATAAAATAAAAGATATTGAACCATTTACAATTGAAGGTTACAATGCAACTATAACTTATACCGAAAAGAAAATAAAGAATGATGGTGAAATATTAGAGCCTGGCGTTCCAGTTCATGTTTATATGTTAGATAAGAATATATTTGATGAAGCCTTATATAATACTGCTAAGTCATTTATTGGAACTGAGGATTTAGATAATTATAAAGCTAACACTCAAAAAGAGATAACGGATACAGGTGAGATAATATCTTCTGTGTATTTTGAAGAAACTTTAACAATTAAAAAAGACTTAATATCTACGGAGGAATACATATTTTCTACTTCCGATGAATTAAGTCGTTACCTTCTATTTGGGACTTTGGATGAACAAGAAAAATATCAAATAAAAGAGGGAGAAGATTTGGAGTCTATTGCTGAAAAACATAATTTAAATATTGAAGAGTTACTAATTGCTAACCCTCAATTTACAGCAGCAAATGTTTTATTAACACCTGGAGAAGTAATTAATGTTGGTCTTATTTCTCCGTTAGTAAGTGTTGTTTATCGTAAAACTGCTGTTGAAGATATGGATGTTTCTTATAAAACAGAAGTGATTAATGATTCAACAAAATATACAGATTATACTAATGTCACCACCCAAGGACAAAACGGGGTTAATAGAATTACACAAGATATTAAATATGTTAATGGTGAAATTCAATCACTTACTATTGTTCAATCGCAGTCCATAAAACCAGTTGTAAATCAAGTTGAAGTTCATGGTACAAAAAAACTTGGTGGCGGTTATTATATTTATACTAATGATCAAGGTAATTCAGAATGGAGTTGGCCAACAGTATCACCATTTGTTATAACTTCTAAATTTAAGTGGCGTTGGGGAAAAATGCATCAAGGAATAGATATTTCTGGATGTGGTTATGGATCTCCTATTTATTCGGTTAAAGAAGGAACAGTTTATTATGTTAATCATGATAAGAATAAATCTGAAGGGTTAGCTGTCTATATTGAGCATAGTAATGGTATTGTTACACAGTATATGCATTTATCAAAAATTTTAGTTCGTGAGGGACAGACTGTTAAAAGAGCAGAGAAAATTGCTTTAATGGGAACAAGCGGATCATCAACAGGAACACATCTACATTTAGGAGTATGGGAAGGAAGACCTTATCATGGAGGAACAGCAGTCGATCCATGTAAGTCAATATTTGCATGTTAGTTTCTGTACTTGCTAGTGGATCAGAAGGTAACTGCACATTTATTCAGACAAGAAATAAAAAAATGTTAATTGATATTGGGATGAATTATAAATATATTACTACAAGATTAGCCGAATTAAATGTGTTACCTTCAGAAATAGACTACATTTTCATTACACATACTCATGCAGATCATACTGGTGCAATGAAAGTGTTTTTTAAAAATAATACTCCAATGGTGTTCCTTGATGAAAAAATGATGGGAGAATTAGATTTTTTAAATGATTATCCTAATTTAATATTTGATAAGGGGCCATTAAACTTTGATACGTTTTCCGTAGAAATATTTAAAACTAGTCATGATGCTCCTGGAAGCAGAGGATATATATTTAAAGAAGATGGAAAAAGTGCTGTTTATGTCACGGATACAGGCTATATTAATCATAAATTATTTGATCAACTTAGTAATCATTCGATATATATATTTGAAAGTAATCATGATGTTGAAATGCTTATGCATGGTAGATATCCTGCTTGGTTAAAAAAACGTGTTAGAAGTGATGAAGGTCACTTATCAAATCAACAATCTGCTTTCTATTTGTCAAAATTTATTGGCCCAGATACCAAAGAGGTAGTACTAGCTCATATATCGAAAGAAAATAATGATCCAGAGTTAGCTTTATCTACGTTAAGAGAATCATTAAAGGAAAATGGGGTAAATTTTGATAATATAGTTGTTGCAAAACAAAAGGAAAGAGTAGATTGTGTAGAGTTATGATAAAGATTATATGCGTTGGAAAAATAAAGGAAGATTATTTAACTAATTTGATAAGTGATTATGAATCACGTATCAAAAAGTATCACAAAATGGAAATAATTGAACTTAAGGACAGTGACATTGAAACAGAAGGTGATTTAATCCTTAAGCAAATAAAAACTACGGATTTTCTTGTCACATTAGAAATAGATGGCAATAATTTATCGAGTGTAGAGTTATCAGAAAAGATTAATATGTGGTTAATGCATCATGCTGACATTACATTTGTTATAGGTGGGTCAAATGGTATATCCAGTCGAGTAAAAGATATTTCTAAGTATAAGCTTTCGTTTGGAAATAATACTTTTCCTCATGGTTTATTTAGAGGAATCTTGTTAGAACAGATTTATAGGTCATTTAAGATATTAAATAATGAGACTTATCATAAATAGTAATTAGGAGAGCTTATGAAAAAAGAATATAGTTTTAATAAAAAAATAATTAAGGTAAATATTGACTATGGGACAATTAATATTTATCGAGATAATATCTGCCTACCTTTCATACGTTATTCTGAATCATACGAAGTAGAAGAGGGGAAGAATAAGGTAAAGGTATTTGAAAATAAAAATGTTAGTACTTGTTCACATGATAATATCACTATTAATTCTTCAAACTGTGTAGTTATTTCCTCTGGTAGTTTAACCATTGTAAATGGACAGGTATATAACTCTAATGCTGAAGAGTTCTCTAATAAAACAACAGATGATAATAAAGAAATTGAGATAATTCTTCCTAAAGCATCTCAAGATTATGAATTTGATGTTTCTATTTCCTCAGGAAATCTTTCTTTAGATGATGTTATATTAAATAGACTAGACGCTAGTATTAGTAGTGGTAATATTGATATGAATGATGTTGATATAATGCAAACTCGTTTAAAAATAATGAGTGGTTCTACTCATATAAAAATAGCAGAAGCAAGTGATAATTATGATGCTGAGATTAAGGTTTTTTCAGGAATTGTAAATAATCGTAGTGTTAGTAGTGTTTATAATGATTCAAATAATAAATCTGTAAAAAGATTACTTAAAGTATCTTTAATGAGTGGAAATCTTGATCTTTTATTTAAAGGTAAAAAATGATTAGTATTAGTCATTTTTTTCTTGTATATGGAATAATAAATGTTATAATACTATTTACATTTAGGAGGGGTGTTTATGTATCCAACAGCATTAGAAAAAATGTGGGGATATTTACATGATAATACGGCGTATGTTAGTGAGTTTTTATATGTTACAGATCCGTACATGTATGCTTCCAATTTTATAGACATGTTGACTCTTAATCCTGAAGTAATACCAATGTTAAGAGAAAAAATGGCTATAGAGAGAAATAATTCTAATATTTTTGGACAACTAATGCGTGGTGGTTATGGAGTAAGTGAATACCGTGTAGTTAGGATGATGCAAATAGAAGCATTTACAGAAGTATTAGAAAGAAATTTTCCAGATCTAGTGATAGATAGAGAAGGCCCAAAATTAAGAAGAGGTACTAGATGATTAGATTAAAAAAATGAACCTATCTAATAATAGATAGGTTTTTTTATTTTTTTTTAGTATAATTACAGTAGATAAACTTATGAAGTTTAATAAGAATAAAATTAAGTTTGTAGATTAGAGGTAAAGAAATGATTGGAAACGATTGGGATAATGCTCTTTCAGTTGTAGAAAGTAGTGAAAATTTTAAAAAATTTTTACATATAGTAGCAAATGAATATAAGACTAAAACTGTGTATCCTATAAAGGAGAATGTTTTTAATGCTTTTAAGTTAACACCTTTTAATTCAGTTAAGGTAGTAATTGTTGGACAGGATCCATATCATGGTGAGGGAGAAGCCCATGGTTTATCTTTTTCCGTGCAAGATCCAACGCCTATTCCTCCAAGTTTAAAAAACATTTATAAAGAATTATATGATGATTTAGGCATAACACCAGCTAAAAGTGGAGATTTAACTAAGTGGGCGAAAGAAGGCGTTTTACTTCTTAATAGTACGTTAACAGTTATAAAAGATACTCCCAATAGTCATTCAAAATTAGGATGGCAACCATTTACGGATTATGTCATTAAAATACTTAATAGTAAAGATACGCCAATTGTTTTTATACTATGGGGTAATTTTGCTCGAAGTAAAAAAGCCTTTATTACAAATCCTAAGCATTTAGTAATTGAAAGTGCACATCCGTCACCTTTTAGTGCAAGGTATGGTTTTTTTGGTAGTAAACCTTTTTCTAAAACTAATGATTTTTTAAAGAAAAATGGTATTGATCCAATAGATTGGGATATAAAATGAAAAAAAGGTCGAGTATAATTATTTTTATTGTTGGTATTTTACTCTTTATAATGAGTATAAGTTTATTATTTTTATATAATATAAATCCGATTAATATGCGTTTTGCATCGGGTTATACTAGTGCTTATTATCTTAGTAAAGATTCTCCTTGTACTAACTATAAATATGCGGTAAAAGGGCACAGTTATGATTTGAATTCTTGTGGCTATAGCAGTACAGATTATATAACAAAAAAACATATTATAGTTTATGATGCTACAAATCCGAAGTATTCTTATTTACTTTCAAATTATTTAATAATATTTGGTATGTTTGCTCTTTCAAGTGTAATATTTTTAAATAGATTTATTATTCTTCTTTTAAAGAGATTTAATTTGTATAGCAATGATGGTTCAATAATGGTTCTAATAATTTACTTAGCATTACTTAGCATAGCTATATTTATGTTTAAAGGTAACTATATACTTAAACATAATCGAGTAACAATAAGATCTTACATCACTGATATGATAAAAACTCAATGTGCAAGTAATGATGCTGAAGTGGGAAATGGAGTATGTACGTATGCAATAGTCAGTTATAAGTTAGACGATAAAAAGTATGAAAGAGTTATTGCAGGTGTAAAAGAAACAGCTAAGATTGGTGATTATGTAGATTTAACTGTTAGTAAAAAAAATCCATACCATGCAGTTTTGCTACATGAACAGAAATTTACGATTATCTATTTAGCTTCATTAATTGTTATAGGTATATTCTTTTTAGTTTTATTTATATATTATAAAATTACAGGTAGAGCATTAGTTTAAAATAAAAAAGCATCTTAGAATTCTAAGATGTTTTATATTTTTATACCATCATCTGTTTCATTGAAAATTTCAATAGCATCATAAAATGGTTGAATTTTTATTCCATGAATCAAGGCAATTAGATTAGATGGAAAAGATTTAATTAAAGTTATTAATTCTTTATTATGTTTATTATAGAATGATTTAGCAGCATTTATTTTTGTATCTGATTCGTTTAATTTTCGTATTACTTCACGAAAATCTTTTTTTTCTTCAATTTTAGGATAGTCATTTTTTATTAAATAAATAGTGTTAACTGCTTCATTAATTTTTCTTTCTAAGTCATAACTAGTAATATTGGAGTTCTTAGTTTTTTCTAAGTCAGAAAATAAAGATAAATCCATTTTAGTGTTTTTTTCAATGGCTTTTTTACACTTTATTATAAGGTCATATCTATTTTTCAGTTCACCAAGAATAACTGTTTCTGCTTGTTCAATTCTAATTTTAGAAAATTGAATTTTGTTGTATAATATAAAATAGGACATAGCTAAAAGTGTAGCTATTATTATAATTGTTAAGAGTATAATTAAAATCGTTTCCATATCGTCACCTTAGCTTAATTATATCATGAAAGGATGGTTTTTAATAGATGAAAATATCTGTTGTTGTGGTGGGAGAGTTACAAACAAATTGTTACATAATAGAGAAGGGGAATTCTGTTTTAATTATTGATCCGGGAGATAATGCTTCTTTAATTGCCTCTAATATAAGTAGTGATAAGCGAGTTTTGGGTATTATAATTACTCATAGTCATGATGATCATACTAAAGCAGCAGTTGAATTATTAAATAAATATGGGACAAGACTTTATAATGGTCATAATTTATGTGAAGGTAATCACGTTATTGAAAATTTTTCTTTTGATGTTATAGCAACTCCAGGTCATATGGATGATTCGATATGTATTTACTTTAAAGAAGAAAAAGTCATGTTTGTTGGAGACTTTATTTTTAAGGGAGGAATTGGTAGAACTGATATGATAGGTTCTAGTCCTTTTGATATGAAAATGAGTATTAAAAAGATCTTAAAATATCCGACTGATATTACTTTAATGCCAGGCCATTTTGGTGTAACATTACTTGGAGACGAAATTGATAATTTAAATTATTTCTTAACTAAACTTTAAAAAACTTTAAAATTGATTGGTTCTTCAAATTCAACCCAGTTAACATAGATCATTGGAATTAAATACCAATCTCCTCTTTCGGGCGAGGACATAACTAAATGATCTTTTCCTGATTGTTCAATAATTCCATCATAGATTCTATCTCGCCATTCGTTAGAGTCTGGAAAAGAACAAAATACTTTTGCTTTTTTTCCTTTATTTAATCTTAAAATGTTTTCAATATAACTTTGTTCCATAGGCATATTAGTATTTGTACTTACCTCTTGTTCTGGCACAAAATTCATATTGCTTGGAAATGTTGGATTTGGATAATATGTTCCATTCATATATTTCACCTCGATAATACTTATGAAATTAAATTGAAATTATTAATAAAATATGTTAGTATAATTTTTTAAGGTGGGGTATTTATGGAGATAAGATTAATAAGTGATGAAGAAAAAGAAGGTTTAACAGCATACTTAGATTTATTAATGGATATTAATGGATCAATTGATAAACTTGCTGAAGTAATATATGATAGTAAAAAGTATCTAGTAGCAAGAGGAGAAGAAGAAGGAAATGGTATTGTTTTAAATGATGGTGGAAAGTTAGAACCTTTTTATATAAGTTTAGACCATCAATTCATTGAAGTATTATGTACGAAGGATTACGTTTATAATATAATTAATAGTGATATAAAAGAAGTTGTTAAAACGAATCCTGAGCATACAAAAGAAGTGAGGGTATCTTATTTGCCAGCTATTGAAAATTTTCCAAGAGATCGTGTTGAGTATTCTCAGTATGATTCAAGTATTAACTCTTTATTAGAAATGAATTATGATGTAACGGGAAGAGATGCTGAAACAGCGGTTGCTTTTACGAATTATCATTATGCTGATACAGTTAGATTTACTAATTTAGAAAAGTATGGTCCATTTGTTATTAAAAGAAGACATCAGTATCATTTAGGAATTAATGAAGAAACTGTTTATTATTCACCCTTGTTTGTAATAAGAGATTATCCAGTTGGATGTAAGAATAAGAGTTTTGATGCCAATGATTTGATGTCACAATTTGAAAAACATGGTTTTACTCGAGATATACCTACAACGTTACAATCTTTAGTAACTGATAGAAATGAAGTGTATAAATCTTTGAAATTAGTTAATAATGAATATAAAAAGTTTATAAAAGAACAATAAATGACTTTATTTGTTCTTTTTTTTCATAAAATTTTCATACACAATTACGAGATTATGGTATAATTGTATTAGGAGGTTAGAAATGAAAAAGTTTTTTGAAAAGCATGATTTATTCAAACTTACAGGAATTTTTGTTCTAATTGCTGTATTACTAACTTGGTTAGTAAGTTCATCATACTTTACTGCTGGAACTTTGTCTAGCAATGGATTTAACAGAGTTGGGTTATTTGATTTAACTACTTATGGTTTATTACAAATATTTTACTTCACTGTTGTGTTCATGTTTGTTTTAGTTGTTGGTGGTTTCTATAAATTTGTAGGATCACTAGAAGCGTATGATAATCTAACAAGTAAGATTGCAGCAAAATTTGAAGGAAAGGAAAAAGTATTAGTAGCTATTTCAATTCTATTATTTGGTGCAGCAACTGGCGTAAGTACTGATTATTTAGTATTATTTGCTATAATACCATTTGTTATATCAATACTTGCAAAACTAAAAGTTGATAAAGTAACTGGTCTAGTTGCAACATTTGGTGGTATATTAGTTGGTATTCTTGGGGCTACATATGCTCCAAAGATTACAGGAATCTTAGCAGATTCTACTAATGGTTTAGGTGTATCTTATGGATTTGAGTTAGCATCTACTATTGTCTTATTCGCAGTAGCTTATTTACTTCTTACTTATTTTGTATTAGCTAGAATGAATAAGGTTGCAAGTGATAATAAAAGTGAAGCAGCTTTATTAGTTGATCCTTTTATTATTGCAAAAGTAGAAGAAAAAGAAGATAAGAAAAAAGGTAAGAAAGACAAGAAGAAAAGAAAAATATCTTCTGTTGGTCTTGCAATTGTCTTATCTTTAGTATTTGTAGTTTTACTACTTGCTTATATAGGATGGGAAGCAGCATTTAATATTAAAGTATTTGCTGATGTTACTAAATGGATACAAGAAGCTACTTTATTTGGCGAAAATGTATATTCCTATATCTTAGGTTCTTCATTAGTGGCTTTTGGTGAATGGGATTTACTTGCAGGAGCAGGTTTATTACTATTTGCTAGTTTAGTTATAAAGTTTGTTTATCATATTCCATTTGATAAAATGTTAGATGAATATCTAGAAGGATTTAAGGTAATTATTAAACCACTTGCAATATTGATGATGGTTTATTTAGTACTTGAAATTTCCATTATATTCCCTACTATTTCTTATTTAGCTGATAAGATTATGGGACTTGGAAATAATATTGGAACACTTTTTGCATCAGGTGCTTTAACAAGTTTATTTGCTGTTGATTTCCAATATACTGTAAGTACAGTTGGATCTGTATTCTTAACATTTAGTAATACAAACGTTGCTGCATTAATATTACAAGCTGCTTATGGATTAATTCAGTTTATTGCTCCTACAAGTGCTATATTAATGTTAGGTCTTGCATGCTTAGATATAAAATTCAAAGATTATTTCAAATTTATTTGGAAGTTTGCTTTAGCAATGCTTATCGTAATCTTTGTTGTATTAGCAATATTAATGTATGTTTAAGAGAACTTTAATTGGTTCTCTTTTTTTATGCTCTCAATTTTTTTAGTGATTACATTGTTTGACAAAATTTTTTTTAATAACCTGTTAATATAGCAACTCAAGAAACAAAAGATGGGAAAATTTTATGTCAGAGTATTTAGGAAAAATGAATCTATATTTAGAAGTATTGGACAGGGATGTTAAAAAAGAATATGTCCAAAACGTTGATTTATGAATTAAACTAAGATTAATTGATAAAAGATTATTAGAAAATAAATTAAGTGAAGTGAAAAAATTCTTGAAAACAATAAATAAATAACTCAAAATATCACATCAGTAAATAAGTGAAAAGAATGCGTAAAAAATAACCAAACACTTGTACAAAAA